>NZ_VOBM01000049.1:0-48523 GCF_008370005.1 Pseudomonas sp. ANT_J28
TCTGCTTACGTTTTCCGGCATATTCGGCATCGGCGAAGGACATCTGTTTCATCGGGGTTCAACCGCTCAGTTTGTGCGAGGTGCGTATTTCACCAAATCTGGATGTCTTTTTCAGAGTTTCCTTAAGGATATAAATTTTGGAAAAAGGTAGCACCAAGAGGCAAAAAAGAGCCCCGCCGGGCGATTTCCGACGGGGCTTTTTTAAGCGCGATCACCTGACGATCTACATGGAAAGTCTGTCATTGCTATCAGCGTGTCGCCCAGCACACCTTCAAATATTTAGCGCGTACTAGCGGCATGAAGTCTCAAGGGAACGCCACTACTGGCCGATAACCCGAACAGTCATGGTCTTCTTCTTAATTGCCTGGAAATCTTCGATGCTGTCGTATCACCAAAAGCGTTTTTTGATCGTCGATGATTTCTCGGATTTTCGCAGTTCCGTCAGGTCCATGCTGCGCGAACTGGGCGTCAAGGATGTCGACACCGCCGACTCCGGTGAACAGGCGCTGCGTATGTGTTCGCAGAAGGCCTACGATTTCATCCTGCAGGACTTTCACCTGGGCGACGGCAAGAAGAACGGTCAGCAGGTGCTTGAAGACCTGATGATCGAGAAGCTGATCAGCCATGAGGCCGTGTTCGTCATGGTCACCGCCGAGACCAGTCAGGCGATGGTGCTCAGTGCGTTGGAACACGAACCCGATGCGTACCTGACCAAACCGTTCAACCGTTCCGGCCTGGCTCAACGCCTGGAGCGGCTGGAGCAACGCAAGACCTTGCTCAAGCCGATTCTGCAGGCCCTTGACCGGGGCAAACCGGTTGAAGTGCTCAATGCCTGCATCGCCTTGTGCAAACAAGACATCCGCTATTCGCCGTTGTGCCTGCGCTACCGCGCCGATGCCTTGCGCGACCTGAATCAGAACGAGGCGCTGGAGCGTCTCTATGACAGCATCATTGCTGATCGACCGTTGCCGTGGGCGTTTGCCGGTCTGGGCAAATTGCTGTTCAAGCGTGGCCAGGTCGCTCAGGCCAAAGGCGTGTATGAAAAAGCCCTGAAAGTGTTCCCGATGATGCCGGCGCTCTACGACGGCATGGCTGATGTGCTGGTCGCCGAAGGCGACACCAAGGCGGCCCAGAGTGTGCTGGAAGAGGCGATCCGCTTGTCGCCGCTGGCGGTGCGCCGGCAAGCGCAGCTGGGCAAGTTGGCGATGGCCAACGAAGATTTCGACACCGCCTCCAAAGCCTATCGCCAGGCCGTGGCGCAGGGCGCGCAGTCACGTTTCAAGGATGCGGAGAGCAACCTTGGCCTGGCCCATGCCTTGATCAGTAAAGGCAGCGAAAAAGGTCTGGATACTCGGACTCGACTGGAAATCAACACGACGCTGAGCGCGGTGGCCAAGGAAAACCCTTCCGACCCGGGTCTGCAGATTCGTGCGCGATTGATGAAAGCCACCAGCCTGTTGCTCAACGATGCTGAAACTGCCGAGAAGCTCACCGAGCAGGCGATGATGCGCCTCGATGGCATGGAACAGTTCATGAGCGCCGAAGCGGCGCTGCTGGTGGCCAAGCAACTGCAGATGCTCGGCCAGGCCAGCGCCGGTGCCTCGATGTTGAAAAACTGCGCGGAAATCTACGGCGACGACCCGACGGTGATGAAGGGCATTGCCAAGTTGACCGACGACCCGACCATTCTCAACTCCGGCAACGCCGCTGCGGACCTCAACCGTCAGGGCGTGCGGGTGTACAAGACCGGCAACCTGGTGGAGGCGCGGCAGGTGTTCCGCAAAGCCCTGGCGCTGCAACCCAAGAACATCAGTATCGCGCTGAACATGGCGCAGTCGCTGCTGCACGGCACCGACACCAATGTTCCTTCGGCGGAGCTGGAGGAATGTCGGACCTGCCTGAAAATGGTCGGCCTGATGCCCGATACCGATGCGCGTTTTCCCCGTTATCAGAAGTTGCGAAGCAAGGCGTTTGGCGAATGAACAACAGCGAACAGGCACTCGATTTTTCCACGGTGATTGCCTCCACCGTGCACGACATGAAGAACTCTCTGGCGATGCTGATGCAGGCCCACAGCCAATGGTTGGCGCGCTTGCCGGATCCGCAGCAGCACACCCCGGAGCAGGGTGTGATCGAATTCGAGTTTTCTCACCTTAATGGCATGCTGGTGCAGTTGCTGGGGCTGTACAAACTCGGGGTCAACCAGATGCCGCTGCAACCGGCCTACCATGAACTGGATGACTTCATCGAAGCGCAATTGGCCTGCCACCAGGACGTATTTGCCAGTCGCGGCATCATGGCGACCTATGAAGTGGACCCGTTGAGCCCTCTGGGTTTCTTCGACCGGGAGCTGATTGCTTCGGTGCTGGGCAACAGCATCAACAACGCCATTCGTTACGCCCGCCACGCGGTGTTG
Organism: Pseudomonas sp. ANT_J28; assembly: GCF_008370005.1. Classification (NCBI taxonomy): domain Bacteria; kingdom Pseudomonadati; phylum Pseudomonadota; class Gammaproteobacteria; order Pseudomonadales; family Pseudomonadaceae; genus Pseudomonas; species Pseudomonas sp. ANT_J28. The sequence continues at coordinate 2,417 of NZ_VOBM01000049.1, forward strand.
ATCAGCGTCAGCGATGAAGCGGGGCAACTGGTGCTGACCGTCAACGACGATGGCGAGGGGTATCCACCCGAGATGATCGAGCGTCAGGACGATTACGTGCAGGGCATCAACCACAGCAGCGGAAGCACTGGCCTGGGCCTGTACTTTGCCGGGCGGATTGCCGAACTTCATCAGCGCAACGGCGTGGGCGGACGCACCGAGATCAGCAATGGCGGCCCGCTGGGCGGCGGCGTGTTCAGCCTCTATCTGCCTTGACCGGTTCTTTTTGTGGGCCGCTGCTTGATATTCCGAACAGGCGGCGCCTATTTTGTACGGGTCGCCGTTCGCGGCTCGCACAACAAAAAGGATTGCGTCATGACAACCGATGGCCATAGTTCATTCGCGGAGCGATTGACGGGCATTGATGAGATCGAATGTGTCACGCCGGATTTGAATGGCGTACCCCGTGGCAAGGTAATGACCGCCGAGGGCTTTCTCGAAGGACGGCGTTTGCAGATGGCGCGGGGTGTGCTGCTGCAATGCATCATGGGCGGATATCCGCCAGCGCGCTTTTACGGCAGCGATGATGGCGACCTGGCGCTGGTGCCCGACTCTGCACAGATCCATCGCTTGCCGTGGAGCCAGCAGCCGCGAGCCTTGGCCATTTGCGATGCGGACGAGCTGACCGGGGGCAGCTCAAAGCTGTCGACCCGTGGCCAATTGAAGGCCGTGATCGCACGTTACGCGGCCCTCGGCCTGGCACCGGTGGTGGCGACCGAGCTGGAATTTTTTGTGTTTGCGCCCAACACCGATCCGACTCAACCGTTCCAGCCGCCGCTGGGCCTGGATGGTCGTCGCGAGGACGGTCATTCGGCGTTCAGTATCAGTTCCAATAACGGTTTGCGACCGTTTTTCAATGAGGTCTACGCCTGCATGGCGGCCCTGGGCTTGCCGCGCGATACCTTCATGCACGAGATGGGCGTCAGCCAGTTCGAGATCAACCTGCTGCACGGCGACCCACTGCTGCTGGCCGACCAGACACTCCTGTTCAAACATCTGCTTAAAGAAGTCGCGCTCAAGCATGGCCTGACCGTGGTTTGTATGGCTAAGCCGCTGGCGCACACGCCGGGCAGTTCGATGCATATTCACCAGAGCATCATCGAGATCGGCAGCGGGCGTAACGTGTTCAGCGACAAGGCTGGTGAGCCGACCGCGACCTTCCGTCATTTCATCGCGGGTCAGCAGGTCGGCATGGCGGATTTCACCGCGTTGTTCGCACCGAACGTGAACTCGTATCAGCGCTTGTGCCATCCGTATGCGTCGCCGAATAATGCCTGCTGGTCCCACGACAATCGCGCGGCCGGATTGCGTATTCCGGCCAGTTCGCCCGCCGCTCGTCGGGTCGAGAACCGCTTGCCGGGGGCTGATGCAAATCCTTACCTGGCGATCGCCACCAGTCTTGCCGCAGGGTTGTATGGCATTGAACACAAACTGGAGCCGAGCGAGCCGATCCAGGGTGAATTCGAAGTGCCGGACAATCTTTCGTTGCCGTGTACCTTGCATGCGGCTCTTGAGCGTCTGAAACGTAGCCAATTGGCGAAGGAACTGTTTGGCAAGGAGTTCATCGAAGGCTACATCGCCTCGAAGACCATGGAGTTGACCAGCTTCTTTGATGAAATTACTCCCTGGGAGCGGCGAGTTTTAGCGGCCCAGGCCTGACGATCCGTCGACATCAGGCTATCGTTTGTCGGTAGCCTGAAACTCACTGCAAGGAGCCGCTCGGAACGCCGATGCGCCAAATCTGGAAACCCTTTCGAGCGCTTTATTTTGCCTCGCTGATGATGTTGATCGGCTCTGGCCTGTTGAGTACTTACCTGGCCTTGCGCCTGGCCGCCGACCACGTCGACAGCCTGTGGGTCGGTGCGTTGATGGCAGCCAACTATTGCGGCCTGGTGCTGGGAGGCAAGATCGGCCACCGGCTGATTGCCCGGGTCGGGCATATTCGCGCCTATTCAGCCTGCGCCGGGATTGTCGGCGCGGCGGTGCTGGGCCATGGCCTGGTGGACTGGTTGCCTGCCTGGATCTTCCTGCGGGTCATCGTCGGCCTCGGCATGATGTGCCAGTACATGGTCATCGAAAGCTGGCTCAATGAGCAGGCCGAAGCCTCGCAGCGCGGAACGGTGTTCAGCGGCTACATGATCGCCTCGTACCTGGGGCTGGTGCTGGGTCAGCTGATTCTGGTCATGCACCCGGGCCTGGGCCTTGAACTGCTGATGCTGGTCGCCTTGTGCTTCGCGCTGTGTCTGGTGCCGGTGGCCCTGACTCGCCGGATTCACCCGGCACCATTGCACCCGGCACCGATGGAGCCGCGGTTCTTCATCAAGCGCGTGCCGCAGTCGTTGAGCACGGTGCTGGGGGCAGGGCTGATCATCGGTTCGTTCTACGGTCTGGCACCGCTGTATGCCTCACAGCAGGGGTTGTCCACGGAGCAGGTCGGTCTGTTCATGGGTAGCTGCATTTTTGCGGGCTTACTGGTGCAATGGCCGTTAGGCTGGCTGTCCGATCGTTATGACCGGGCGCTGTTGATCCGCTGTTTTGCGCTGGTCCTGGCGCTTACCGCGTTGCCGCTGGCAATCATGCAACAGGTACCGCTGGAGATTTTGTTTATCACCGGGTTCTGTTGTTCGCTGGTGATGTTCTGCCTGTATCCGCTGGCGGTGGCATTCTCCAACGACCACGTCGAAGGTGATCGTCGGGTGTCCCTGACAGCGATGCTGTTGGTGACCTACGGTGTCGGCGCCAGTATCGGACCGCTGGTGGCCGGGGTGCTGATGAAGCTGTTCGGCAGCCACATGCTCTATGCCTTCTTCAGCTTCTTCGCGTTGGTGCTGGTGTGGCGGATTCGCCCGAAAGCGGTGACCAACCTGCATCAGGTCGACGATGCGCCGCTGCATCACGTCGCCATGCCGGACAGCATGTCGAGTTCGCCGTTGGTCGCTTGCCTTGACCCGCGTGTCGATGAGCAGGTGGTGCAGGACCAGATGCAGAACCCGATCAACCTTGAGCCGGACCCGGAACCTGAATCAGAGCCCGAAACGGATCCGCCGCCCGAAGACCCTGATGCAACTCGCGAGCAAAGTTTTACCGAGGCCAGGCCTTAATGCATAAAAACAACGCATAAAAAAACGGGCAGTCACCGGAAGGGACTGCCCGTTTTCTATTGAAGCGTCGTATTACATGTCGTCTTTATCGAAGCGTCGCGCTTCACGCTGAAGCTGATAGACGAACCGCTCGACCTGCCGCTGTACCAGCCCGCTCATGTTGTGAAAGCGTACGCCGGCGAAGGTGATGGAGATCCTTTCTTCGAAGTGCAGGTAACGCAGCTCGACGGGTGCCGTCATGTTGCCAAAGGGCAGGGCGGCGATGAAGCGGTCATAGACCTGGCCCAGTTGCAGGCTGTCCGTGATGTCGCCTTCGAAGCGCAACTTGCAGCCGGTGGCTGAGATGTCCAATAGCTTGCCGCTGATCGGCGACTTGAGCTTTTCACCGCCCAGATCGACGTTGACCAGTTGTGCCAGCTTCAATGCTGCGCGGAATGCATTGCGACGCTGGTGGTAAACCACCTCGGCGGGCAGGGCGCCACGGTAGCAGCGACCGCCACCAGATTCGTCGATGGTCAACGGGCCGTTGCTTTCCCAGGCAATACGCACGCCGTCGTGAAAGCCTTCGACCTTGAACGGTTCGCCGGCGAGCAGGAAGCGTTCACCATCGCGGGGAATCATTTCGTCCAGGGCAATCATGTTGCTGTCACGGTCAATGTCCACCAGATAACTCTGGAAGCGCTGGCTGCGCTCATGGAACGTGATGATCAGCGGATCATGGCTGTCTTGCAGCTGGCGCAGGTTGCCGGAGATCTCCAACGGCGTGGTGAGCACCTTGGGTGGCTGCGGAGCATCTTCCGCGCTTAAGGCATTGAACACGGTTCATCAATCTCCAGACAAAATATGACTACGGCTGGCCGGCATATTGCCAGTATGTTACGCGTCTTGATAGTGCGCGCTTTTCAGCAGGCTCAAGCCTGACTGAGCGGGCGCGGCTTCGCAAGCATGGAGGTTGATCCGCGTGCATCATAGAGCGCTGGCGGCTCGCCGCCGTTGAGGATTTTCAGCTGATTGGCCGTTGCGGCCTGTTGCACCAGGATTGACTGGCCATTCTTGACGTTGGCGGCTTGGCACTGAGCCAGAAGATCGGTCAATACATCGCTCTGCTCCAATAGCTGATCGCCAATGCTCGAATGGCTGGCAAGTTGCTCCAGGCCGTTGCGATTGGTCGGCAGGTTGAGGCTGGCGAGGATTTCACTGCGCTTGCGGCCATGCTGATCGAGCAAAATGATCAATGCCTGTTTCTGCGCCAGAATCTCTTCGAGCAGTGGCATATCGCGACCGTGCAAGGCGAGGGACTCGGTTTGCAGTAACTCCAGCAAGTGCTGTGCTGGAGCGAAATCGTCGGTGATCAGTTGCAGTAAATTAGTGTCGTGCATGGCTGGCCTTGGGTTTTAAGCGTCCAAAAGCCTGGCGCAGGCCTTGGCCTAGCGCTGGGCTTCGAAGTTGAGCAGTTTGCTGGCTACACGGTTGCTGTCGACTTTGTAGCTGCCATCGGCAATCGCTGCTTTCAACTCGGCCACGCGGGCGTTGTCGACGGCAGGCTGATCGCGCAGCTTGTCAGTGACCTTTTGCAACTGTTGAGCCTCATTGCTGAGATGTACCGATTCCCCGCTTTTGACGGTACTGGCCTGTTCGGCCGGGGTATTCAGCGGCGCGGATTTGCCGGTTTCGGCGGTTTCCTTCGCGGTGCTGGTACGTGTGCTACCGGTAAGTGACGAGGAACTGTTCAAACGGCTGAAATCGATGACCATGACAAAAAACCTCTGGGTATTTGGACGCTTGCCATGTTTTCGGCCATACCCTGAAAAACTTTAGACTCATTTATCAATGAGCTTGCGCGCGTCAGCGCTTGCCCTGCATAGGGCACAGTCTAGGGAACAGTCGAGTGGCGCGCCACTTCTTCACAAACAGAGCGTTCTACATGGCTACTTCCACCTGGCCGGGCGCGGTGACTTGCGCCTTGATGACCCGCTGGGAGTTGAGGTTTTTCACCCGAATCTGTTCGCGCAAGCCGCCGTTGGACAGCGCTTCACCCGGCATGCGCACGCTGAGCGTTCCACTGCGGGCGGTAATCACCACCTGGTCGCCCTTGCTGATGACTTCTGCCTGTTCCATGTGCACCAGGGTCATGACCTGGTCGACGACCATTGGTCGGGTAAGTTTCTGCCCTATCGCCTGGTCGACGGAGGTCAGGTAACCCTGATTGATCAGGCTGATGTCGCGCTCGCGCAGGGTTACATCCTGGGGCTCGACGATGCCGGCGCGCCGCAATGCACGGGTGGTGGTCACAATGTCGCGAAACAGGCGCACTTGAGCGGGTACGAAGACGGTCCAGGGGGACGTGCCTTCGCAAGCAACCTTGACGGTCACCCGCCCCAGCGGTCTTGCAGGACTCTCAAGCGTGGCTGTCAATTCCTTGTCACACATGGGCATGCGCAGTCGCGGATCGAGCTGCTTGACCTCGATCTCGTAGCGGCCTTGCGTTTGACTGGTTGCCAAATAGTCTTCTACGGTGAATTCAAGAAAGCCCTGAGTGACGCCGATAAGCATGTCAGGCAAGGTAACCGCGTCAGCAAGGGCAGGGCAGCCAGCGTTGAACAGGCAGACGGCCGACACCGCGCAAAGCAATTTGCGGGCGTTTGATGTCAGGCGTCGGAAAAATGTCGGTTCTGTGTTCATAAGAGTTAAAAAGCAAGCGCCGTGCCGTTTAGTGAAGAATGCACGTCGCAACACACTTAAGCGTTGGTGTAGGAGTCTGTTCATGGCTGGTGTAATGGATGCGGTAAACCAGCGCACGCAACTGGTAGGGCAGAATCGCCTTGAGCTGTTGTTGTTCCGTCTCGACGGCCAGCAACTGTATGGGATCAACGTGTTCAAGGTTCGTGAGGTGCTGCAATGCCCCAAACTGACTCTGATGCCCAAGTCCAGTCCTGTCGTGTGCGGTGTGGCAAATATCCGGGGGGCGACCATTCCGATCCTTGATCTGGCGATGGCGACCGGCTCCGGCGCGTTGAAAGACCAAAGCAATCCCTTCGTGATCATCACGGAGTACAACACCAAGACCCAGGGTTTCCTGGTGCGGTCGGTGGAACGCATCGTCAACATGAATTGGGAGGAGATTCATCCGCCACCCAAGGGCACGGGACGCGATCATTACCTGACGGCTGTGACTCGGGTCGACAATCAGTTAGTCGAAATCATCGACGTCGAGAAAGTGCTGGCAGAAGTGGCGCCGACACCGGAAGCGATTTCCGTCGGCGTGGTGGATGTCGAAACCCAGCACAAGGCGCTCTCTTTGCGAGTACTGACGGTCGATGACTCGTCGGTCGCGCGCAAGCAGGTGACCCGTTGCCTGCAGACGGTCGGTGTCGAAGTGGTGGCGTTGAACGACGGTCGGCAAGCGCTGGACTACCTGCGCAAACTGGTCGACGAGGGCAAGAAGCCGGAGGAAGAGTTCCTGATGATGATTTCCGACATCGAGATGCCGGAGATGGACGGGTACACCCTCACGGCCGAGATCCGCAGCGACCCTCGCATGCAAAAGCTTCACATCATCCTGCATACTTCGTTGTCGGGTGTATTCAATCAGGCGATGGTCAAGAAGGTCGGTGCCGATGACTTCCTTGCCAAATTCCGTCCTGATGACCTGGCATCCCGGGTAGTCAACCGGATCAAAGCAGCAGACATTAGCTAGGGGCCTTCTGCCCCTGGCGGTTAACACGATTTAAGAGGCGGTATCTTTGTCTACGGGTAATTTGGATTTCGAACAGTTCCGGGTCTTCCTGGAAAAAGCCTGTGGCATTTTGCTCGGTGAAAACAAGCAGTACCTGGTCTCGAGCCGTCTCAACAAACTGATGGAGCAGCAAGGCATCAAGTCCCTGGGTGAGCTGGTCCAGCGCATCCAGACCCAGCCGCGCAGTGGTTTGCGCGAGATGGTGGTGGATGCCATGACCACCAACGAAACCCTGTGGTTTCGTGACACCTATCCGTTTGAAGTCTTGAAGAACAAGGTGCTGCCGGCAGCGATCAAGGCCGCCCCTGGCCAGCGTCTGCGGATCTGGTCGGCGGCCTGTTCGTCGGGTCAGGAACCGTATTCGCTGTCGATGTCGATCGATGAGTTCGAGCGCGTGAACATGGGCCAGTTGAAGATGGGCGTGCAGATCGTTGCCACCGACCTGTCTGGCACCATGCTGACCAACTGCAAGACCGGCGAATACGACAGCCTGGCCATCGGCCGTGGTCTGTCGCCCGAGCGCCTTCAACGTTACTTCGACCCGAAAGGGCCGGGGCGCTGGGCAATCAAGGCACCGATCAAGAGCCGGGTGGAGTTTCGCTCGTTCAACCTGCTGGACAGCTACGCGAGCCTCGGCAAGTTCGACATCGTGTTCTGCCGCAACGTGCTGATCTACTTTTCCGCCGAGGTAAAGAAGGACATCCTGTTGCGCATTCACAGCACGTTGAAGCCAGGCGGTTATCTGTTCCTCGGTGCTTCCGAGGCGCTGAACGGTTTGCCGGATCATTACCAGATGGTCCAGTGCAGCCCGGGGATCATTTACCAGGCGAAGTGATTCGTTGGCGTCATCAAAAAAGCGGGAGTCCTCAGGGGCTCCCGTTTTTTTTGCCTGATGATTTTCCCGAACACATCGCAATTCAATGTGGGAGCGGCAGAAAAGCGGCAGGCGGCGGTAATCAGTTGCCGCTTTTCTGGCATTGCCACATTGCCACTGCCGGCAAAGCCCCGGTTTACGGCCTTTTTTCAATTGGCACGACGCTTGCTATGTCCATGTTACGAAAAATCAGGTCACCCGAAGGTTTCCGACATGAGCATCAGCTTCGATAAAGCGCTCGGTATCCACGAACAAGCCCTGGGCTTCCGCGCTCAGCGTGCCGAAGTCCTGGCCAACAACATCGCCAACGCCGACACCCCGAACTACAAGGCTAGGGATCTGGACTTCTCGAAAGTGCTTGCCGAGCAGAACGAGAAGACCAAGAGCGGCACTTTCGCCTTGAACATGACCAACAGCCGTCATATCGAAGCCGAAGGCCTGGGCAATGGCGACGAGTCGCTGCTGTATCGCACGCCGATGCAACCGTCGATCGACCAGAACACCGTGGACGCCCAGCTGGAACAGTCGAACTACGCGGAAAACGCGGTCAACTTCCAGGCCAGCTTCACCCTGCTCAACAGCAAATTCAAAGGGCTGGTGTCAGCCCTTCGTGGAGAGTAAGTCATGTCACTAGCCAGCGTTTTCAACATTGCCGGTAGCGGCATGAGTGCGCAAACCACTCGCTTGAACACCGTCGCCTCGAACATCGCCAACGCCGAAACCGTCTCGTCGAGCATCGACCAGACCTACCGTGCACGGCACCCGGTATTCGCCACCATGTTCCAGGGTGGCCAGAGCGGCGGCAGTGACTCGCTGTTTCAGAACCAGGACGCCGCCGGTCAAGGCGTGCAAGTGCTGGGCGTGGTCGAGGACCAAAGCAACCTTGAAGCGCGCTACGAGCCGAACCATCCGGCGGCCGACGCCAAGGGCTACGTCTACTACCCGAACGTCAACGTGGTGGAAGAAATGGCTGACATGATTTCCGCGAGCCGTTCGTTTCAGACCAGCGCCGAAATGATGAACACCGCCAAAACCATGATGCAGAAGGTCCTGACCCTCGGTCAGTGATAAGGGGCGACTCAGATGAGTGTTACCGATACCACCAGTGGTTTGAGCCTCAAGGACATCCTGGCCAACTCCTCGATCAAGACCAACACCAGTGCCGACGGCCTGGCGTCGGCGACGAACAGCGCCACCGGCAAAAAGGCCCTGGGCAAGGACGCGTTCCTGCAGTTGCTGGTAACGCAACTGAAAAACCAGAACCCGCTGGAACCGCAGGACAACGGTGCGTTCGTCGCCCAGTTGGCCCAGTTCAGTAGCCTGGAAGGCATCACCACGCTCAACGACACCGTCAGTGGCCTGGCGAGCAATTACAACTCGTCCCAGGCGTTGCAGGCGTCGTCGCTGGTCGGGCGTTCGGTTATTGCACCGGGCGGCACGGCGGTGGTCGATACCTCCAAGAGTTTCAGCGGCACCATTGCCGTACCGGCGTCGGTGGACCCGGTCAAGGTCAAGATCACCGATGCCGATGGCAAGGTTGTCCGCACCATCGACCTGGGCAGCGAAGTCGCCGGTACTTCCACTTTCATCTGGGACGGCAAAAACGACGCAGGCGAAGTGGCCAAGGCGGGTACCTATACCTTCGGCGCTACGGCGACCTACGACGGCAAGGCGACCTCGCTGGTGACGTACCTGCCGGCAACGGTCAACAGCGTGACCATCAGCCAGACAGGCGGTGAGTTGATGCTCAACCTGGCCGGGGCGGGCAGCATCGCGCTGTCCAAAGTACAAACTATTGGTATGTAGAGCCGACTAACACGGCACAAAGGAGTGGAATATGTCTTTCAATATCGGCCTTAGCGGTCTCTATGCAGCCAACAAACAACTGGACGTGACCGGCAACAACATCGCCAACGTCGCGACCACCGGTTTCAAATCGTCCCGTGCGGAATTCGAAGACGTTTACTCGGCCACCAAGCTGGGTTCCGGCAGCAAAACCATCGGTAACGGCGTGCGCCTGGCCAACGTTTCCCAGCAGTTCACCCAGGGCGACGTCAACAACACCGGCAACGTGCTGGACATGGGCATCAACGGTTCCGGCTTCTTCGTGCTGAGCGAGAATGGTTCGATGTCCTACACCCGTGCCGGTACGTTCAAGGTCGACAAAGACGGTTACGTTACCAACACCGATGGCTCTGCGCGTCTGCAGGGTTATGGCGTGGATGCCAATGGCAAGATCCTCAATGGCGTTTTGACTGACCTGCGCATCGATACTTCGAACCTGGCGCCAAAAAACACCTCCACGGTTTCGTCGACGATCAACCTGAACTCCACAGCTCCCATCATCAACCAGATTACCAATCCGTTTGACCCGTCCAAGGAAGCGTCCTTCACCAAGCAGTTCAGTACCCCTATTTACGATACCCAGGGTAACAAGCACGTCATGGATCAATTCATGGTCAAGACTGCTGACAACACCTGGAAGACCTACACCCTGATCGAGGGTCGCAACCCGGATGGCAGCGATCCTACCGTTACTCCTCCTGTCGCTTCGACCATGAACTTCGACAGCGCCGGCAAGCTGACTTCGGTCACCACACCGGTTGTTCCAGCGACCGTTCCGCCATCCGTGATAACCAGCCCTGACCTGAAAGTCACCGGCTGGATTCCGGGTACCGTGACCAATGGCACGTGGACAGCCAACGGCGCTGCGTCCGGCGTCGTTACGGTCTCCATGGACAAAACCACGCAGTACAACGCTGACACCGCGCGTTCGATTCCTTCGCAGAACGGCTACGCCACCGGCCAGATCACCAACCTGACCATCGACACCAGCGGTGTGATGCTCGCCAACTTCAGCAACAGCCAGACCAAGCCCATCGGCCAGATCTCGCTCGCCAGCTTCACCAACGAACAAGGTTTGCAACCGGTAGGCGGCACCAGTTGGAAAGAAACCTACTCGTCGGGTATCCCGGGCTACGATGCGCCGAACACCGGTACCTTGGGAGAGATCCACTCCAACTCTCTGGAAGAGTCCAACGTCAACCTGACCAATGAACTGGTCGACCTGATCAAGGCGCAGAGCAACTACCAGGCGAACGCCAAGACCATCTCCACCCAGAGCACCATCATGCAGACCATCATTCAGATGACCTGATGCGGGTTGGCTGAAAGCGCTGCACAAAGAGCCCCTCGATCGAGGGGCTTTTTATGGCCGACACAAACCTGGAGCAGGCAAAAGAAAACCCCCGACAAACCAGAGGCCTGTCGGGGGTTTCGAGTAAGCGCCTTTCAGCGCCTACCGGCTCAGCTTATTGGCAAGCTTCGCAATCCGGCTCGTCGATGGCGCAAGCCTTCGGCACTGGAGCAGGGCCGGCAGGCGCTGCCAGGACCGAATCTTCACCGTGGTTGCCGCCGCTGGAAACAGCGTTCAGCTTGCCGGTGTTGATGGTCGACTTCTCGGTGCTGGTTGCGGCCAGGGCACGGAGGTAGTAAGTGGTTTTCAGGCCACGGTACCAAGCCATGCGGTAGGTCACGTCCAGCTTCTTGCCCGATGCGCCAGCGATGTACAGGTTCAGCGATTGAGCCTGGTCGATCCACTTCTGACGACGGCTTGCCGCGTCAACGATCCACTTGGTGTCCACTTCGAAGGCAGTCGCGTAGAGCTCTTTGAGTTCTTGCGGGATGCGCTCGATCTGTTGCACCGAACCGTCGTAGTACTTCAGGTCGTTGATCATGACCGAGTCCCACAGACCGCGAGCCTTCAGGTCGCGAACCAGGTACGGGTTGATCACGGTGAATTCGCCCGACAGGTTCGATTTCACGTAGAGGTTCTGGTAGGTCGGTTCGATCGACTGCGATACGCCAGTGATGTTGGCGATGGTCGCGGTCGGTGCGATGGCCATGATGTTGGAGTTACGAATGCCTTTCTGCACACGGGCACGAACCGGTGCCCAGTCCAGGGATTCGTTCAGGTCAACGTCAATGTACTTCTGGCCACGTTGCTCGATCAGGATCTGTTGCGAATCCAGCGGCAGGATGCCTTTGGACCACAGCGAGCCCTGGAACGTCTCGTAGGCGCCGCGCTCGTCGGCCAGGTCGCAGGAAGCCTGGATCGCGTAGTAGCTGACCGCTTCCATCGACTTGTCGGCGAACTCGACGGCAGCGTCGGAACCGTAAGGAATGTGCTGCAGGTACAAAGCGTCCTGGAAGCCCATGATGCCCAGACCGACCGGACGGTGCTTGAAGTTGGAGTTCTTCGCTTGCGGCACCGAGTAGTAGTTGATGTCGATAACGTTATCGAGCATGCGAACGGCGGTGTTCACGGTGCGTTCCAGCTTGGCGGTGTCCAGCTTGCCGTTGGTGATGTGGTTCGGCAGGTTGATCGAGCCCAGGTTGCAAACGGCGATCTCGTCCTTGTTGGTGTTCAAGGTGATCTCGGTGCACAGGTTCGAGCTGTGAACCACGCCGACGTGCTGCTGCGGGCTGCGCAGGTTGCACGGGTCTTTGAAGGTCAGCCATGGGTGGCCGGTTTCAAACAGCATGGACAGCATTTTGCGCCACAGGTCTTTGGCCTGGATGGTCTTGAACAGCTTGATCTTGCCCGGGTACTCGGACAGGGCTTCGTAGTACTCGTAACGCTCTTCGAAGGCCTTGCCGGTCAGGTCGTGCAGGTCTGGAACTTCGGACGGCGAGAACAGGGTCCACTTGCCGTCATCGAAGACGCGCTTCATGAACAGGTCAGGGATCCAGTTGGCAGTGTTCATGTCGTGGGTACGACGACGATCATCACCGGTGTTCTTGCGCAGCTCGATGAACTCTTCGATGTCCATGTGCCAGGTTTCCAGGTAGGCACAGACAGCGCCTTTGCGCTTGCCACCCTGGTTAACGGCAACGGCGGTGTCGTTCACTACTTTAAGGAACGGAACCACGCCCTGGGATTTGCCGTTGGTGCCTTTGATGTACGAACCCAGTGCACGAACCGGCGTCCAGTCGTTGCCCAGGCCGCCCGCGAATTTCGACAACATGGCGTTGTCGTGGATCGCGTGATAGATGCCCGACAGGTCATCCGGCACGGTGGTCAGGTAGCAGCTCGACAGCTGTGGACGCAGGGTACCGGCGTTGAACAGGGTCGGGGTCGAGGACATGTAGTCGAAGGACGACAACAGGTTGTAGAACTCGATCGCACGGTCTTCTTTGTTCTTCTCTTCGATCGCCAGGCCCATGGCCACGCGCATGAAGAAGATTTGCGGCAGTTCGAAGCGGATACCGTCCTTGTGGATGAAGTAACGGTCGTACAGGGTTTGCAGGCCCAGGTACGTGAACTGCTGATCGCGTTCGTGGTTGATCGCCTTGCCGAGTTTTTCCAGGTCGAAGGTGGCCAGGACCGGGTTCAGCAATTCGAATTCGATACCTTTGGCGATGTACGCAGGCAAGGCCTTGGCGTACAGGTCGACCATTTCGTGGTGGGTCGCGCTTTCGGCGACTTCCAGGAAGCTCAGGCCTTCGGCACGCAGGGTGTCCATCAGCAGGCGGGCGGTCACGAACGAGTAGTTTGGCTCACGCTCGACCAGGGTACGGGCGGTCATAACCAGTGCGGTGTTGACGTCGGTCAGGGCCACGCCGTCGTACAGGTTTTTCAGGGTTTCGCGCTGGATCAGGTCGCCGTCGACTTCTGCAAGACCTTCGCACGCTTCGGTAACGATGGTGTTCAGGCGGCCCATGTCCAGAGGAGCAAAGGTGCCATCGGCGCGGGTGATGCGGATCGACGGGTGAGCGTTGACTGCTTCCTCGGCCGGTGCGTGGGCGGCGCGTTCTTTCGAACGACCGTCACGGTAGATCACGTAGTCGCGCGCCACTTTCTGCTCGCCGGCACGCATCAGGGCCAGTTCGACCTGGTCCTGGATTTCTTCGATGTGGATCGTGCCGCCCGAGGGCATGCGACGCTTGAAGGTCGCGGTGACTTGTTCGGTCAGACGGGCAACGGTGTCGTGGATTCGCGACGAAGCGGCAGCGGTGCCGCCCTCAACTGCGAGAAACGCTTTGGTGATGGCGACGGTAATCTTGTCATCGGTGTAAGGAACGACAGTGCCGTTACGCTTGATCACGCGCAGCTGGCCAGGCGCGGTGGCGGACAGATCCGAAGTCGAATCTGCGGCCTGCGGCAAGGTGCCCTGCGGGTTCTCGCGAGTTGTGTCGGTTTGCATGGGGGGTTGTCTCCACATTCTCTATGTTTGTTTGGGCACCATTACGGTGCCCACCGTTCCGTCCTGAAGCACTACAACCGGCGAGGGGCCGGGCATACCAACTTCGGGACAGATCAGGAAGGGGCAATTGGGGCGCCGCTTCCATGCCGAAGTCTTTGGTCCCAGGCCTTGAACCTGAAACCGGGATCCTTTTGGGTGACAGTAATTGACTGCAACACCCGTACCGTTAACGCCGTTTTCGGCTCAAAAACAGTAGCCATCCGCACGCGCGGTTTGGTCTTTCGAAAATACGTTTGGTTCAACCGGACAGAGGCAATAAAAGCGCTTGAAATCGGTGTCTGGTTTGTGTTTGGTTTTTTACGCAAAACCCTACATGTAGGGTTTTTTTGGCGCCGAGGTACAAGATAATGCGTTTTGGGGGGTGTTGCAACGTACTACCTGTGGATAAACCTGTGCGTAAATTGTGTGTGAAAGGTGGAACGGGCGTGTAGGCCGCGACCTAGCTGGAGCGGACCGTTTTTCACTGATTTTCACCGATTGAAAACAGTCGCTCGGGTTTTTAAGGGCGCGAACCCTATCACAAAAAACCGCGTTGTCCGAACGCATTTACCGGCTTGTGTTCTTGGCGAGCGGCGTTTATACAATCGGCCAGTGCGTACGCATTCTTATCCTCCCCAATCATTACAAAAAGACGGGTGGATCCTTCCTTATTAAGTGTTGTTGGCAAGCAGAGGTCACCGTGGAGCAAGAAGCCTGGCAGGTATTGATTGTGGAGGACGACCAGCGTCTGGCCGAACTGACCCGCGATTACCTGGAAGCCAATGGTCTGCGCGTATCGATCGAGGGCAACGGCGCCTTGGCCGCGGCACGGATCATCAAGGAGAAACCGGACCTGGTGATCCTCGACCTCATGTTGCCGGGCGAAGATGGCCTGAGCATCTGCCGCAAGGTCCGCGACAAGTATGACGGCCCGATCCTGATGCTCACCGCCCGCACCGACGACACCGATCAGATTCTTGGCCTGGACCTGGGCGCCGACGACTACGTGTGCAAACCGGTTCGCCCACGTTTGCTGCTGGCGCGCATCCAGGCCCTGTTGCGGCGCAGTGAAAGCCCTGAAGTGGCGCCGGAAAAACAACGACGCCTGCAGTTCGGTCCGTTGGTGGTCGACAACGCATTGCGCGAAGCCTGGCTGAACGACAACGGCATCGAGTTGACCAGTGCCGAGTTCGACCTGCTCTGGCTGCTGGTGGCCAACGCCGGACGCATCCTGTCCCGGGAAGAGATTTTCACCGCACTGCGCGGCATCGGCTATGACGGCCAGGACCGCTCCATCGACGTGCGCATCTCGCGCATCCGCCCGAAAATTGGCGACGACCCGGACCATCCACGACTGATCAAGACCATCCGCAGCAAAGGTTATCTGTTCGTTCCTGAAGCCTGCACGCTGTGAACTCGATCTTCCTGCGCATTTACGGTGGCATGTGCGCGGCGCTGATTCTGGTGGCGGTACTCGGCGTGCTGGCCTTGCACCTGCTCAATCAGGTGCGCGGCGAGCAATACCGTGAGCGCCTGGCCCACGGCACGTTCTCGCTGATGGCCGACAACCTGAACCCGATGAACGAAACCGAGCGCCACCGGGCCTTGCTGGTGTGGGAGCGGTTGCTGGGGATTCCGTTGGCGCTGAAAACCTTTGCCCAGACCGATCTCGACCTCACCCAGCGCACCCGCGTGCTGCGCGGTCAGGCGCTGGTGGAGCAGACCGGTCCGCATGCGGCGAAGGTTTACCGGTTGGTCAGCGACAAGGAACAGCTGGTGCTGACCGGCGAAGTTCAGCAAATCAGCGAACAACTGGCCCGGGCGACTATTTACCTGCTGGCCGATGAACTGGTGCGCTATCCCGTGGCCGAGCAACCCGAACGCCTGGCGCAGTTGAAGCGCGATAAAGGGTTTGGTTTCGACTTGCGGCTGGTGACGATCGAGCAGGCGGACATGGACGAGGACCAGAGTCGCCGGGTGTCCGAGGGCGACACGGTGATGGCGCTGGGCAAGGGCGGCGATTCGATCCGGGTGTTTGCCGGCATGGTCGGTACGCCGTGGGTGCTGGAGATCGGCCCGTTGTATCAGATGAATCCTTATCCGCCGGAATGGCTGGTGCTGATCGCCGCCCTGGGTTTGAGCCTGATCGGTTTGATCGTCTATTTGTTGGTGCGCCAACTTGAGCGTCGTTTGCGTGGCCTGGAGGCGGCCGCCACGCGCATCGCCAAGGGCAGCCTGGAAACCCGCGTGCCGGCACGCGGCGCGGACTCGGTGGGACGGCTGGCTTCGGCGTTCAACGGCATGGCCGAGCACCTGCAGCAGTTGCTGGCGATCCAGCGTGAGCTGGTGCGCGCCGTGTCTCATGAGCTGCGCACACCCGTGGCGCGGTTGCGTTTTGGTCTGGAAATGATCGGCTCGGCCACCACGCCGCAGGCGTTGGAAAAATACTGTGAAGGCATGGACCACGACATCGAGGATCTCGATCGCCTGGTGGACGAGATGCTCACCTACGCACGACTGGAGCAGGGTTCGCCGGCGCTGAATTTTCAGCGGATCGATCTGGATACGTTGGTCAATCAGGTGATCGAAGAACTGGCGCCGTTACGCGCCGAGGTCACGGTGCAGCGCGGTTTGTGTTTGTCCGCCGCTGACAACGACGACGCCTGGGTCGAGGCCGAGCCGCGTTACCTGCACCGGGCGTTGCAGAACCTGGTAAGCAATGCCATGCGCCACGCTCAATCACGGGTGACCGTCAGCTATCAGGTCGGGCAGCAGCGCTGTCGGGTGGATGTCGAGGATGACGGGCCGGGCGTACCGGAAACGGCCTGGGAGAAGATTTTTACACCATTCCTGCGCCTTGATGACAGTCGCACCCGCGCCTCCGGTGGGCATGGGTTGGGGCTGTCCATCGTGCGGCGAATCATCCATTGGCATGATGGCCGGGCGTTGATCAGCAAGAGCAAGAGTTTGGGGGGGGCGTGTTTCAGCCTGAGCTGGCCGAGGAATCAGGAGAAGCGGTGAGACATGTGGTGAATGAACCACCGCTTTCGCGAGCAAGCCCGCTCCCACATTGGATCTATGTCTCACCGCAAATCCCCTGTGGGAGCGGGCTTGCTCGCGAAGAGGCCCTCCCAAACACTGAAGATCCTCAGGCCTTGATGCTGACCAGACTCAGCAACTGCCCATCCACCACCCCGAACTGCGCATCCATCTCAGTGCCATTGCACCATTCGCTGGACAGATCAGTCAGCAACCGCAGCCGCACTTCACCGCTTTCGGCCCACTCCAACACTTCAGCGTGCTCGAAATAGAAGCGCTGCTGAACGATCGGATACAGCGCCTTGAACAGGCTTTCCTTCACCGAAAACGTCAGGGTCACCAGCATCGCCAACTGATCGCGACGGCCGGCGGTCATGCGTTGCAACTCTGGCGGGGTGAGGATCTCCCCGGCCAGTCGCTCGGCCCGTTCAGGGTTGAGCAGGTTTTCCAGGTCCATTCCCAGGCCGCGCCAGTGGGTTTTCTTCGCGACAATCGCCGAGGCCTGGCCGGTGCTGTGGGTAATCGAGCCCGTGATGTGCGTCGGCCATACCGGTGCCCGGTCCTCGCCGATGGCCGGGATGAAGTTCAGCCCTTCCAACTGTTGTAACGCAGCCCGAGCGCAAACCCGCCCGGCGAGGAACTCCGCCTGACGCTTGGCGACCGAACGCTGGATGGTGGGCGGTGGCTCGATGGCGCTGCGCTGGAAATCATCGCTGGCCAGTTGCGAGGTATCGAAGTGAGTGCTCAACAGCACCGTATCGGGCAGCGCAAACGGCAGCGGCCAATGGGCATCGAGTGGAGTGCAGCAGACGGGGAGGGCGGGGGCGCGATTCATGTGGGGCATTTTGCCGGGTTGCTCTCAGGCTGGGTAGTACAAAGCTTTGGATTGGCGTCGCGGCCATAGGCTGACAAATTTATAGTCAGCCCGCTCAAGGCCAGCAAAACGAAAGCGAGAAACATGCGCATGGTCGGATCTCCTGACAGAAAAGTCGTCAAAAACAGCTGGGTCGATCTGGTTCAGCTCAGGTTCAGAGTGCGTTCAGGGGGAGTTCAGGGCCGGGTGAGTAACCTTGCCCCGTACCCAAATAGCACATAGCGCATAAGGAACTCCCCTATGACTGGCTTCAAAAAACTGCTTCTGGCTTTCACTGTCCTGAGCGCGAGTACCGCGGCTTTCGCTTCCGACGACAATTTCGCCAGCCTTACTTTTGGACAGACCAGCGACAAGGTCAAAAAGTCTCACGCCCTGAACGACAACCTCAACAGCCCGAACGCCGACGGCGTGATCGGCAAGGACAACACCTGGGGTGTGCGTCTGGGCCAGCAAAATAGCCAGGGCCGCTACTACGCCACTTACGACAACGTGTCGGGCTCACACAATGGCATTAAACTGCGTCAGGAAAACCTCTTGGGCAGCTACGATCTGTTCTACCCGGTGGGCGGCAGCACCAAGCTGTTCGGCGGCGCCACGGCCGGTTTGACCAAAATGACTCAGGATTCCCCAGGCTTCAGCCGCGACAGCGACATCGGTTACGCCATCGGCGGCCAATTGGGTGTCCTGCAACAGGTTTCGCAAAACACCTCGGTGGAACTGGGTTACCGTTATCTGCGCAGCAACGCCAGCACCGAGATGAGCGAACGCGGTGGCAGCAAACAGGGTTCGCTGGACCTGACCAGCAGCGCCCAGACTTACCTGTCGGCGAACTACGCTTTCTAAGAAACGCGTCCGAAAAGGCCGGCGCCGGATCAATCCAAAAGACTGATCCGGCGTCGCCATGTTAGCCATCGAGGTACGCATGCCTCTGGAGATGATGATTTGCCTGGGAGAGCGTTATGAAACTGCTGGTCGTCGAAGATGAAGCACTGTTGCGCCATCACCTGCAAACCCGCCTGACGGACAGCGGCCACGTGGTCGAGTCCGTGGCCAATGCCGAAGAGGCGCTGTACCAGACCGAGCAGTACAACCATGACCTGGCGGTGATCGACCTCGGCCTGCCGGGCATGGGCGGGCTCGACCTGATTCGTCAATTGCGCTCGCGCGGCAAGACCTTCCCGATCCTGATCCTAACCGCGCGCGGCAACTGGCAGGACAAGGTCGAAGGCCTCGCCGCCGGCGCCGACGATTACGTGGTCAAGCCGTTCCAGTTCGAAGAGCTCGACGCGCGCCTGAATGCCTTGCTGCGCCGCTCCAGCGGTTTCACCCAGTCGACCATCGTCGCCGGGCCGTTGCTGCTGGACCTCAATCGCAAACAGGCGTCCCTCGATGAACAGCCGCTGGCGCTGACCGCTTACGAGTATCGGATCCTCGAGTACCTGATGCGGCATCACCAGCAAGTAGTGGCCAAGGACCGCTTGATGGAGCAGCTCTACCCGGACGACGACGAGCGCGATCCAAACGTGATCGAGGTGTTGGTCGGCCGTCTGCGCCGCAAACTTGAAGGCCCGGCCGGCTTCAAACCGATCGATACCGTGCGTGGTCTCGGCTACCTGTTCAATGAGCGCTGCACTTGATTCGTTCCCTTCGTGTCCGTTTGATGCTCGCCGCCACGATCCTGGCGGTGTTGTTCATGCTGGCGTTGCTGCCGGCGATGCAGGGCGCGTTCAGCCTGGCGTTGCAGGACTCGATCGAACAACGCCTGGCGTCGGACGTCACCACGCTGATCTCTGCCGCGCGGGTGGAAAACAACACCCTGCAAATGCCGGCGCAGTTGCCCGACGAGCGCTTCAACCTGACCGACAGCCGTTTGCTCGGCTACATCTACGACCGCGAAGCTCACCTGGTGTGGCGCTCGAAGGCCACCCGCGAAGAGAAGATCAACTACAAACCGCGTTACGACGGACGCGGCAACGAGTTCGCCCGAATTCGCGAGGCCGACGGTCAGGAATTCTTCGTCTACGACGTCGAAGTCAAACTGCTCGGCGGTAAAAGCGCGGCGTTCAGCATCGTCGCGCTGCAACCGGTACGTGAGTACGAAGCCACCCTCGAGGGCCTGCGGGAAAACCTCTACCTCGGATTCGGTGCCGCCTTGCTGGTGTTGCTCGCGCTGCTGTGGATCGGCCTGACCTGGGGCTTGCAGGCGTTGCGCCGGCTCAGTCAGGAGCTGGACGAGATTGAAAGCGGCACCCGCGAAAGCCTCAGCGAACAACACCCGCGCGAACTGCTGCGCCTGACCGGCTCCCTCAACCGTTTGCTGCACAGCGAGCGCGAACAACGCAGCCGCTATCGCGATTCCCTCGACGACCTGGCCCACAGCCTGAAAACCCCGCTGACCGTGCTGCAAGGCGTCAGCGAAGACATGGCCCAGCGCCCGGCCGATCGTAATCAGGCCTGGGTGCTGCAAACCCAGATCGAACGCATGAGCCAGCAGATCAGCTATCAGCTGCAACGCGCCAGCCTGCGCAAAAGCGGTCTGGTGCGCCATCAGGTACGCCTGCGTCCGGTGCTGCAAAGCCTGTGCGACACACTGGACAAGGTCTACCGCGACAAACGCGTGCGGGTCGCCTTCGATCTGCCAGACCCGTGTTACGTGCCGATCGAGCAGGGGGCGTTGCTGGAAATGATGGGCAACCTGCTGGAAAACGCCTATCGCCTGTGCCTCGGCGAAGTACGCATCAGCGTGCGCGAAAGCCTTGGCGGGGTTGAGTTGTGTGTCGAGGATGATGGGCCGGGCGTGCCACCGGATCAGCGGGCGCGGATTCTGCAAAGGGGCGAGCGGCTGGATCGGCAGCATCCGGGGCAGGGGATTGGGTTGGCGGTGGTCAAGGACATTATTGAAAGCTACAGCGCGAAGCTGACGCTGGGGGACTCGCCCATGGGTGGGGCGGCGTTTCGGATTCATTTTCCGGTGGTTTGATGGTGTTCTTACGGGCCTCTTCGCGAGCAAGCCCGCTCCCACATTCGATCGCATTTCTCCTGAATAACTCGTTCAAATGTGGGAGCGGGCTTGCTCGCGAAGAGGCCCGTGTAAGCAATGAAATAGTTAGTGTTTAAAACACATCTCCAGACACTCACGCAGGCTACACATCCTTGCGCCGCTGCCTACGACTACGCCAGAATCCGCCGGCTTGTGCGCCTTGGGTCTGGGGCTCTATCGTTTCCCTGTCGCTGACCATCAGCGATCGGGTTTAGCAGCTCGGGTCATCTCTAGACGTACAGCGTCCGCCGTAGATGTTATGGCGGCTTTGCGTGGGGCACTTCGGTGCGCCGGGTTCTAGAGTCCTGGTCTGCTAACCCGCGTACAGCCGCCACCCCTTTTTCGTTTAGCAGCGATGCGTAGCGGCTCCATTACTCTAGGAGCTCAAATGTTCAAGATCACCCCCAATCCGCCTGAAACCCCGCGCACACCCAGCACGATGTTCATCGTCAACCCGGAGCTCGATACCGAAACCCTGCTGGCCCATGCGTGCGAGTCGCTGGCCTCGGCCAATGTAATGACCATGGATCTCGCGGATCATATGGAGGGGACGAGTCGCAATTCGCTGTTGGGCATTGCGCAAATCATCATGCTGGGTGAACTGGCGGTGAATCGGGCGCTGGATAGGCTCGATCTTCAGTAGTAGCGGTAGATCAAAAGATCGCAGCCTCGTTTCACTCGACAGCTCTTACAGGTGTACGCCAAACCCCGTAGGAGCTGTCGAGTGAAACGAGGCTGCGATCTTTTGATCTTAATTCTCTTGCGCGCGGTAAGCCCCAGGCGTCAACCCGGTCCACTTCTTGAACGCCCGGTGAAACGCCGAAGGCTCTGAAAACCCCAGTTGCTCGGCAATCTGCTGCAACGACAGATCCGCCCGCCCCAAGTGATAAATCGCAATGTCCCGCCGCAGTTGATCCTTCAATTCCTGAAAACTCGACCCTTCTTCCCGCAAATGCCGACGCAATGTCTGCGGGCTGATGTGCAAGTGCGCGGCCACCGCTTCCAGGTCTGGCCAGTGTGAACTGTCGCGGCTGAGCAACCTTCGTAGCTGGCTGCTCAAACTGTCGCCATCATCCGGGCGCGACAACAGGTCGGCGGGGGAGTGTTCGAGGAAATGTTTGAGTGTCCGTTCATCCTGCAACAGCGGCATGTTCAGGTAGCGACTGTGAAACAACAGGCTGCTCTGAGCCGTGGAAAAGGCCATCGGGCAGGGGAACAACAAGTCGTATTCGGCGCCGTGCTCGGGCCTTGGGTAGCTGAACGTCGCCTGTTCCAGCCGAATGCGCTGGCCGATCAGCCAGCTGCCGAGTCGATGCCACACCATCAACTGGCTCTCGGTGAGGAAGTGGTCCGGGTCGCGGAACTGCGAATCGTCGAGGCTCAGGCGAATCATGTCGTCTTCGCGGGTCAGGGTCAGACGCGGGCTGTCGGGGAATAAGCTGTAAAACAATAGGCCGCGGTAGAGTGCTTTCTCCAGAGTGCGGCAGTGGATCACCGCATGGCACATCATCGCGAAACTGCCGGTTTTGCTCGGGACTGGCCCGAAGCCCAGGTATTCGTCGTCCAGTGCCAGCCACAGTCCCTGGATCAATCGGGTGAACTGTTCAGGCGCGATTCTCGCTCGTGGCTCTTCAAGCAACTCGGGGCTGATGCCGAGTTGTTGCAGCAAATTTGAACAGTCATAACCCAGCCGGCGTGCGCCACCGAGGGCGGCACGGGCGAAATGACTGGCGATGGTGCGTTCGCGCATAGAAGGCAGGTCCGTCCATTGAACGGCGGATGGTAGCTGTGGTGCCTGATGATGAACAAGGCGGATATCCGCCAATTTGTAGGACGAGGTCTGGTCGATGGGCGGAAATCCGCCACTTTGCCGTAACCGTTTGGCGACAAAGAAAAACCTGCAACCCTTGATGTCAAAAGGCTTGATGGCGATTTGACGAAGGTGGCACGGGCCTTGCGATACAACCCGCAGATGCCTGCCGTTGCGCAGCTCGACAAAACAAATCCCTCCAGTGCAGGAGGGTTCGCAATTGAAGTGTCTTTGGCAACAGATGGATGTTGTCACCTGGCACTCTTGAGGAACTTTGCAATGACGACTCGTCAGCCACTGTACAAATCCCTGTATTTCCAGGTGATCGTTGCTATTGCCATCGGCATCCTGCTCGGTCACTTCTACCCGCAGACCGGTGTAGCCCTCAAGCCGCTGGGTGACGGGTTCATCAAACTGATCAAAATGATCATCGCCCCCATCATCTTCTGCACCGTCGTCAGCGGTATTGCGGGCATGCAGAACATGAAGTCGGTCGGCAAGACCGGCGGTTACGCGCTGCTCTACTTCGAAATCGTTTCGACCATTGCATTGCTGGTCGGTCTGGTGGTGGTCAACATCGTGCAGCCGGGTGCCGGCATGCACATCGACGTCACTACGCTGGATGCCTCCAAAGTGGCTGCTTATGTAGCGGCCGGTGCTGATCAAAGCGTTGTTGGCTTCCTGTTGAACGTGATCCCGTCCACCATCGTCGGCGCGTTCGCCACAGGCGATATCCTGCAAGTGCTGATGTTCTCGGTGATCTTCGGTTTCGCCCTGCATCGCCTGGGTGCCTACGGCAAGCCGATCCTGGACTTCATCGATCGCTTCGCCCACGTGATGTTCAACATCATCAACATGATCATGAAGCTTGCGCCAATCGGTGCCTTCGGTGCCATGGCGTTCACCATCGGTGCCTACGGTGTGGGTTCGCTGGTGCAACTGGGTCAGTTGATGGCGTGCTTCTACATCACTTGCCTGTTGTTTGTTCTGGTGGTGCTGGGCGGTATCGCTCGCGCTCACGGCTTCAGCGTGCTGAAAGTGATTCGCTACATCCGTGAAGAGCTGCTGATCGTGCTGGGCACTTCTTCTTCGGAATCGGTGCTGCCACGCATGCTGATCAAGATGGAGCGTCTGGGCGCGAAGAAATCCGTTGTGGGTCTGGTGATCCCGACAGGCTACTCGTTCAACCTCGACGGTACGGCGATCTACCTGACCATGGCGGCGGTGTTCATTGCTCAGGCAACTGACACCCACATGGACATCACTCACCAGATCACCCTGCTGGTGGTGTTGCTGCTGTCCTCCAAAGGCGCTGCGGGCGTGACCGGTAGTGGCTTCATCGTGTTGGCGGCCACCTTGTCCGCCGTTGGCCACTTGCCGGTTGCCGGCCTGGCGCTGATCCTCGGTATCGACCGCTTCATGTCCGAAGCTCGTGCCCTGACCAACCTGGTCGGTAACGCTGTTGCCACCCTGGTGGTGGCCAAGTGGGTCAAGGAGCTGGACACCGACGTGATGCACGCCGAACTGGCTTCTGGCGGTCGCGGCATCGCCGACACCCGTCCTGAAGACGACCTGGGCGTGGCCGAAGGCCCAACCCCAATCAACGTCAAGTAAGACGGCTGCACTGAAAAAACCCGCTTCGGCGGGTTTTTTCATGCCTGCGATTTGAGCGCAACGGTCAGCGCAACTGATGCATAAGGTGATTGCTGCAACGCCGTCGGCTGCCTAGTCTGGGAACATCGTTTACGGAGAACGCCCATGCTCGGTCCACTGGCATCACTCAAGGTTCTGGATTTCTCGACACTGCTGCCGGGGCCGTTCGCCTCGTTGTTGCTGGCTGACATGGGCGCCGAGGTGTTGCGCATCGAATCGCCAACGCGCATGGACCTGCTGCGGGTATTGCCGCCTCACGATCAGGGCGTTTCCGCCAGTCACGCCTACCTCAATCGCAACAAGCGCAGCCTGGCGTTGGACCTCAAGCAGCCTGAGGCGCTGGAGGTGATCAAGCAGTTGCTGCAGGACTACGACATCGTGCTGGAGCAGTTCCGCCCCGGCGTGATGGCGCGATTGGGCTTGGGTTATGAAGCCTTGAAGGCGATCAATCCGAAACTGATCTACGTGTCGATCACCGGTTACGGCCAGACCGGCCCCTACAAGGACCGCGCCGGCCACGACATCAACTACCTGGCGCTGGCGGGACTGGCGAGCTACACCGGCCGCGCCGACAGCGGACCGCTGCCGTTGGGCATGCAAGTGGCGGATATCGCCGGTGGCTCGTTGCACGGGGTGATTGGGCTGCTGGCGGCGGTCATCGCCCGGCAGCAGACCGGGCAGGGGCAGCATCTGGATGTGAGCATGACCGACTGCGTGTTCAGCCTGAACGCCATGGCCGGCGCCGGGTATCTGGCCTGTGGCGTGGAGCCGGGAAGGGAGGATCAGATGCTCAACGGTGGCAGTTTCTATGACTATTACCGTTCCCGCGATGGGCGCTGGTTCTCGGTGGGCAGTCTGGAGCCCGCGTTTATGAAACAACTGTGTGCGGCGCTGGGGCTGGAGGAGCTGGAAACTTTGGGCTTATCGCCTGAACCAGCCTTGCAGAAGGCGCTGAAGAACGCGCTGAGGATTGAATTCGAGACGCGCGATTTCGCCGAGTTGTGCGCGCTGTTTGCCACGTTGGATGCGTGTGTCGAGCCGGTGTTGAGTTTGGGCGAAGCGGTGCGGCATCCGCAGTTGAAGGCTCGGGCGCTGGTGACCGAAGTGCCGCGTGGGGATGGGACGACTCAGGCGCAGATGGCCTGTCCGTTGAAGTTTTCAGAGGGGTTGCCTGAGCCGAAGCACATTGGCGCGGCGCTGGGGCAGCATACGGATCAGGTGTTGGGGGAGTTGGGGTTTAGTGCTGAGCGGATCGAGCAATTGCGGGCTGCCAAGGTGGTTGTGTAGCGCCTGCCAGGACGCCTTCGCGAGCAAGCCCGCTCCCACAGGGGATCTTCGGCGTGACATAAATCCAGTGTGGGAGCGGGCTTGCGCACAAACACAGAAAATCTAACTACTCGACCCGCATTTCCCCACTGAACACCAACGTGCTCCGGCACCGCCGACACAAATAACGCCGCCCCTGTCTCACCAATCCATGGCGCTGGGCCGAAAACGGAAAGTCACTGTCCGCACACGGGCATTTGTAGATGTAGCGGGTCACGCTGCGGCGTTTGACGTCATAGGTGTGGCATCGATTGGGCGGCAGCTCGTACACGCCGCGCATGATCAGTTGCCACTCTTCGCCATGGGGCTGGATGCGGTCGCCGAACAGTTGATGGGCGATCAGGTGCGCAACCTCGTGGGCCACGGTTTGTTTGAGGAAGTCTTCGGTGTTTTCCCGGTACAGCTGCGGATTGAAGCGCAGCAGGTTCTCGTGCAAATGCGCGACACCGGCTTTTTGCCCGCGCAGCTTGAGGCTCACCACGGGGCGTTTGAAAGGTCGTTTGAAAAAGGATTCGGCGAGTTGGTAACAGTCTTCGACGCGGGTATTGAGTTGCTCGGGCATGCTTGATGGATCTCCAGAGACGTCGAGTATGCCGCAACCCTCGGGACTTGCGAATCGCTCAGGCGCCGAATGGTAGTCGCTCACATTAGAAGGCCGCCTTGCGGCGGCCTGTGTTGGCAGATCTTGTTTTTGGGTGATGTGTTGCTAGTTCGTATAGACCGGCCCCACGCCGAGTCCCCAAACAATTACCGTGAACGCCATGATGGCCACCAGCACCACCAGGCCTACCGCAAGCACCGAACTTGAAAACAGAAATCCCTCGTCTGATGGAATGTTCATGAAAGTGGGTAGCCCCACATACAGCAGGTACACCGTGTAGCAGATGGCCGCGGTGCCGACGATCATCCCAAGCCACATGTGTGGGTACAGCGCCGCCAGACCGCCGATAAACAGCGGTGTCGCGGTGTAGGTCGCAAATGCAACGCAGCGTGCCAGGCTCGGGTTGGCGTCATAGGTGCGAGCCATCCAGTGGATGAACGCGCCCATGACCGCAACTCCGCCGAGCATGGCCAGGTACGACATGACCGTCATCCATATCGCGCTTTCCACCGTCAGCATCACCGGTGCGCGACTGCCAATGACCCAGCCGACCTGAGTGGTGCCGATAAACGCGGATACCGCGGGGATCGCCGCCAGAATCAGGGTATGAGTGAGATACATGTGGCTGATGCTTTCCTCCTGATCGCCACGGATCTCTTTCCATTCTTGGTCAGGGTGGGTGAAGAGCCCCACTACGTGATGGATCATGCCAGTCACTCCTCTTGTTTTTGCCGTCGCCCCCCAGTGGAGCGCCTACGGGCCAAAGTGGCCGAGTAAGGAAAGGTCTGGATATGTGTGCGACCTTATGTCGCAGTATAGGAAGGACTTAACGACGCAGGTTGCAGGGCTTTAGAGCAAATTGCGCTGTAAACCCTCCTGTTAATCGCCGCAGGGTCTGTCACCACAATCCATGTGGGAGCGAGCAAGCCCGCTCCCACAGAGGATAGGGGGCTCTTCGCCCGTGACCGGTTTTTGCGTAAAATGCCGGCCTTTCGTCACACCTCACGGATTTCGCGTCATGGGCACTCTTACGGTCAACCAGAACAAACTGCAAAAGCGCCTTCGCCGCCAGGCCGGTGAGGCTGTTGCCGATTTCAACATGATTGAAGACGGCGACAAGGTCATGGTCTGCCTGTCCGGTGGCAAGGACAGCTACACCATGCTCGATGTGCTGATGCACTTGCAGAAGGTCGCCCCGATCAAGTTCGAGATCGTGGCCGTGAACATGGACCAGAAACAGCCGGGTTTCCCTGAGCATGTGCTGCCGGCCTACCTCAAAGAGTTGGGCATCGAGTACCACATCGTCGAGAAAGACACCTACTCGGTGGTCAAGGAGCTGATCCCGGAGGGCAAGACCACCTGTTCGCTGTGCTCGCGCCTGCGTCGCGGCACGCTCTACACCTTCGCTGACGAAATCGGCGCGACCAAAATGGCCCTCGGTCATCACCGCGACGACATCGTCGAGACCTTTTTCCTGAACATGTTCTTCAACGGTTCGCTCAAAGCCATGCCGCCGAAGCTGCGCGCCGACGATGGCCGCAACGTGGTGATCCGCCCGCTGGCCTACTGCAACGAAAAAGACATCCAGGCCTATTCGGACTTCAAGCAATTCCCGATCATCCCGTGCAACCTCTGTGGTTCCCAGGAAAACCTGCAACGCCAGGTGGTCAAGGACATGCTTCAGGAGTGGGAGCGCAAGACGCCAGGCCGCACCGAAAGCATTTTCCGCAGCTTGCAGAACGTGATCCCGTCGCAACTGGCGGACCGCAACCTGTTCGACTTCACCAGTTTGAAGATCGACGAAACCGCGGCCTCGCGCTTCGTCAACGTCGTCAATCTCTGACACAAACTGTGTGGGTTTCATTTCAAAACCTCAGGAGAGGGCATGCGCGATTACAAGTGGCTGCACGAATACTGTCTGAACCGCTTCGGTTCAGCGGCTGAACTGGAAGCCCATCTGCCCGTTCCGAAAACCCCGGCGCAATTGCGCAAGATCAGCGACGACCGCTACCTCTCGACCATGGCGCTGCGCGTCTTCCGCGCCGGGCTCAAGCACAGTCTGGTGGACGCCAAATGGCCGGCGTTCGAAGAAGTGTTCTTCAAGTTCGACCCTGAGAAAGTCGTGCTGATGAGTGCCGAACACCTTGAGCGCTTGATGCAGGACGCGCGGATCATTCGTCACCTGGGAAAACTCAAGAGCGTGCCGCGCAACGCGCAGTTCATGCTGGATGTGGCGCATGAGAAGGGCAGCTTCGGCGCGTTGATCGCCGATTGGCCGGTCACGGATATCGTTGGGTTGTGGACCTACCTGAAAAAGCGCGGTCATCAATTGGGCGGGTTGTCGGCACCGCGGTTCTTGCGAATGGTGGGCAAGGACACGTTTGTGCCGAGCTACGACGTGGTCGCGGCGTTGAGTGCGCAGAAGATCGTCGACAAGGTGCCGACCAGTCTGCGGGATCTGGCGTTGGTGCAGGATGTGTTCAACCAGTGGCATGAACAGAGTGGTGGGCGGGCGATGAGCCAGATATCGATGATGCTGGCCTACACCGTGAACCATTAAGACCGAGTCGATCCCTTCGCGAGCAAGCCCGCTCCCACAGGGGATTTGTGAACGACGCAGATCCAATGTGGGAGCGAGCTTGCTCGCGATGGCGGTGTGTCAGGCGACGGAGGTTTCGCCTTCACCTGCCAACTTGCGGTTCAACTGAAACCGCCACCGCACATACAACAGCGCCGAGCAGAACACCGCCAGGCTCGCGCCCATCTCGAGCAAACCAAACAGCTGCCGGTTCGGGTCATACGCCGCCAATGCGCCCTTGATGAAATACAGGTTCACCACAAAACACATCCATGAATGCCCGCGCGCACTGCCGATAATCATCCCCGGCGCCAGCAACAGCAGCGGCACCAGCTCGATCAGCAGAATCACCCACGGTCGGGCGCCGTGCAGGTCGGCGACCACCAGGTAGTAGGCGCACAGCAAACCCACCAAACCGAAGTAGCACAGCAGGCTGATGATGCGCATCGCCCGAACCCGGGGTTCGAGCCATTCGATGGATGGCAAAATCTTCGGCTTCTTGGCCACGTCAGTTCCCCAGTTTCTGTGCAGTCTTCGCCAAGCGCAGGCCCAAGGCCCGACACAGCGCGACTTCATGTTCATTCAAACCGCTTTTGCCATCGGCCCCGGCGTGATGGCTGGCGCCGTAAGGCGTGCCGCCGCCACGGGTTTCCAGCAAGGCCGATTCGCTGTAAGGCAGGCCGGTGATCAGCATGCCGTGGTGCAGCAACGGCAACATCATCGACAGCAGCGTGGTTTCCTGGCCGCCGTGCAGGCTCGCGGTGGAGGTGAAAACGCCAGCCGGCTTGCCCACCAGAGCGCCGGTCAGCCACAGGTTGCTGGTGCCGTCGAGGAAGTACTTGAGCGGCGCCGCCATGTTGCCGAACCGGGTCGGGCTGCCCATGGCCAGTCCCGCGCAGTTCTTCAAATCATCGAGGCTGGCGTACAGCGCGCCTTCGTCCGGAATATCGGGTGACACGGCTTCGCACTCGGTGGAAATCGGCGGCACGGTGCGCAGACGCGCTTCCATCCCGGCCTGCTCGACGCCCCTGGCGATCTGCCGGGCCATTTCATTGGTCGAGCCGCTGCGGCTGTAATACAGAACCAGAATGTATGGCGCACTCACGGCAGCAGCTCCAGCACATTCTCCGGCGGACGGCCGATGATGGCTTTGTCGTCGGCTTCGAGAATCGGTCGCTCCATGAGTTTCGGGTTGGCGGCGATGGCGGCGATCAATTGCGCCTCGCTGAGGCTGCTGTCGGCCAGGTTGAGGGTTTTGTACTCGTCCTCACCGGTGCGCAGCAGTTGCCGGGCGCTGATGCCGAGCTTGGCCAGCAGGCTCTGGATTTGCGCGGCATTGAGCGGGGTGTCCAGGTAGCGGACCACCGTCGGGGTCAGGCCACGGGCTTCGAGCAGTTCGAGCGCACCGCGGGATTTCGAGCAGCGCGGGTTGTGATAAAGCGTCAGATCGGTCATGTGCGGTTCGCATCTTGCGTAAGGTGACGGCTATTCTAACTGTGCAGCGCGTAATCCAGAACCTTGGGAGGCGATGGGTCGCAGGCGCATTCAATTTTGAACAAGGAATACGACATGACTAGGCGACTGGCAGCGGCATTGGCGATCATCGGTACGTTATTGCTGGGGGGCTGTGGTAACGACTATGGCATCGACCAGAGCGGCCAGAAAGTTGCCGCCGAACGTCTGGACAAACAATGGCTGGTGCTCAATTACTGGGCGGAATGGTGCGGGCCGTGCCGGACCGAGATCCCGGAATTGAACACCTTGGCCGATCAGCTCAAGGACAAGAAGATTGGTGTGTTCGGGGTCAACTTCGACAATGTGCAGGGTGAAGAGCTGAAAAGCGCCAGCGAGAAGTTGGGCATCAAGTTCACCGTGCTGGCTCAGGATCCGGCGGAGCTGTTCGAACTGCCACGCAGCGAGGCGTTGCCGGTGACTTACATCATCGATAACAAAGGCAAGGTAAGAGAACAGCTGGTGGGGGAGCAGACGGCGGCGGGGGTGATGGCCAAGTTGGAGGCGTTGCAGGCCAAGAATTAGAAGCAAAAGATCGCAGCCTCGCCAAGGCTGCGATCTTTTCGGGGCCGCCGATCAACCCTCTTCAAGCCACCAACGCAGCGGCTTGCCTTCGGCCGGCCAGAAACGCATCTGGTCGATCGGCGAGACGTCCCAGCGCTGAACGTTTTCCAGCGCCTGGAGGAAACGCTTTTCCTGCTCCATCAACGCCGGCGCACACAGTTTGCGGGTGCTGCCAACCTTGCCAAAGCTCAGCTTGTCGCCTTCCAAGGTGTATGGCGCGAACCAGTGGTTGCAGCCGCCGTTGCCGTAGGCCCGACCGTCTTCACCGAGGGTGACGGTCAGGTGGCTGTAATCCATCAACGGACGTTCGCCAATCCACTCCAGAATGTAGCTGCGGTTCTGTTGCAATTGCACCGGCTCGGCGGCGCAGCCCAGCAGGCTGGCGCCAACCATAGCGGTCAGAGCGAGGCGTTTCATCACACGGGCTCCTGGCATTTCGGGCACAGGTGCTTCTCGCCGACCGTGGACCAGCCCAGTTCGGCGATCCGCGCGGTGGCAGCAGGCTTTTCAGCCTTGTTGCCCAGCTTGGCGTCGACCGCGAACTCGAAGTTCAGCTCTTTGGCGCAGCTGTCGCAGTTGACTTTCCAGGTGTGGATCGCCAGTTCACCGAACACCGGACCACTGGCCACCGCGACCCATTGGCCGGGCGGATTGATCAAGTGGCGAACCGTTTCGACGGTCAGGCGCATGGACAAGTCCTTGGCGCCTTTGAGGGTCACTACCAGCACGTCGTTGTTACGAATCGAGCCGCCGTTGCCGGTGACTTGATAACGCCCCGGCACAAGGGCGCGGCATTCGGTGAGGGTGTGTTGCGGGTTCATCAGGCTATAGCGGAAATCGTGTTCGACCATGGGTCCTCCAAATATGCGCGGCATGCTAGCACGGACATCAGCGCAGTATGGCGCGGGCGTATGACCTTCGATCTGGTTCAGTCACCCTTCACCAGATTCGTTGGCGCGCCTGCAGCCCAGGCGGCGATGTTCTGCAGGGTGGTCGCGGCAATCGCACCCAGGGCCTCGCGGGTCAGGAAGGCCTGGTGAGCGGTGATGATCACGTTCGGAAAGGTCAGCAGCCGTGCCAGCACATCGTCCTGCAGCGGCAGGTCGGAACGGTCCTCGAAGAACAACTGCGCCTCTTCTTCGTACACGTCCAGTCCCAGATAACCCAGTTGACCGTCCTTCAACGCGTCGATCAGCGCCGGCGTGTCCACCAGACCACCGCGGCCGGTGTTGATCAGCATCGCACCGGGTTGCATGTGCGCCAGTGACTCGCGATTGATCAAGTGTTTGCTTTGTTCGTTGAGCGGGCAGTGCAGGCTGATGATCTGCGACTCGGCCAGCAGCTCCGGCAGGCTCAGGTAACGGGCGCCGAGGGCTTCGACTTGCGGGTTGGGGAAGGGGTCGTACGCCACCAATTGGCAGCCAAAGCCGTTCATGATTTTCGCGAAGGTCGCGCCGATCTGCCCGGTGCCGACCACGCCGACGGTCTTGCCCACGAGGTCGAAGCCGGTCAGCCCGTGCAGGCTGAAATCGCCTTCGCGCGTGCGGTTGTAGGCGCGGTGCAGGCGTCGGTTGAGGGCCAGGATCAGCGCCACCGCATGTTCCGCCACCGCGTGGGGCGAGTAGGCCGGGACGCGCACAACCGCCAGCCCCAGACGCTTTGCTACTGCCAGATCGACATGGTTGTAACCGGCCGAGCGCAGGGCGATCAGGCGTGTGCCGCCCGCGGCCAGGCGTTCGAGCACCGGCGCGCTGAGGTCATCATTAATGAAGGCACAGACCACTTCGTGATGCTCCGCCAGCGCCACCGTATCAAGGCTCAGTCGCGCCGATTGAAAGTGCAGTTCAATGCCGGCCGGCAGCTCGGCACTGAGAAAACTGTCGCGGTCGTAGGTCTGGCTGCTGAAAAGAATCGTGCGCATGCGGTCCTCCTGGAATGTACATCAGGCATTTATACGGGCATGGGCTGCCAGGCGATTGATGGCCCGGTCGAGGTCTTCCAGTGCGCTGGGGGCTTTCGGGTCCTGTTTCTTGAGCAAGGTTTCGCTGCGCTGGCAGGCGGCCCGCAGTTGCGGGACGCCACAATAGCGTGTCGCACCGTGCAGGCGATGGACGCGCTCGATCAGGGCGTTCTGGTCGTTGGTTTCCCGGGCGAAGCGAATCGCCTCGCGGTCGGCTTCGAGCGACGCCAGCAGCATTGCCAGCATGTCCGCGGCCAGATCAGCCTTGCCGGCGGCCAGGCGCAAACCTTCTTCGTGATCGAGCACCTGCAATTCATGACCGCCACCTTGGCTGTCGCTGGAGCGCTCCGGCCCATGATTGCGCAGCGCCAGACCGGTCCACTTCAGCACCACCTGGGCCAACTGCCGTTCGCTGATCGGTTTGGTCAGGTAGTCGTCCATGCCACTTTGCAGCAGCGCACGTTTTTCGTTGGCCATGGCGTGAGCGGTGAGGGCAACGATCGGCAGCGGTGTGCAATGCCGTTCACTTTCCCACTGGCGAATCGCTTCGGTGCTTTGCCGCCCGTCCATGCCGGGCATCTGAACGTCCATCAGCACCAGGTCGAAGGTTTCGGTCTGCACTGCCTTGACCGCGGCGTAACCGCTTTCCACCGCGAGGACTTTGGCGCCCATGTCTTCGAGCAGGGTTTGCACCAGCAGCAAGTTGGCCGGGTTGTCGTCGACACAAAGCACTTTCGGCGCACGGCTGGACACCGGTTCGCCGGGCTCGCTGCGGTGCTGACGCGGGTTGACCAGGTCGGACAAGGCCCGCCGCAGCTTGCGGGTGCAGGCCGGTTTGGCCTGGAGCTGGCTGTGCGGATTAGGCACCGAGAGGTGGAACAGCGTCTGTTCGGTGGTCGGACACAACACCAGCACCTTGCAGCCCAGGTGTTCGAGGTCCCAGATGTGCTGGTTGAGGCGCTCCGGTGGCATGTCATTGCTGGTGATGCCGAGCACCGCCAGGTCGATCGCCTGATCGGTCTGATGCGCGCTGGTCACGCCATTGGTCAGGCTTTCCAATGTATTGAACGGAGTAACTTCGAGGCCACAGTCTTCCAGTTGATGCTGCAATGCCTGGCGGGCCAGTTCATGGTTTTCCAGCACGGCCACCCGACGCCCAAGCAACGGCGGACCGGGCAGGTCTTCGGCGTCGTCGCGGGTTTTGGGCAGGCTCAGGCAGATCCAGAATTCCGAGCCTTCGCCGGGGGTGCTCTCGACACCGATCTCGCCACCCATCTGCTCGATCAGACGTTTGGAAATCACCAGCCCCAGACCGGTGCCGCCAGGTTGCCGGGATAGCGAATTGTCGGCCTGGCTGAAGGCCTGGAACAAGGCGCGCACGTCCTGGTTCGACAGCCCGATGCCGGTGTCCTGAATGCTGATGCGCAGTTGCACGCTGTCTTCGTGCTCTTCCTCGAGCATGGCCCGGGCGACGATGGTGCCTTCGCGGGTGAACTTGATCGCATTGCTGACCAGGTTGGTGAGGATCTGTTTGAGCCGCAGCGGATCACCCACCAGCGACAACGGCGTATCGCGATAAACCAGGCTCACCAGCTCCAGTTGCTTGGCGTGGGCGGCCGGGGCGAGGATGGTCAGCGTGTCCTGGAGCAGGTCGCGCAAGTTGAACGGAATATGGTCGAGCACCAGTTTGCCGGCCTCGATTTTCGAGAAGTCGAGAATCTCGTTGATGATCCCCAGCAGGCTGTCGGCGGATTTTTCGATGGTGCCCAGATAGTCGAGCTGGCGTGGGGTCAGTTCGCTTTTTTGCAGCAGGTGCGTGAAGCCGAGAATGCCGTTGAGCGGCGTGCGGATTTCATGGCTCATGTTAGCCAGGAACTCGGATTTGATCCGGCTGGCTTCAAGGGCTTCCTTGCGCGCCAGATCCAGTTCGATGTTCTGGATCTCGATGGTTTCCAGGTTCTGGCGTACGTCTTCGGTGGCCTGGTCGATGCTGTGCTGTAATTCTTCCTGCGCGTTCTGCAAGGTGCCGGCCATGCGGTTGATGCCGGACGCCAGTGTGTCCAGCTCCTGGCTGCCGAGGGGCGGCAGGCGGGTTTCCAGATGACCGTCCTTGAGTTGGGCCACCGCTTGCTTGATCTGGCTCAGCGGCCGATTGATGCTCCGGCCCATGCGCAACGCCAGCAGCGCTGCGCCGGCCAGGCCTGCGCCGATCAGCAGCAGGCTGGCGAACAGGCTGCGGTAACCGCGCAGCAGCATGCCGTTGTGGGACAGTTCGAGTTCGACCCAGCCCAGCAGGCGGTCGGCTTCTTCGGGAATCACGTCACCGGCCAGATTGCGGTGCTTGCCGAACACCGGCAGCAAGTAACGCGTCGCATCATTGCCGCTGCGGCGCAGCATCTGCGAACCGTTGCCGATTGGCGCCTGATTGAGCATGGTCGGGCCGGCATGAGCCAACAGGGAGCGGTCGGGCGCGAGGAACGAAACGGCGCGAACGTCTGTTTGTTCGAGGGATTGGGTGGCAATGCGTTCCAGCAGGTCGGTGTTCTTGTGGCCCATGGCCGGGGCCACCAGGGGCGCCAGTTGTTCGGCGATCATCTCGCCACGCTGCATGAGCTGGGTTTGCAGGTCGGATTGCTGCATCCAGGTGAAATAGCCGCCCAGAACCAAGGCCATCAGGCTGGTCGGCAACAGGGTCAGCAATAGCACGCGGCCTTTAATTCCCAGTTTCTTGAGCACGCATCTCTCCTGCTTCCAGCGATTTAATGACCTGCACGTACGTCCAGCACGCGCCACCTGCGCAGTGTAGCCATTTGCAGGCGGGCAATCTTCGTAAAATTGATGTCGGCATTCGTCGGCAGGATCGCCACTTTTACGTCACGGGCAAACCTTGTGTTGCCCGCAGCGAGGCAATCTTGAATAATCGCCAACTGAGAATTATTTGCAGATACTCATGACTCCCATCACTGCTGGCCATCCTCGCATCCTGTCTATAGAAGACGACCTCGTGCTCGGTGCTTATGTTCATGAGCACCTGGGACGTTGCGGTTTTCAGGTGACGTGGTGCCAGAACGGTCTGGAAGGCTTGACCATCGCCCGCCAGCAAGCCTTCGATGTGGTGCTGATGGATATTCTGCTGCCGGGCCTGGACGGGCTGAATGTACTGACGCAGTTGCGCCAGAGCCAATCCACTCCGGTGGTGCTGATGTCAGCACTGGGCGCCGAAGCCGATCGCATCAGTGGTTTTCGCCTGGGCGCCGATGATTACCTGCCCAAACCCTTCAGCATGGTCGAGTTGCGGGTGCGCATCGAAGCGATCCTGCGACGCGTCGCGCTCGACCGCCAGCCAGCGCTGGCACCGATTGCCCCTTCGGCAGACAGCCTGCGTTTCGACGATGAATGCTGTGATGTCTTTTATGGCGAACACGCTGCCGGCCTGACCCGCAGCGAATACCGGTTGCTGGAAACGCTGAATCGCAATGGCGATGAAGTCCTGAGCAAAGCCTTCCTTTACCAGCATGTGTTGCAGCGCGGTTACGCGCCCCATGACCGCAGCCTCGACATGCATATCAGTCAGATCCGCCGCAAGCTCAAGGCCGTCGGTTACGTCGAGCGCGAAGTGCGAACGGTGTGGGGCAAGGGTTACGTATTGAGTGCTGTCGATGAAGTGGGCTGACCTGCCGGGCAGGCATTCGCTGTTCTGGAAACTGGCGTGTTTGTTGGTGGCGTTCTGTCTGCTGATGATCTGGCTCAGTTGGTCCTGGGGGCGCTACATGGAACAGAAAAACCTGTTCCTGTCCGACGAGGCTCGGGGCACGTTGGTGCGCTACGCCGCCGAGGCCGAGCAGGCTTGGAATCAGCGTCAGAGTGCAGGCGTCGATGCCTGGTTGCAGAGCGTCAGCCATCGCGAGTCGACATGGGTCGGTGTGATTGGCGGCGATTTGCAGTCATTGAGCAGTTACCCGCTGACGGAAAAAGAAACCCAGCGCCTGACCTTTTTGCGCGGTCTGGATTGGCCGACGAGTCGCCATACCAAGGGCCTGCCGTGGTTGAGAGTGCCTTTTCCCAACGATCCGTCCGCCGGCAGTCTGGTGATCGAACTGCCCCAGCGTTTCGTGCCCGGGCACTACCGGGTGTTCTGGCGGGTGATCACCAATGGGGTGATTCCCGGACTGTTCACCTTGCTGCTGTGCGTCGGTCTGTATCGGTTGCTGGTCGTGCCTTTGAACAGTCTGCGCGAACAGGCCAATGCCTGGCGTGCCGACCAGTTGAGTGTGCGGTTGTCGAGCCGCATCACCAATCGCCCGGATGAGCTGGGTGAACTGGGCCGGGCCTTCGATCACATGTCCGAGCGTCTGCAAAGCACGGTGGCCCTGCAACAACAACTGCTGCGCGACCTGTCCCACGAATTGCGCACGCCACTGAGTCGCCTGCGGGTGGCCAGCGAAAGCGAGCAGGGGTTGACGCCATTGCGCGAGCGCATTGGCCGAGAGGTCGATGGCATGCAGCGTCTGGTGGAAGACACCCTGCAAATGGCCTGGCTCGACACCGAACGCACTCGGTTGCCCGACGAATCGATCCAGATTCAGGCGCTGTGGGACATGCTCACGGAAAATGCCTGCTATGAAAGTGGCTGGCCGGCGAGCCAGTTGCAGTGCGCGGTGGATTCGTCCTGCTGGGTGCGCGGCCATCTCAACACGTTGGCTCAAGCGCTGGAAAACATCCTGCGCAATGCCATTCGTCATTCACCGCCGGGTGGCGTTGTGCGTCTTGGTGGACAGCGTGATGGCGATTTCTGGCATGTGTGGCTGGAGGATGAGGGCGGCGGGGTGGCTGATGAAGATCTGGAGCGGATCTTCTCGCCGTTCATCCGACTTGACGGATCGCGGCCGGGGGATGGTGGGTTCGGGTTGGGGTTGAGCATTGCGAGGAATGCGGTGCAGCGGCAGGGCGGGCGGCTTTGGGCTGAGAACACTGAGTCCGGGTTGCGGTTGAATATGCGGTTGGTGGCTGATATTGATGGCGTGAGTGATGACGCTTTCGCGAGCAGGCTCGCACACAGTTGATGTGTGTCGGCCACAAATGGTGTGATCAACCCTTAACCCTGTGCGAGCCTGCTCGCGAAGAGGTCCTTCCCTACACCACCGTTCTTTTTTTACCGGAGCGTTCCCGTTATTTTGTACGACCTTTCCTAAAGGGTATCGTCGACACCTTAAGCCTGACTTGACGGAATAGACTCGCGTTTTTCCTCGTCCAGCAGGTGTTCGGCATGAATGCATCCAGCGTCCCAGGCAACGCAGCCGACGACCGTTTCAATGAAGTACTTGCGCTGATTCACAGTGCCAAGCAGCAGGCCATGCAGGCGGTGAATACCCAGTTGATCGAGCTGTATTGGCAGGTGGGTGCTTACATTAGTCGCAAGCTGGAACAGGCTGAGTGGGGCGATTCTGTGGTCAATCAATTGGCCGAGCATCTGGCTCAGACTCAACCGGGGTTGCGCGGGTTTACCCGGCGCAATCTGTTCCGTATGCGCCAGTTTTACGAGGCTTATCGGGACAATGAAAAAGTGTCAGCACTGCTGACACAATTACCCTGGACCCACAATCTGCTTATCCTGACTCAGAGTAAACACCCGCAAGAGCGTGAGTTCTATCTGCGTCTGGCCGTCCAGGAAAAGTGGTCAACGCGTGAGTTGGAACGCCAGCTAAAAGCCGCGCTGTTCGAGCGCAGCGTTACCCAGCCAGCAAAAGTCTCAGCAGTGCTGAAACAAACTCACCCGGCAGCGCTGGAGATATTCCGCGACGCCTACATGGTCGAGTTTCTCGAACTGCCCGGCGGCCATGGCGAAACCGATCTGCATAAAGGTTTGCTGGCTCGCCTCAAGGAATTTCTGATCGAACTGGGTCGCGACTTTTGTTTTGTCGGCTCTGAACACCCGCTGCAAGTCGGCGGGCGTGATTTCGCCCTGGATCTGCTGTTCTTCCATCGTGGGCTCAACTGCCTGGTGGCCATTGAGCTTAAGGTCGGTCGTTTTGAGCCGGAGTATCTGGGCAAGCTGAGCTTCTATCTGGAAGCGCTGGATCGCGATGAGCGCAAACCCCACGAAAACCCGGCCATTGGTGTGTTGCTGTGTGCCAGCAAGGATGACGAGGTGGTCGAGTACGCCCTTAACCGCAGCCTGTCGCCAGCGCTGATCGCTGAATACCAGGTGCAGCTACCGGATAAACAGTTGTTGCAGGCCAAGTTGCATGAGTTCTATGCATTGAATCTCGCGCAAGGCGAAGAGTACTGATCCAGCCCCTTATTCCCATAAACCATAAGCACCGTACTTTGCGTGATATGGCCTGCGATGGATTGCCGGTATGATAGTCGCCCCCGCAGTCTGGATTGCGAATACGCCATGACCTTGCAGTACCCAACCATCGCCGATTGCGTCGGCAACACTCCGCTGGTTCGTTTGCAGCGCCTGCCTGGCGCCACCAGCAATACCCTTTTGCTCAAGCTCGAAGGGAATAACCCGGCGGGTTCGGTCAAGGACCGTCCGGCGCTGTCGATGATCACCCGCGCTGAATTGCGCGGGCAGATCCACGTCGGCGATACGCTGATCGAAGCGACCTCGGGCAATACCGGGATCGCCCTGGCGATGGCCGCCGCGATCAAGGGTTACAAGATGATCCTGATCATGCCGGACAACTCCAGCGCCGAACGTAAAGCCGCCATGACGGCTTATGGCGCCGAGCTGATTCTGGTCACTCAGGAAGAGGGCATGGAAGGCGCTCGTGACCTCGCCCAGCGAATGGAAGCCGAAGGCCGCGGCAAGGTGCTGGATCAGTTCGCCAACGGCGACAACCCGCAAGCGCACTACACCACCACCGGCCCGGAAATCTGGCGTCAGACCGAAGGCACCATCACCCATTTCGTCAGCTCGATGGGCACCACCGGCACCATCATGGGCGTCTCGCGCTACTTGAAAGAGCAGAACGAGCGCGTGCAGATCATCGGTCTGCAACCGATGGAAGGCTCGGCGATTCCGGGCATCCGTCGCTGGCCGCAGGAATACCTGCCAAAGATCTACCAGGCCGAGCGCGTGGACCGGATCGTCGACATGGCGCAAAGCGAAGCCGAAGACGTGACCCGTCGTCTGGCCCGCGAAGAAGGCATCTTCTGCGGCGTGTCCTCGGGCGGCGCTGTGGCAGCCATGCTGCGTCTGTCCAAAGAAGTTGAAAACGCGGTGATCGTCGCGATCATCTGCGACCGTGGCGACCGTTACTTGTCGACCGGCATTTTCGACGCGCCCAACTGATGGCCAAGCAAGAGAGAGGCCTGCGCTTCCAGCCCACCGGCGGCAGCAAGGCCCCGCAAATTCCGACTGGCAAAAAGCAGCGCTTGAGTATTGAGCGCCTGGCTAATGACGGTCGCGGTATCGCGTTTTTTGAAGGTCGCACCTGGTTCGTCATCGGCGCATTGGCCGGTGAAGAAGTCGAAGCACGCGTGTTGGGTGCCCACGGCAAAGTGGTCGAGGCGCGCACCGAACGGGTGTTCCAGGCCAGCGAACTGCGCCGCCCGGCACCGTGTCCGCATGCTGGTCGCTGTGGCGGTTGCAGCGTGCAACATCTGCCGCACAACGAACAACTCGCCCTGAAACAGCGCATGCTCGCCGAGCAGTTGTCGAAGGTCGCCGGTGTCGAACCCGAAGAATGGGCCGCGCCGTTGAGCGGTCCGGAATTCGGTTACCGGCGTCGAGCCCGAGTGGCGGTGCGCTGGGACATGAAGGCGAAAAAACTCGAAGTCGGTTTCCGCGCCGCTGGCAGTCAGGACATCGTTGCGATCAACGAATGCACGGTGCTGGTACAGCCCTTGCAACCGATCATGACCCGCTTGCCGGAAATGCTTCGGCGCTTGAGCAAACCTCAGGCGCTGGGGCATGTGGAATTGTTCAGCGGTTCGTCGTTGGCGGTGTTGCTGCGGCACATGGCGCCGCTGTCCGACGCCGACATGACGATCCTCAAGGATTTTTGCGCCTTCCATGAAGCCCAACTGTGGCTGCACGGCGACGGGGAACCGCAACCAGTCGAGGCTGACCAGTCGTTGGGTTATCGGCTTGAACAGTGGGACTTGAACCTGGCCTATCGGCCGGGCGATTTCATCCAGGTCAACGCCGGGGTCAACGAAGCGATGATCGCCCAGGCGCTGGAGTGGCTGAAGCCGACGGCGGAGGAACGAGTTCTCGATCTATTCTGTGGTTTGGGTAACTTTGCGTTGCCGCTGGCCAAGGTCGTTCGCGAAGTGGTGGCGGTGGAAGGTGTGCAGGCGATGGTCGAGCGAGCGGCCGCGAACGCTGCTAGCAACAATCTTCATAATGCGAAGTTTTTTCAGGCCGATTTATCCCAGCCTTTGACCGATGCCGAATGGGCGCGCGAAGGCTTTTGTGCGGTACTCTTGGACCCACCGCGTGACGGTGCTTTCGAGGCAGTGCGCAAGCTTGCGTCCCTGGGCGCCAAACGGTTGGTGTATGTGTCGTGCAATCCGGCAACTCTGGCGCGCGATACGGTTGAATTGATCAAGCAGGGCTACCGGTTAAAACGTGCCGGGATTCTCGATATGTTTCCTCAGACGGCACATGTCGAGGCCATGGCGTTATTTGAAGCGAGCTAGGACGGCTCGTCTGGTCCGACTGGCCCGCCCGTGCAGCCGCGTACCGGCCCTGATGTGGGCGCACGGGCAACGAAGGTCAGCGATTTGACGCATTGAATCTGCGTCGTAGGGAAGGTAAGCAAGATGGTACAGGTGAGAGCACACCAGCCGATCAACACCGACGGCAGTATCAATCTCGAGGCTTGGCTCGATCACGCGGTCAGTGTCGATCCGGCACTGGATCGCGAAGCCTTGAAGGAAGCGTGCGAGTTTGCTCGTGCGTCTGAACAACAAGCCAATGCGGCGAAAAACCTGTGGTCCGAAGGGACCTCGAGTTTCCGCACGGGCCTTGAGATCGCCGAGATTCTCGCCGACCTCAAACTCGATCAGGATTCGTTGGTTGCCGCGATCCTGTATCGCGGCGTGCGCGAAGGCCAGATTGAGTTGCCGGCGGTCAGCCAGCGCTTCGGCCCGGTGGTCGCCAAACTCATCGACGGCGTGTTGCGCATGGCGGCGATCAGCGCCAGCCTCAGCCCCCGTCAATCCCTGGTGCTGGGCACGCAGGGCCAGGTCGAAAACCTGCGCAAGATGCTGGTCGCCATGGTCGACGACGTTCGCGTTGCACTGATCAAACTGGCCGAACGCACCTGCGCGATCCGTGCGGTGAAAACCGCCGACGACGAAAAACGCAACCGCGTCGCCCGTGAAGTCTTCGACATCTACGCGCCGCTCGCCCACCGTCTCGGTATCGGTCATATCAAGTGGGAGCTGGAGGACTTGTCCTTCCGTTACCTCGAGCCCGATCAGTACAAGCAGATCGCCAAGTTGCTTCATGAGCGGCGTCTGGATCGCGAGCGCTTCATCAGCGACGTGATGACTCAGCTGAAAAATGAATTGCAGGCCACCGGCGTCGATGCCGACATCAGCGGCCGTGCCAAACACATCTATTCGATCTGGCGCAAAATGCAGCGCAAGGGTCTGGAGTTCAGCCAGATCTACGACGTGCGCGCCGTTCGCGTGCTGGTGCCGGAAATGCGCGACTGCTACACCGCGCTCGGTATCGTCCACACCCTGTGGCGGCACATCCCGAAAGAATTCGACGACTACATCGCCAACCCGAAAGAGAACGGCTACCGCTCGCTGCACACCGCGGTGATCGGCCCCGAGGGCAAGGTGCTGGAAGTGCAGATCCGCACCCACGCCATGCACGAAGAAGCCGAGCTGGGCGTGTGCGCGCACTGGAAGTACAAGGGCACCGACGTCAAATCCGGCTCCAACCACTACGAAGAGAAAATCTCCTGGCTGCGTCAGGTCCTCGAGTGGCATGAAGAATTGGGCGACATCGGCGGCCTGGCTGAACAACTGCGGGTCGATATCGAACCGGACCGGGTCTACATTTTCACCCCGGACGGTCACGCCATCGACTTGCCGAAGGGCGCGACGCCGCTGGACTTCGCCTACCGCGTGCACACCGAAATCGGTCATAACTGCCGTGGTGCGAAGATCAACGGGCGCATCGTGCCGCTCAACTACAGCCTGCAAACCGGTGAACAGGTCGAGATCATCACCAGCAAGCACGGCACCCCGAGCCGCGACTGGCTGAACCCGAACCTGGGTTACATCACCACCTCGCGGGCACGGGCGAAGATCGTTCACTGGTTCAAATTGCAGGCGCGCGATCAGAACGTCGCGGCCGGTAAAACCCTGCTCGAACGTGAACTCAGTCGCCTCGGTTTGCCGGCGGTGGACTTCGACAAGCTGGCCGACAAGGCCAACATGAAGACCGCCGAGGACATGTACGCCGCGTTGGGCGCCGGCGATTTGCGCCTGGCGCAACTGGTGAACCTGGCGCAGCAACTGGTCGAGCCGGAGCGGGGCAACGAACAGCTGGAACTGATTCCGCGCAAGGCCACCGGTTACAAACCGGGCAAGCGCGGCGACATCCAGATCCAGGGCGTCGGCAACCTGATGACCCAGATGGCCGGCTGCTGCCAGCCGCTGCCGGGGGATGCGATCGTCGGTTACATCACCGTGGGCCGCGGCGTGAGCATTCACCGTCAGGACTGCGCCTCGGTGCTGCAACTGGGCGGGCGCGAGCCCGAGCGGATCATCCAGGTCAGTTGGGGGCCGGTGCCGGTGCTCACCTATCCGGTGGACATCATCATCCGCGCCTACGACCGGTCCGGTCTGCTGCGTGACGTTTCGCAAGTGCTGCTCAACGAGCGGATCAACGTGCTGGCGGTCAACACCCGCTCGAACAAAGAGGACAACACCGCGTTGATGTCCCTGACCATCGAGATTCCGGGGCTGGATGCACTGGGGCGGTTGCTGGGGCGGATTTCCCAGTTGCCGAACATCATCGAAACCCGTCGTAACCGGACGCCGTGAAACCGATGTACAGCCTTGAAGACTTGCTGCATCTGATGAGCCGTCTGCGCGACCCGCAGTTCGGCTGCCCGTGGGACATCAAGCAAACCTACGAAACCATCGTCCCGCACACCCTTGAGGAAGCCTACGAAGTCGCCGACGCCATCGAGCGCGGTGACTTCGATCATTTGCAGGGTGAGTTGGGCGATTTGTTGTTCCAGGTGGTTTATTACAGCCAGTTGGCCCGGGAAGAAGGGCGCTTCGAATTTGCCGGCGTCATCGACAGCATCACTCGCAAGCTGATCCGCCGTCATCCTCACGTGTTTCCCACTGGTGATTTGTACGCACCGCTGGATGTTCCGCGTCTGAATGAAGATCAGGTCAAGCAACGCTGGGAAGAGATCAAGGCTGAAGAACGGGCGGAGA
This sequence comes from Pseudomonas sp. ANT_J28, assembly GCF_008370005.1. NCBI lineage: Bacteria > Pseudomonadati > Pseudomonadota > Gammaproteobacteria > Pseudomonadales > Pseudomonadaceae > Pseudomonas > Pseudomonas sp. ANT_J28. Next base: position 46,793 of record NZ_VOBM01000049.1, read on the forward strand.
AATCTTCGGCGCCCGAACAACTGTCCTTGCTCGACGACGTGCCGGCAGCACTGCCGGCATTGTCCCGTTCGGCGAAGCTGCAGAAGCGTGCAGGCCAGGTCGGGTTCGACTGGCCGGACGCCTTGCCGGTGCTGGACAAAGTGCGCGAAGAGCTCGATGAAGTGCTCGAAGCCATGGCCGACAATGACTCGGCAGCGATTGCCGATGAAGTCGGTGATTTGTTGTTTTCCGTGGTCAATCTGGCGCGCCATCTCAAGGTCGATCCCGAAACTGCACTGCGGGGCGCCAACAGCAAGTTCGAAAGACGCTTCCGTTTTATCGAACAGGCATTGCGCGACACCCACCGTCCCATAGAAGATTGCACCCTCGAAGAGTTGGACGCCTTGTGGGGCGAAGCCAAACGTCAGGAAAAGAATTTGCCCAGCTGCGGTTGAGCAGTTGCCTAAGTGAGTAATAAGCACCATGAGCATTTCCCTTCGCGACCAGTTGCTCAAAGCAGGGCTGGTCAACCAGAAGCAGGCCAAACAGGTCGGCAAAGAGAAGCAGAAACAGCAGCGTCTGGCCCACAAAGGTCAGATCGAACTCGATGACTCGCAGCAGCGGGCGGCTCAGGAAGCCATGGCCGAGAAGGTCAAGCGCGATCAGGAGCTGAACCGTCAGCAACAGGAGAAGGCCGAGGCCAAGGCTCGCGCCGCTCAGGTCAAACAGTTGATCGAAGTCTCGCGTCTGCCGAAGCTGACGACCGAGGACTACTACAACTTCGTTGACGACAAGAAGGTCAAGCGCATCTGCGTCAACACCCTGATGCGCAACAAGCTCAGCAGCGGTTCGCTGGCCATCGTGCACCATGCCGGCGGTTATGAAGTGATCCCGCGTGAGGCGGCCCTGAAGATCCAGGAGCGCGATCCACAGCGCATCGTGCAGCTGAATGTGAAGACCGAAGAAGTCATCGTCGAGGACGATCCGTACGCGGCCTATCAGATCCCGGACGATCTGATGTGGTAAGCCGTTAAAGGCTGCAACAACGACAAACCCCGCTCATGGCGGGGTTTGTCGTTTTCAATGCTGTCATTGCTTATGCGGATTGGAGTTCGCGTTGCTGCTCCAGTTTTTCCAGTTCGGCCTTGTAGCTGTGGGCATCTGTTTCGGAGTGGAACATCCCCACCAGCATGTCTTGTTGGTGCACGTCCCAGATCCGGATACCGGCGGCTACGCCTTCGTGGGACTTATGTGAATCGTCGCGTTCAGTTACTTTTACAGTCATCTGCTAGCTCCAATCTCTGTTATCTGCAGCAAGGCGTGTGCAGGACTCTGTTATATGTTTGGTTAGCCTGCTAAGTAAACGACTGACTTTGGTAACGGACTTTTGCGAGTTCGGTAAAAATCCTGCAGCCCGCCAAGCACGCGACACTCGGTCGCAGGGCGTTGAGTTTTATGACAAAAGCTTCATGTTCGCGAAGAACAAACCTGCAGGTTACGCACGAGCTTTGTAGCAGCTGGCGAAGCCTGCGTTCGGCTCGGGCCGCGTTCGGACGAAGCAGTCGTAAATCCTGCGTATGCGATTTACCTGACACGCCGAGGTGCTGAATTCACGACGACTTCGTCGCCGAACGCAGGCTTCGCCAGCTGCTATGTATGGACTCGCCCCCACTGTCTACCCGCTTTTGAAAAACCGCCGCCCCGTTGCATCTATGTATCAGGCCTATTCGAAGAAGCCGTCTTCGGCTTCTG
>NZ_VOBM01000050.1:0-42778 GCF_008370005.1 Pseudomonas sp. ANT_J28
TTTGTTTGTCTGGGGGTTGTGCGGTGTTTGTTCCGGCCCCTTCGCCAGCAAGCCCGCTCCCACATTGGATCTGCGTCGTTCACAGAACCAATGTGGGAGCGGGCTTGCTCGCGAAGGCGGACGGTCAGCCGCCGAAGAACTCAGCGACGATCAGAACTTCTCGAGGGTCCGACGGCTCTCGCTGGTCTCACGCGCCATTTCTTTCGGCTTATACGCGCAATACCCCGGCCGCGGCCCGATTTTCGGGTGGTTGCGGCAAGTATCCGGGCGCTTTTCATAAATAGTGCACAGACGGCTCTTACGATCCAGGTACAGGCAATCGTTGTTGCTCATGCGCTGAAGGGTGAAGATCTCGGACTTCTGGTTGTAACGCTCGACGATCCCTTCCTTCTGCAAACGCTTGGCGATGTTCTTCGGCGGCTCGCCGCGCTCGAATTCATCGACGATGCCGATACGGATCAGATCCTTGATCTTGACCTCGACCGGCAGGGTGCAGCAGCTGGAAACACACGAACCACACATCGGGGCGGAATACTTGGCCCAGGTATCGAGGCGATCGATCTCCGCGGCGGCGATCAGGTTGGACTTCATCATCGGTTGTTACCAGCGTGCATCAGGGCGCGCGATGATACCGGGACTGGTGGATTTTTGAACAACCTTTCGCCAGATTTTTTCGTTTGCCGCCCAATAACACCTGCATTCCGGCACGGGCCCTGCATTCTTTCCGGCACATGACGTTGTAATGTCGGCCTATCTCGCACTATCAGGAAAAACTGCCGAACCAGAGTTCAAACGGCCTGTCAGACCGTCTAGGCTCAGACAATTCCACGCTCGCTCGAGGTCCTATCGATGACTCAAGAACCACTTGTTCGCGAAGCAGAGGTGGCCGCATTCCGCGACGCCGTCTTGACCAAACTCACCTACGCGGTGGGCAAAGACCCAGATCACGCCTTCGACCACGACTGGTTCGAAGCCATTGCCCTGGCGGCGCGCGATCACATGGTCGAGCACTGGATGGACCACACCCGGCAGATCTACCGCAAAGGTCAAAAGCGGGTGTATTACCTCTCCCTCGAATTTCTGATCGGCCGTCTGCTCTACGACAGCCTGAGCAACCTCGGCCTGCTGGACGTTGCCCGCGAGGCACTGACTGAGCTTGGCGTCGACCTTGAACGCATCCGCCTGCTGGAACCCGACGCAGCGCTGGGCAACGGCGGCCTCGGTCGTCTGGCTGCGTGCTTCATGGAAAGCATGTCGACCCTCGGCATTGCCGGCCACGGTTACGGCATTCGTTATGAACACGGCTTGTTCCGCCAGGCCATCGTCGACGGCTGGCAGCAGGAACAGACCGAACACTGGCTGGATTTCGGTAACCCTTGGGAGTTTGAACGGCCAGAGGTCGTTTACCCGATCGGTTTCGGCGGCAGTGTCGAAACCGTCACCGACGAAGCGGGCAAGTCCAAGCAAGTCTGGACGCCAGCGGAAACCGTTCGCGCGATTGCTTATGACACTCCGGTCGTCGGCTGGCGCGGAGCGAGCGTCAACACGCTGCGCCTGTGGCGCGCCCGGGCCATGGAAGATTTGCACCTGGAACGCTTCAACGCTGGCGACCACTTGGGCGCCGTAGCGGAAGTCGCCCGGGCCGAAAGTATTTCCCGAGTGCTCTACCCGGCGGACAGCACCGAAGCCGGCCAGGAACTGCGCCTGCGTCAGGAGTATTTCTTCGTCGCCGCGTCCTTGCAGGACTTGCTGCGCCGCCATCGCAACATGCACACCTCGGTCCTGACCCTGGGCGATCATGCCGCGATCCAGCTCAACGACACCCACCCTTCGATTGCCGTGGCCGAACTGATGCGGCAACTGGTCGATGTCTATGACGTCGCGTGGGATGCGGCATGGCAGGTTACCGTCGATACGCTGTCCTACACCAACCACACGCTGCTGCCGGAAGCGCTGGAAACCTGGCCGGTCGGTTTGATGGAGCGGATGTTGCCGCGGCACATGCAGATCATTTATTTGATCAACGCCCAGCACATCGATTCGCTGCGGGCCAAGGGTATCCATGACTTCGAGGTGCTGCGCGCGGTATCGCTGATCGAGGAAGACAACGGTCGCCGCGTGCGCATGGGCAACCTGGCGTTCCTTGGCTCCCACAGCGTCAACGGCGTGTCCGGCCTGCATACGCAACTGATGCGCAAAACGGTGTTCTCCGAACTGCACAACCTCTACCCGGACCGGATCAACAACAAGACCAACGGCATCACCTTCCGGCGCTGGCTCTATCAGGCCAACCCGGAGTTGACCTCGATGATGGTCGACGCTCTCGGCCCGGATCTGCTGGATAACCCCGAAGAGCGTTTGCTCGGCCTGGAACCGTTCGCCGAGAAAGCCGCGTTCCGCAAAGCCTTCGCCGAGCAGCGCCTGCACAGCAAAAAAGCCCTGGCGTACATCATTCACGAACGGCTGGGGGTCGCGGTCAACCCGGCCGCGATGTTCGACGTGCAGGTCAAACGGATCCACGAATACAAACGGCAGTTGCTCAACCTGTTGCACACCGTTGCGCTGTATCAGGCCATTCGCGCCGAGCCGGAAATCGATTGGGTGCCGCGGGTGAAGATCTTCGCCGGCAAGGCAGCGGCCAGTTATCACCAGGCCAAGCTGATCATCAAACTGACCAACGACATCGCCCGGGTGGTGAACAACGACCCGACGGTGCGCGGTTTGCTGAAAGTGGTGTTCTTGCCCAACTACAACGTCAGTCTGGCGGAAAGCATCATCCCGGCAGCGGATTTGTCGGAGCAGATTTCCACCGCAGGCTTCGAAGCCTCGGGCACCAGCAACATGAAGTTCGGCCTCAACGGCGCGCTGACCATCGGCACCCTGGACGGGGCCAACGTGGAAATGTGTGAACGCATCGGCGCCGAGCACATGTTCATCTTCGGCCTCAGCGCTCAGCAGGTTGAAGCGCGCAAGCAGAACCATGAGTTCAATGCGACGCCGGATATTGCGGCATCCCATCGGCTCAATGACGTGCTGCAAGCGATTCGCGGCGGGGTGTTCTCGCCGGATGATCCGTCCCGTTACACAGGATTGATCGATTCGCTGATCGACTACGATCGCTTCCTGGTCTGCGCCGATTTCGACTCTTACTGGGACGCGCAGATGCGGGTAGAAGCCCATTGGCACGATTCGAAGGAATGGTGGCGTTCGGCGGTGTTGAGCACTTCCCGGATGGGCTGGTTCTCGTCCGACCGGACCATTCGCGAGTACGCCACCGATATCTGGAAAGCGTTGGAGTAACTTTTAGCAATAATTGCGAGCCAGGCCCGACGGTTGTCGGGCCTGGCCGATATACTGAGCGCCAGTTTGCCGGATTGGCCACTGCGCTTAGGGATATCGACCATGCAATGGATGTTCATGCTGATTGGGCTGGTGCTGGGCTGGGTACTCGACGAGTCGTTCAGCGATGCGCTGCTGGGCGGGCTGCTCGGGTTGGGTATTGGCCAGGCCATTCGCATTGGCCGTTTGGGTTCACAAACTGACGAGCAACGTAAGCTACTTGATCAGGCTCAGATCGCGCTGAATGCGGTGCAGCAACGGCTGTCATTGCTGGAAGTGTCAGGCGTCAAGACGCCGGAAGCCCACGAACCCGCGCCGCCTCCTGAATTCACTCTCGACGAAATCCCTGTCGAAGCCCCGGAGCTGATCTGGGAGCTCCCTCCCGAACTGGAACCGATTACTGCGGCCGCCGCCGAAGCGAGCCGTCCAGTGCACGTTGATGCCTGGAAACCCGAACCGGTCGCCCGCGAGCCGCAACAACCCGCCATCCCACGCGGCCCGAACTTCATCGAACGCGCCATCAGCGGCGCACGCAACTGGCTGTTCGGCGGCAACACTGTGCTGCGGGTCGGTGTGGTGCTGTTGTTTCTCGGTCTGGCCTTCCTGTTGCGTTACGCCACCGAAGGCATGGTGGTGCCGATCGAGTTGCGTTACGCCGGTGTTGCGGCGGCGGCATTGGGTCTTCTGGGGCTGGGTTGGTGGCTTAGAACACGCAACAGCCATTACGCGTTGATGCTGCAAGGCACCGGGATCGCGGTGCTGTACCTGACCGTGTTTGCCGCGATGCGTCTGCATCCGCTGCTCGATCCTACGGCGGCGTTAGGTCTGCTGGTCGCGGTGACAGTGTTCTCGGCGATTCTTGCCATCACCCAGGACGCTCTGGGTCTCGCCGCCGCTGCGGCACTCGGCGGTTTCGCGGCGCCGATCCTGACGTCCACCGGCGCCGGCAACCATGTCGCGCTGTTCAGCTACTTCGCCTTGCTTAACGCTGGCATCCTCGCCATCGCCTGGTTCAAGGCCTGGCGGCTGCTTAACCTGATCGGCTTCGTCGGCACCTTCGGCATCGGTTTCGCCTGGGGCTTGCGTTCCTATACCCCGGAACTGTTATGGAGTACCGAGCCGTTCCTGATTGTGTTTTTCCTGATGTACCTGGCCATTGGTCTGCTGTTCGCCCGGCGCAAGTTGCTGGAAATGGGCGACGCGCCCGAGGATGGCAGTCGTGAAGCGCTGCTGCGCTGGTCGGCGCGCAAGGGCGATTACGTCGACGGCACGATGCTGTTCGGTCCTGCGTTGGTGGGCTTCGGCTTGCAGTTCGCATTGGTCCAGCACTTGGAATTCGCCGCAGCCTTCAGCGCGTTGGCGTTGGGCATGATTTACATGGGCCTGGCGCGGTTGTTGATGGGCGGACGAGCGTTGCTGCTGGCGGAAACCTGTCTGGCGCTGGGGGTGATCTTCGCCAGCCTGGCGATTCCGTTGGGGCTCGATGCACGCTGGACTGCTGCTGCCTGGGCCGTCGAAGGCGCCGGCATCTTCTGGCTCGGCCTGCGTCAGCAACGACCGCTGGCCCGAGCCTTTGCCTTGCTGCTGCAACTGGGCTCGGCGCTGGCGTTTATCAGCGAACTGCGGATCGGTGAAAGCAGCCTGCTCGACGGTGCGCCGCTCGGTGCGTTGATGCTCGGCGTGGCGTTGTTGTTCAGCTTCTACCAGTTGCGTAAAGCCTTGCCCGAGCAGACGTCGGAATGGGAGCGCAAAGGGCTGCCGGTATTGGCCTGCCTCGGTCTGACCTTCCTCTATCTGCTGGCGCCGTTGTTCTTCTTCACTCACGGCACGGCGATCAGTTGGGCGCTGGCGGGGTTGGCGACGTTGTTTGTTGGCTTGCGTCTGCAATCGCGCACGTTCCTGTTCACTGCGTTCGCCGTGCAGTTGCTCGGCGGTGCGTTGTTCCTGATGCGGCTACAGGGTTCGAGCGGTGAGTCTGGCGCCGTGTTCAACGCTGGTTGGAGCGGCCTGCTGAGCGCGTCGTTGATCGGCCTGGCGCTGATCGCTGGCATGTTGCTGGCGGCGCGCGATGAGATGGTCCGAAGCGATGTGCGTTTGCTGCGCGGGTTGTCGGTGGTGCTGCTCGCCGGTCTGGTGTTGATCAATCTGGCGGTGCTGTTCGTCCTGCCTTGGCAAACGGCGAGTGCGGTATGGGCGGCCAGCGGTCTGTTCATTATTTGGCTGAGTCTGTACCTGAAGCGGCGTGTGAGTTTTGTCTTCGGTTTGCTGTTGCAGGTGATTGGCGGCGCGGCGTTCCTGATGGCCGGGCCTGATTTGCTCGGACCGCTTGCGAGCGAAGGATTGAAGCCTCTGACTCACAGTGGTTTCTGGACTCCGCTGTTGTTGGGTTTGGCTGCGATGGTTGGCGCCTGGCGCTTGCAGCTCGGCAACCATGCCTCGGCCTTCGATGTGCTGAGCTTGCAGCGTTTGTCCGAAGTGCTGTTGGTATGGGGCGCGGGTTGGTGGGCGCTGGCGTGGGTCAGTGAAGTACTGCGCTTCGCACCGTTGAATCTGCAAGCGACGTTGTTGCTGGCGGTCGCGGCGCTGAGCGTGGCGCTGTGGACGGTATTGGCGCTGCGCCTGAAATGGTCGTCGCTGGGCTTGCTCTGCACCTTGCTGATGCCTGCGGCCGGTTTGGTGTTGCTGGCTGCGTGGCACTCGCGTTATCACCCGGCGGCCAACGTCGGTTGGCTGGTGTGGGCGGCCGTGTTCGTTGTGCATTTCATCTCCCTGCGGCGTCTGGCTCCGATGTTGCCGGCGCGCGCCCTCAGTACCGCGCACGTGCTCGGCTGCTGGCTGTTGATCGGTGTGCTGGCCCTGGAGCTGCGTTACGGCCTGTTGCTGTTGTCCGAGCAGTACAACGCCTGGCGCTGGTTGGGTTGGGCGATTCTGCCGAGCCTGTATCTGGTGCTGATGGCGGCGCCCCGTGCCTGGCCATGGCCGGTGTCGGCTTATTCGCGCGAATACCGTGTGTATGCGGCGGCACCGCTGGCGTTGCTGATGCTCGGCTGGTTCTGGCTGGCGAACGTTGTCAGCGACGGCACCGCCGAGCCATTGCCTTACGTGCCGCTGATCAACCCGCTGGAGTTGGGCCTGCTGTTTGCGCTGTTCGGCGTTTACGTGTGGTCCCGCAGCACCGTGGCGCAACTGGCGATTCGCAAGGACTATGCCGAACACGCCACGCACTTGATCGCTGGCGCCTCGCTGTTTGTGTTCTTTACTGCGCTGGTGATGCGCACGGCCCATCATTGGGGCGGTGTGCCGTTCGAACTGGATGCGTTGCTCCAATCCATGCGGGTGCAGGCCGGTCTGTCTATCGTCTGGACCTTGATGGCCCTGAGTCTGATGATCGGCGGCCATCTGCGTCATCGCCGCGAAGTCTGGCTGATCGGTGCGGCGCTGATCGGGGTGGTGGTGGCCAAACTGTTCTTTGTCGAGTTGAGTAACCGCGGCGGGCTGGCGCGGATCGTCTCGTTTATCGGCGTTGGCGTGTTGCTGTTGGTGGTGGGCTATTTCGCCCCGTTGCCGCCCAAGCGCTTTGATGCTGTGCCGGAGGCTGAAAAACCGGCCCCGCAAACCGAAGGAGTGTCGTTTTGAGTCAGAAGCTGAATCTTGTCTGGCTGGGCGCTGTTGCGCTGGGTGTGGCGCTGTCGGCCAGTGCTCAGGAAAAACCGGCGGACTTCGCCACGCATGTGCCGTTGTCGGTCAGCGGCGAAGGTCCGTGGTATCGCCTCGAATTGCCGTTGAGCGTGCAATTGAATGCGCGGCAAACCGATCTCAGCGATGTGCGCGTGTTCAATGCCGCCGGTGAGGCTCAGGCGTATTCCTTGGCTCGCGCGCCGGCGCAGACCAGCGAAAACCGCACCCTGACCGACGTGAAATGGTTTCCTCTGTACAACTCGGCGGACTCCACCGAGCACGCACCGAGCGTGCGGGTGCAATCGAGCGCCAACGGCACGCTGGTCGAAGTGCAGCCGTCCAGTCAGCTGGAGGCGGGCGAAGAAATGCTGCGCGGCTGGTTGCTCGACGCCAGCAGCATCAAAGCACCCTTGCAGCAGTTGATCCTCGACTGGACCAGCGAACGCGATGGCTTCCAGCGTTTCACCATCGAGGCCAGCGACGACCTGCAGCATTGGCAGTCGTGGGGTGAAGGGCAGGTGGCACGCCTGACGTTCGCCGACGAGCAGGTCGAGCAACATGAAGTCGCTCTGCCGGGTCAGTCGGCCCGTTATCTGCGATTGCTATGGAGCACGCCGCAATCGGCACCGACGTTGACCTCGGCGCAACTGCAAAGCGCCAAGACTCGCAGCCTGCTGCTACCACTTGTCTGGTCGCAGCCGCTGGCCGGCAGCAGCGTGAAGGCCGGTGAATACACCTGGCAATTACCCATGGGGCTGAATGTCGAACGCTTGCAGGTCGAGTTGAGTCAGCCCAACAGTTTGGCACCCGTGACCTTGTCCGGTCGTCGGGAAAGTAGCCTGCCGTGGCAGGCGCTGAGCAGCGGTTTGCTTTATCGCCTGACCCAGAGTGGCCAGGATGTGGTGCAGAACGAATTGCAGCTGTCGGGGCAAACCGTGCAGCAGTTGAAACTGACGGTGGACGAGCGCGGCGGCGGTCTGGGTGCCGAGGCACCGACTGTGCGATTCGCCGTGCGCTCCATTCAATTGGTGTTCCTGGCGCGCGGGGCGGGGCCTTATACGCTCGCGCTGGGAAGTGCCACGGTGAAGGCGGCGAACCTGCCGCTGTCGACGTTGATTCCGGATTACAACGCTGCAAAATTGGCGACATTGGGCAAGGCTACGGTGGAGGGCGGGGCGGTGGCCACGCCGGTATCGACCGTGACAACGGCTGCGCCGATGGACACAAACTGGAAGAAGTTCGGGTTGTGGGCGGTGTTGCTGCTCAGTGTTTTGGTTCTGGCCGCGATGGCGTTCAGTCTGTTGCGCAAGCCGCCAGTCAAACCCTGAAACTGGCAGTTACGCCCGGCCCACATCCGGGCGGTTTCGAACTACGCTCAATCGGGCGCATGAACTCTATTGGGTGTAACACGTCTGATAGGAGGAAATGCGCCCCGACTCGCGTTAAACTGCGCGGGTTTTTAGCCCCCCATTCCACCGGAGCCTTCCATGTCCCGCGTTACCCTGAGTCGCTATTTGATTGAGCAGACCCGTAGCAATAACACCCCTGCCGATCTGCGTTTCCTGATCGAAGTGGTGGCGCGTGCTTGCAAAGAGATCAACCACGCCGTGTCCAAAGGCGCCCTCGGTGGTGTTCTGGGCAGCATGGGCACTGAAAACGTCCAAGGTGAAGTGCAGAAAAAACTCGACGTGATCTCCAACGAGATCCTGCTCGAAGCCAACGAATGGGGCGGTCACCTGGCCGGCATGGCGTCCGAAGAAATGGACAATGCCTACCAGATCCCGGGCAAATACCCGAAAGGCGCGTACCTGTTGGTTTTCGACCCGCTGGACGGCTCGTCGAACATCGATATCAACGCGCCGGTCGGTACGATCTTCTCGGTGCTGCGTTGCCCGAACGAATACCTGAGCCAAAACGAGCCCTTGAACGAAAAGGCTTTCCTGCAGCCAGGCACCGAGCAAGTGGCTGCCGGTTACGCGATCTACGGTCCACAGACCATGTTGATCCTGACCCTGGGTGACGGCGTAAAAGGCTTCACCCTGGACCGCGAAATGGGCAGCTTCGTGCTGACCCATGAAGACATCAAGATCCCGACCTCGACTCAGGAATTCGCGATCAACGCGTCCAATCAGCGCCACTGGGAAGCGCCGGTACAACGCTACGTCGGCGAATTGCTGGCTGGCGAAGAAGGCCCGCTGAAAAAGAACTACAACATGCGCTGGGTCGCCGCGATGGTCGCGGACGTGCACCGCATCCTGACCCGTGGCGGTCTGTTCATGTACCCACGCGACAGTCGCGAGCCGTCCAAGCCGGGCAAGCTGCGTCTGATGTACGAAGCCAACCCGATGTCGTTCCTGGTTGAACAGGCTGGCGGCGCGTCCACCGATGGCCATCAGCGCATCCTCGACATCAAGCCGGACGGCTTGCACCAGCGTGTCGCCGTGTTCCTCGGTTCGAAAGAAGAAGTCGAACGCGTCACGGCTTACCACAAGGAATAAACCCATGACCGCGCCCTGGCAGCCATTGCTCGAATGGTGGTTCGGAACCCTCGAATCCCCCCACGAAATAGCGGCTGACAAGGGCAAGTTATGGTTCGGCAAGCGCGACAGCCAGGACCTCGAAGCGCGCACGCGTTTCGGGGACTGGGTCGAGCAGGCACTGGCCGGCGGATTGACCGAGTGGGCGCAACGCCCCGAAGGTTGGCTGGCCCTGGTGCTGCTGCTCGATCAACTGCCGCGAATGATCTTTCGCGACACTCCCAAATCCTTTTCAGGCGATCTCAGGGCTCAGGCACTGGTGGCGCAAGGCATTGCTGCGGATTTTGATCGGCAGTTGCGGCCGATCCAGAGGGTATTTATCTACCTGGTGTTTGAACACTGCGAGAATCTGGCGGTGCAGAACGAAGCGGTTTCGCGGTTTATCGATCTGCTGGCGCAGCAACCTGAGGGTGATCGGGCGGTGTTTGCCGATAACCTGGATTATGCCGAGCGGCATCAGAAAGTGATTGCGCGGTTTGGACGGTTTCCGCATCGCAATGCGGTGTTGGGAAGGGAATCTACGGCTGAGGAGTTGGCGTTTCTTTCGAAGCCCGGGTCTCGTTTCTAAATCTTCGTTGTTGCAGATGCCGTCTTCGCGAGCAAGCCCGCTCCCACAGGGGATTTGTGATCGACGCAAATCCAATGTGGGAGCGGGCTTGCTCGCGAAGGGGCCCGCAAGAATGGCTTAAATCCTGAAACTACCGACCAACTGTTTAAGCCGCGCCGCCTGCTGTTCAAGGTCTGAACACGCACGCAAGGTCGACTGCAAGTTCTCCACGCCTTCCTGATTCAGCGTGTTGATCTCGGTAATGTCGACGTTGATCGACTCCACCACCGCCGTCTGCTCTTCCGTCGCAGTGGCCACCGACTGGTTCATCCCGTCGATCTCACCGATACGCTGAGTTACGCTGCCCAGACGTTCGCCCGCCAGGTTGGCGATGCCGACGCTGCTTTCGCTCTGGCGCTGGCTGTCGGTCATGGTGCTCACGGCTTCCCGAGCGCCGACTTGCAGTTCCTCGATCATCTTCTGCACTTGCTGCGCCGAATCCTGAGTACGGTGCGCGAGGTTACGCACCTCGTCCGCTACCACGGCAAAACCGCGACCGGCTTCACCGGCACGGGCCGCTTCGATGGCGGCGTTGAGTGCCAGCAAGTTGGTCTGCTGGGAGATGCTGGTGATCACTTCCAGAATCTGCCCGATGTTCACGGTGTTGCTGTTGAGCGTTTCGATGTTGCCACACGAATCGCTGATCTTCGCCGAGAGCTGCTGCATCGCCGCGATGGTTTTATCCACGACTTGCTGGCCGTCCTCGGCCAATGCGCGAGCATCGCTCGAATGCTGAGAGGCGAGGGCGGCGTTCTGGGCGATTTCCTGGGCGGCGGCGCCCAGCTCGTTGATGGCGGCGGCGACGCTGCTGGTGCGCGAGGCTTGCTGGTCGGAGTTGAACATCGACGAGTTCGACGCGGCAACCACACGCAAGGCGACTTCGTTGACCTGGCCGGTGGCCGAGGACACTTCGCGAATCGACGTATGAATACGCTCCACAAAACGGTTGAACGAGGTGCCCAGCGCACCGAATTCGTCCTGGCCGTGGATGGTCAGGCGTTTGGTCAGGTCACCTTCGCCTTCGGCGATGTCATGCATGGCGCGGCCCATAGTCAGCAGCGGCTGCATCAAGAAGCTAATCAGCATGCCCAGCAACGCGATGATGATTACCACGGCAATGACCATGGCGATGATCGCCGAGGTGCGGAATTCGCTGAGCATTGAGAACGCGGTGTCCTGATCCAGCACCAGTGCCACGTACCAGTCTGCCGAGGGCACACCATTGACGTGGGTAAAGGAGATGAATTGGGTCTTGCCGTCGATCTCGACTTCTTTCATGCCCGGGCTGACTTTCGGCGCGCCATTCGGGTAGGCGTCGGTCAGGCTCTTGAGCACCAGTTTGCTGTCCGGGTGAATCAGGATCTTGCCGTCGGCACTGACGATGAACGCGTGGCCGTGGCCGCCGAAGTTCAGCGAGTTGATGATCGCGCTGACGCTGGACAGGTCGATGTCTGCGCCGGCGACGCCGATCATTTGATTCTGATGTTTCACCGGGGTGGCAACGGTGATCACCAGTTTGCCCGACGACGCGGCGATATAAGGTTCGGTGACGATGGTCTGTTGCGCGCCGTTGGCCGCCTTGTACCAGCCACGGGCGCGGGGGTCGTAATCCGCCGCACGATTGCCGGCCGGGACCGAGAACATCACGCCGTCAGTGCCACCGAAGTAGCTCAACTGAAAATTACTGGTGTAGGCCGGCAGGTCGATGGCGCGCTTGAGGTTGGCCAGGTCACTGCCGTCCACGGCGATCTGCTGGGACAGCGATTGCAGCAACTGAATGCGGCTTTCCAGCCAGGTCTGGATGTTGCTGGTGGTCAGGCTGCCGAGTTCCTGCATCGAGGATTCGGTACTGCTGCGCAGGGTTTGCCGCTGGCGGTAGTCGTTGAAGAGGATGAAACAAGCGAATGCAACGGCCACCACGAGGGCGGCAGCCAACAAGATCTTGTGGCTGAACTTCATGTTTCTGGTCATTAAATGAGCTACCGCGGATAGGCTAGTCAACAAAGGGGCGTCAATTTGCCACAGTCGTGGGCTTTGCGCTGCTTTTATGTCGACTGAGCGGCGCCAAAGATTAGGCGGCTTTTGCGAAAACCGACGAAATGGTCATCAGCAAACAAAAGTTCCTTATATTTCACGAAAGGCGGACGAGCGGCCCAAAAATAGCCGGCCGGCCACGGAACCAGACAGGGGTTTTCTCTTCTAAGCTTCAGCTTGGCAGCCATGCCATTCCCCTTCGCCCCAGGAGCTACACCATGTCGCTGCGTTCAATCGCCCTGCTTTCGTTCTGTGTGTTGCTGGCCGCGTGCAGCAAGATCAATCAGGAAAACTACTCGAAGCTGTCGTCAGGCATGCCCAAGGCCGAGGTAGAAACCTTGCTGGGTAAACCCGCCGATTGCTCGGGCGCGCTCGGCATGTCCAGCTGTACCTGGGGCGACAAGAACAGCTTTATCAGCGTGCAGTACGCCGGTGACAAAGTGCTGATGTTTTCCGGCCAAGGCCTGAAGTAATCCGGGGCTATGCGCCCACGGGAGAAAAACAATGAAGCGGTTATTGATAGTCCTTTTAGCCGGCCTGGTATTGGCCGGCTGCGCCACTTCCGGCGTAGATCCGTTGGCACCGAAAACGGTCAACAGCGTCAATCTCAAGAAGTACCAAGGGACCTGGTACGAGTTGGCTCGTCTGCCGATGTATTTCCAGCGCAACTGCGCGCAATCCGAAGCCCATTACACGCTCAAGCCTGACGGCAAGGTGTTGGTGCTGAACCGCTGCCTGACGGCAGACTGGCAATGGGAAGAGGCCAAAGGCACGGCCTGGCCACAGGAGCCGGGCAAAACCGACAAGCTGTGGGTCGAGTTTGATAACTGGTTTTCGCGGCTGATTCCGGGTGTGGCGAAGGGAGAGTACTGGGTGTTGTATGTCAGCGATGACTACAAGACCGCAATCGTTGGCGATCCGAGCCGCAAGTATCTATGGCTGCTGGCACGGACCCCGACGGTCAATGGTGTAGTGCGTGAGGAGCTGCTGAGCAAGGCACGTCAGCAGGGTTACGACACCACGCGGCTGATCTGGCGCGCGACCGATACGCAGATGGCCAAGATCTCGAACTAACGGTTACCGGAATCCCAATGCGGGCTTGCTCGCGAAGGGGCCATCAAATTCAACAGAGATGTTGACTGACAGTCCGCCTTCGCGAGCAAGCCCGCTCCCACATTTTTTTTGCGTCAGCCCAGGAGGTCGCGCAGGACTTGGGTGAAAGCCCGATTGCTCTCTTCTTCGCCCGCATGACGCCCGTCGCGCACAACCCACTGGCCATTGACCAGCACATCTCGCACCTGACGGTCACCACCGGCAAACAACCAACGATTGAGAATCCCGTCGCCGCTGGCTGTCGCCAGGTACGGATCGTTGCCATCCAGCACCAGCCAATCCGCACGTTTGCCAACTTCCAGCGCACCAATCGGCTGGCCCAGCGCCTGAGCCCCGCCCTCCAGCGCTGCGTCGTACAGCGTGCGGCCAACCATCGGCTGATCCGCGCCATACAAACGATTACGGCGTTGGTCGCGCAGACGCTGGCCGTATTCCAGCCAACGCAATTCTTCCACCACGCTCAATGACACATGGCTGTCGGAACCGATGCCCATGCGCCCGCCCTGAGCGAGGAAGTCCACCGCCGGGAAAATCCCGTCGCCGAGGTTGGCTTCGGTCGTCAGGCACAAGCCGGCGATGGCGCGACTCTTGGCCATCAGCGTGACTTCTTCCGGGTTGGCGTGGGTTGCGTGAACCAGGCACCAGCGCTGATCGACCTCGGTGTTTTCATACAGCCATTGCAGCGGACGGCGGCCGCTCCAGCTCAGGCAGTCATCGACTTCCTTCTGCTGTTCGGCGATGTGAATGTGCACCGGGCTCTGCTGGTCGCTGGCGGCCAGCACTTCGCTGATCTGCTGCGGTGTTACCGCGCGCAACGAGTGGAAACACAAACCCAGCGACTGCGCCGGTTGCTGCGCCAGGATTGGCTGCAAGCGCGACTGAAGCTTGAGGTAGTTTTCGGTGCTGTTGATAAAGCGGCGCTGGCCTTCGTTCGGGGCCTGGCCGCCGAAACCGGAATAGCTGTAGAGCACCGGCAGCAGGGTCAAGCCGATCCCGGCGGAACTGGCGGCCTGGCTGATGCGCAGCGCCAGTTCGGCCGGGTCCGCGTAAGGCTGGCCGTTGGTGTCGTGGTGTACGTAATGAAATTCCGCGACCGAGGTGTACCCGGCCTTGAGCATTTCGATGTACAGCTGACGGGCGATGACGCCGAGTTGATCCGGGCTGATTTTTCCGACGAGGCGATACATCAAATCGCGCCAGGTCCAGAAACTGTCATTCGGATTCCCTGCCACTTCCGCCAACCCGGCCATGGCGCGCTGGAAGGCGTGGGAGTGTAGATTCGGCATACCCGGCAGTAGCGGACCGCTTAGCCGTTCGGCGCCATCTGCATTGGAATCGGCCTGGATATGGGTCAACACGCCATCGGCGCTGACCTCAAGACGTACATTGTTGGCCCATCCACTAGGCAGCAGCGCGCGTTCGGCAAAGAAGGCGGACATGGTTCAGCACCCCATCGTGTGTTATTTGTATATACATATACAGACGTTTGCCTGCTCGGTAAACTCCGGCAAGCTAGCAACCTCTACCAAATGAACAAGGATTAACCGTGCCGACTCCGCCTGCAGTCTCTCCGTTGGCCGCACACATGGGCGACAGTCCGGCGCCCTTGTACGCGCGCGTCAAACAGATGATCACCCAGCAAATCGACAGTGGAAACTGGCCGCCGCACTACCGCGTTCCGTCGGAAAGCGAGCTGGTCAACCAGTTGGGTTTCAGCCGCATGACCATCAACCGTGCCCTGCGCGAGATGACCGCCGACGGTCTGCTGGTGCGCATGCAGGGTGTCGGCACTTTCGTCGCCGAGCCGAAAAGTCAGTCCGCGCTGTTTGAAGTCCACAACATCGCCGACGAAATAGCCTCCCGTGGCCATCGCCACACCTGCAAGGTCATCACCCTCGAAGAAGAGGCCGCAGGTTCCGAGCGGGCGCTGGCACTGGATATGCGCGAAGGCCAGAAAGTCTTTCACTCGCTGATCGTGCATTTCGAAAACGATATTCCGGTGCAAATCGAAGACCGTTTCGTCAACGCACTGGTGGCGCCGGACTACCTCAAGCAGGACTTCACCCTGCAAACGCCATACGCCTATCTGAACCAGGTCGCGCCGCTGACTGAAGGCGAACACGTGGTCGAGGCGATTCTGGCTGAGGCCAGCGAGTGCAAGTTGCTGCAGATTGAAAAGGGCGAGCCGTGCCTGCTGATTCGTCGCCGTACCTGGTCCGGCCGTCAGCCAGTGACCGCCGCCCGTTTGATCCACCCCGGTTCCCGTCATCGTCTGGAAGGGCGCTTTCATAAATGAATGAGTTGAAGGTTTTACGCGCCGTTGATTACCCACGCATGCCGTGGAAAAACGGCGGCGGCAGTACCGAAGAAATCACCCGCGATGCGGGCACCGGTCTTGAGGGTTTCGGCTGGCGTCTGTCGATTGCCGATATCGGTGAGTCGGGCGGTTTCTCGACATTCGCCGGCTATGAGCGAGTGATCACTGTGCTGCAAGGCGACGGCATGACCTTGCGTGTCGATGGCCAGGACACAAAGCCACTGTTACCGCTGGACCCGTTTGCCTTCAGCGGCGAGAGCCAGGTCTCTTGCACCTTGCTCGGCGGACCGATTCGCGACTTCAACCTGATTTATGCACCGCAGCGTTATAGCGCGCGGTTGCAGTGGCTGGACGGCGAGCAGCGGTTTTTCAGCTCGGCAGGCACCGTGCTCGTATTCAGTGTCACCGAAGAGCTTGAAGTGAAAGTCGGTCATAGCGCCTCACAACTCGGTCGCCATGATTGCCTGCAACTCGACGGTAACGTCGGCCTGCTGGAAGTCTCCAGCAATGGCCAGTGCTGTGTGATCGAGCTGACTGCACGCTGATTCAAAATACCTAAAAGATCGCAGCCTCGTTTCACTCGACAGCTCCTACAAGATGAACACCATCCCTGTAGGAGCTGTCGAGTGAAACGAGGCTGCGATCTTTTGCTTTTCAACGTTCCCGAATGCGCACCAACTTGTTACCGAACGCCCCAGCGTGGCGCAAACCCCCGCTCAAGTAACAGCTGTAAGCCTCCTCGCAAAATCCCCCCGAAAAATTTCATCTTCGCCAGAACCCTTGATCCAGGCGCTTTCCAGCCCTTTCAAAACTTTTCTTGAGCACTCATCCAACAAGTTGGCCGCTTGATTGCATATGCTTGTATGTACAAGTAAAGACGTATGCGTATGAGTCGATCGAGACTCCTCGCAACGTCCACTGATTCGCTTGTGTCGCTTTGACGCGCACAGGCTGGCTTACCCACCGCCAGGGTTGGTTTGGATTGATCGCTGAGGAGTCTTTTTCGTGACTGACAATACCCAGAAACCTACTAAGTTTCGTAACGTCGAAATCCGCGCTGCCCGCGGTAACAAGCTGACCGCCAAGAGCTGGCTGACTGAAGCGCCGCTACGCATGTTGATGAACAACCTCGACCCGGAAGTCGCCGAGAACCCTAAAGAACTGGTGGTTTACGGTGGTATCGGTCGTGCGGCACGTAACTGGGAATGCTACGACAAGATCGTCGAAAGCCTGACCAACCTGAATGACGACGAGACCCTGCTGGTGCAATCCGGCAAGCCGGTCGGCGTGTTCAAGACCCACACCAACGCCCCACGCGTACTGATCGCCAACTCCAACCTGGTGCCACACTGGGCGAGCTGGGAACACTTCAACGAACTGGACGCCAAAGGCCTGGCCATGTACGGCCAGATGACCGCCGGCAGCTGGATCTACATCGGCAGCCAGGGCATCGTCCAGGGCACCTACGAAACCTTCGTCGAAGCCGGTCGCCAACACTACAACGATGACCTGACAGGTCGTTGGGTCCTGACCGCAGGACTCGGTGGCATGGGCGGCGCTCAACCACTGGCCGCCACCCTGGCCGGCGCTTGTTCGCTGAACATCGAATGCCAACAGATCAGCATCGACTTCCGCCTGAACAGCCGTTATGTCGATGAGCAAGCCACCGACCTCGACGACGCGCTGGCCCGCATCGCCAAATACACCAAGGAAGGCAAAGCGATTTCCATCGCCCTGCTCGGCAACGCGGCTGAAATCCTGCCGGAACTGGTCAAGCGCGGCGTGCGCCCGGACATGGTCACCGACCAGACCAGCGCCCACGACCCGCTTAACGGTTACCTGCCGGCCGGCTGGA
The DNA here is from genome assembly GCF_008370005.1 of Pseudomonas sp. ANT_J28. Lineage (NCBI taxonomy): Bacteria > Pseudomonadati > Pseudomonadota > Gammaproteobacteria > Pseudomonadales > Pseudomonadaceae > Pseudomonas > Pseudomonas sp. ANT_J28. Next base: position 17,481 of record NZ_VOBM01000050.1, read on the forward strand.
CCTGGGAAGAGTACCGCGCTCGCGCCAAGACCGAGCCAGCCGCTGTCGTCAAAGCCGCCAAGCAATCGATGGCCGTGCACGTTAAAGCGATGCTCGAATTCCAGAAAATGGGCATTCCGACCTTCGACTACGGCAACAACATCCGTCAGATGGCCCAGGAAGAAGGCGTCGAGAACGCATTCGACTTCCCAGGCTTCGTACCCGCTTACATCCGTCCGCTGTTCTGCCGCGGTATCGGTCCGTTCCGTTGGGCTGCACTGTCGGGCGATCCGCAAGACATCTACAAAACCGACGCCAAAGTAAAAGAGCTGATCCCGGACGACGCCCACTTGCATAACTGGCTGGACATGGCGCGCGAGCGCATCAGCTTCCAGGGTCTGCCGGCACGTATCTGCTGGGTAGGTCTGGGCCTGCGCGCCAAGCTCGGCCTGGCGTTCAACGAAATGGTTCGCAGCGGTGAATTGTCCGCACCAATCGTGATCGGTCGCGACCACCTGGACTCCGGTTCCGTGGCCAGCCCGAACCGCGAAACCGAATCGATGCAGGACGGTTCCGATGCCGTGTCCGACTGGCCATTGCTCAACGCTCTGCTGAACACCGCGAGCGGCGCAACCTGGGTTTCCCTGCACCACGGCGGTGGCGTCGGCATGGGCTTCTCCCAGCACTCGGGCATGGTGATTGTCTGCGACGGTACTGACGAAGCGGCTGAGCGTATCGCTCGGGTGCTGCACAACGACCCGGCGACCGGTGTTATGCGTCACGCCGATGCGGGTTACCAGATCGCGATCGACTGCGCCAAGGAACAGGGTCTGAACCTGCCGATGATTACCGGCAAATAACAACGCAAAGCCGACCCCACAAAACAATCCTCAGAGGTTGAATCATGGCTGTTAACAGCGATCGTGCAGGCAGTAAACCGTTGATCGAGAAGCGTTCGATCGACTACATCCCGGAAGCGGAGAGACACGGTCGTCTGTTGAGCCAGTTCACCCTGTGGATGGGTGCCAACCTGCAAATCACCGCGATTGTCACCGGGGCCCTGGCCGTGGTGCTGGGCGGTGACGTGTTCTGGTCGTTGATCGGTCTGTTGATCGGTCAACTGCTCGGCGGTGGCGTAATGGCGCTGCATGCGGCGCAAGGGCCCAAGCTTGGCCTGCCGCAGATGATCTCCAGCCGGGTGCAGTTCGGCGTTTACGGCGCGGCCATCCCGATCGTGCTGGTGTGTTTGATGTACCTCGGCTTCACCGCCACGGGCACCGTGCTGTCCGGTCAGGCGCTGGGCCAATTGTTTGGCGTCAGCGACAGCGTCGGCATCCTGATTTTCGCCAGTGTCATCGTGCTGGTCACGGTGCTCGGTTATCGAGTGATCCATTGGATTGGCCGTGTTGCCAGTGTTATTGGTGTGATCGCCTTCGTTTACCTGTTCAGCCGTCTGATGAGCCAGACCGACGTTGGCGCGCTTCTGCAAATCCGCCACTTCAGCTGGAGCAGCTTCCTGCTGGCGGTGTCGCTCGCGGCGTCCTGGCAGATCGCCTTCGGCCCGTACGTGGCGGACTATTCTCGCTACTTGCCAAGCAAGACGTCATCGGTGAAAACCTTTTTCGCAGCGGGTGCGGGTTCGGTGATTGGCGCACAGGTGGCGATGATCCTCGGTGTGTTTGCCGCCGCTTCGGCAAACGGGCAATTCGCCGGCCATGAAGTGGCTTACATCGTGGGACTGGGTGGTACCGGTGCCACCGCTGCGCTGCTGTACTTCAGCATCGCGTTCGGCAAGGTCACCATCTCCACGCTCAACTCCTACGGCAGCTTCATGTGCATTGCGACCATCATCAGCGGCTTCCGTGGTGAACTGAAGGTCTCGCGCTTGCAGCGTCTGGTCTTCGTGCTGGTCATCGTTGGTACTGCGACCCTGATGGCGCTGCTCGGTCAGCACTCGTTCCTCGGTGCGTTCAAGTCCTTCATCCTGTTCCTGCTGGCGTTCTTTACGCCATGGAGCGCGATCAACCTGGTGGACTACTACTGCATCACTCGCGAGCGCTATGACGTGCCGGCGCTGGCCGATCCGAACGGTCGCTACGGTCGCTGGAACCCGCTCGGTATCAGCGTCTATGTCTTCGGTGTGCTGGTGCAACTGCCGTTTATCTCCTCCAAGTTCTATACCGGTCCGCTGGTGGCAGCTCTGGGTGATGTGGATATCTCCTGGATCATCGGTCTGGTGCTGCCCGCAGCCCTGTATTACGTATGTGCAAAAAAATGGCACAGCGCAGTACCCGATCAACTGATCCTGCCGGTCGAGCAGGACAGCGTTGTACAACCTAAAACAAGCGGGGCCGGTCGCGCTGCGGCGCAGGCCTGATTGGACGTGGACAGGGCTGGATGCCTCTTGACTGCCGTAAGCCAACTCATGATTAGGAGCGTCACACAATGAAATCGAACAAGACCCTGCTGACCACATTGCTTTCCATGGGCCTGCTGGCCAGCGCCGGCGCCACTCAGGCGGCTGGTTGGTGCGAGTCGGGCAAACCGGTGAAATTTGCCGGCCTGAACTGGGAAAGCGCCATGCTGCTGACCGACGTGCTGCAAGTCGTGTTGGAGAAAGGCTACGACTGCAAGACCGACAGCCTGCCGGGCAACTCCATCACCATGGAAAACGCCCTGAGCAGCAACGACATTCAAGTGTTTGCCGAAGAGTGGGTCGGCCGCAGCGAAGTCTGGAACAAGGCCGAGAAGGCCGGCAAGGTTGTCGGTGTTGGCGCTCCGGTCGTTGGCGCGATCGAAGGCTGGTACGTGCCGCGTTACGTGATCGAAGGCGACGCCAAGCGCAAGCTGGAACCGAAGGCGCCGGACCTGAAAAACATTGCTGACCTGGGCAAGTATTCCGCGGTGTTCAAGGACGCCGAAGAGCCATCCAAGGGCCGTTTCTACAACTGCCCGGCCGGCTGGACCTGTGAGCTGGACAACAGCGAAATGCTGAAAAGCTACGGCCTGGAAAGCACCTACACCAACTTCCGTCCGGGCACCGGCCCGGCGCTGGATGCCGCGGTGTTGTCGAGCTACAAGCGTGGCGAGCCGATCCTGTTCTACTACTGGTCGCCAACCCCGCTGATGGGCCAGGTTGATCTGGTGAAACTCGAAGAGAAACCAGGCGTGGACAAGCGCGTGACCATCAAGGTCGGCCTGTCCAAAACCTTCCACGAGCAAGCCCCGGAATTGGTGGCGGTGCTGGAGAAGGTCAACCTGCCAATCGACCTGCTCAACCAGAACCTCGGGCGCATGGCCAAAGAGCGGATCGAGTCACCAAAACTGGCGAAAATCTTCCTCAAGGAACATCCTGAAGTCTGGCACGCATGGGTGAGCGAAGACGCAGCCAAAAAGATCGACGCGGCCTTGTAGGTTGAGTTTCTCCGACTGCCCTGAGCGGCAGTCGGATGCTTGATCGCAACCCCTTGATTGAGAGCCTCTTATGTTTCCCGAAAGCTTTACCTTTTCCATCGCCGACTGGGTCAACAGTTGGGTCGATTCGCTGGTCACCAACTACGGCGACGTGTTCCGGCAAATCTCCGACACCCTGTTGTGGGCCATCGTCAATCTTGAAGGGCTGCTGCGTGCGGCGCCCTGGTGGCTGATGCTGGCGATCGTGGCGGGCGTTGCCTGGCACGCGACCCGCAAAGTCGTGACCACCGCCGTGATCGTTGGCTTGTTGTTCCTGGTCGGTGCGGTCGGCCTCTGGGACAAGCTGATGCAGACCCTGGCGCTGATGATGGTGGCGACCATCATTTCGGTGATGATCGGCATTCCGCTGGGCATTCTTTCGGCACGCAGCAATCGCCTGCGTTCGATTTTGATGCCGCTGCTGGACATCATGCAGACCATGCCGAGTTTCGTGTACCTGATCCCGGTGCTGATGCTGTTCGGCCTGGGCAAGGTCCCGGCGATTTTCGCCACCGTGATCTACGCCGCACCACCGCTGATTCGCCTGACTGATCTGGGTATTCGCCAGGTCGACGGCGAAGTGATGGAAGCGATCAACGCCTTCGGTGCCAACCGCTGGCAGCAACTGTTTGGTGTGCAACTTCCGCTGGCCCTGCCGAGCATCATGGCCGGGATCAACCAGACCACCATGATGGCCCTGTCGATGGTCGTGATTGCCTCGATGATCGGTGCCCGTGGCCTGGGTGAAGACGTGTTGGTGGGGATTCAAACCCTCAACGTTGGACGTGGTCTTGAGGCGGGTCTGGCGATCGTGATTCTGGCAGTGGTTATCGACCGTATTACTCAGGCGTATGGTCGGGCACGGCATGAGGTGAGCAAATGAACAACGAAGCCATCAGCAAGATCGAAGTCAAAAACGTCTTCAAGATTTTCGGCAACCGTTCCAAGGATGCGCTGGCCATGATCGGCCAGGGCAAAACCAAAGATCAGGTGCTGTCCGAAACCGGCTGTGTGGTCGGCGTGAACGACTTGTCCCTGAGCATCGGCACCGGCGAGATCTTCGTGATCATGGGCCTGTCGGGTTCCGGCAAGTCGACGCTGGTGCGCCACTTCAATCGTTTGATCGACCCGACCAGCGGCGCGATCCTGGTGGACGGCGTGGACATCCTGCAATACGACATGGAAGCCCTGCGCGAATTTCGCCGGCACAAGATCAGCATGGTGTTCCAGAGCTTCGGCCTGCTGCCGCACAAGACCGTGGTGGATAACGTCGCCTACGGCCTGAAAGTGCGTGGCGAGACCAAGCAAATGTGCTCCGAGCGCGCGCTGCACTGGATCAACACGGTGGGCCTCAAGGGCTACGAAAACAAATACCCGCATCAGCTCTCGGGCGGCATGCGTCAGCGTGTGGGCCTGGCCCGCGCCTTGGCGGCGGACACCGACATCATCCTGATGGACGAAGCCTTCAGTGCCCTCGACCCGCTGATTCGCGCCGAAATGCAAGACCAGTTGCTGGAACTGCAAAAGACCCTGCACAAGACCATCGTCTTCATCACCCACGACCTCGACGAGGCCGTGCGCATCGGTAACCGCATTGCGATCCTCAAGGACGGGCGCCTGATTCAGGTCGGTACGCCAAGAGAGATCCTGCATTCGCCGGCGGATGAGTATGTGGACCGGTTCGTACAGCGTCGGGCTGCGGTGGTTTAAAGGTTTGCGGTGTTTGTGCTGGCCTCTTCGCGAGCAAGCCCGCTCCCACATTTGGAATGCGTACCCCTGTGGGAGCGGGCTTGCTCGGGAAGGCGTCAGCGAAGCTGCATCAATATTCAAGTTGTACGCACGAGGTTGAAGATGTCTCAGGCTGAAAAAATCGTTATCGCCGACGCCCCGTTGCGTTGGCAGGATGTGGTCGCCGTAGCCCGTCATGGCGCACAGCTTGAGCTGTCACCACAGACCTGGGCACGGATCGAGAATGCCCAAGCGATCGTCCAGCGCATCGTCGTCAGCGGCGAGCGCGCCTATGGCGTCAACACCGGACTCGGCGCGCTGTGCAATGTCTCGCTCAAAGACGAACAACTCAGCCAACTGTCGCGCAACACCTTGCTCAGTCACGCCTGTGGCGTTGGCGCTCCATTGGCCGACGAACAGACCCGCGCAATCATCTGCGCCGCCATTCGCAACTACAGCCATGGCAAATCCGGCATTCATCGCCGGGTGGTCGAAGCCCTGTTGGCGCTGCTCAATCGCGGCATCACCCCGCAAGTGCCGTCCCAAGGTTCGGTCGGTTACCTGACCCACATGGCCCACATCAGCATCGCGCTGCTGGGTGTCGGCAATGTCAGCTATCGAGGGCAGATCGTTTCCGCGCAGCAGGCCCTGGCCGAAGAAGGGCTGCAACCGGTTCAGCTGGGCGCCAAAGATGGCCTGTGCCTGGTCAACGGCACGCCGTGCATGTCCGGCCTCAGTTGCCTGGCACTCGCGGACGCCACGCGTCTGGTGCAATGGGCCGACGTGATCGGCGCCATGAGTTTCGAAGCCCAGCGCGGTCAAATTGCCGCGTTCGATGCCGAGATCATCGCGCTCAAACCGCATCCAGGCATGCAGCAAGTCGGCATCAACCTGCGGGCGTTGCTCGATGGCAGTGAAGTAATTGCCAGCAGCAAAGGCATTCGTACTCAGGATGCGCTGAGCATCCGCTCGATTCCGCAAGTTCACGGCGCCGCTCGCGATCAGCTTGAACACGCGAAAAAGCAGATCGAAACCGAACTCAACTCGGTCACCGACAACCCGATGCTGCTGGGCACGCCGGACGACTTCCGCGTCATGTCCCAAGCCAACCCGCACGGCCAATCGGTCGCGCTCGCCGCGGATTTGCTGGCGATCGCCATGGCGGAAATCGGCTCCATCGCCGAACGTCGTCTGGACCGTTTGATCAACCCGCATGTAAGCGGTTTGCCGGCATTCCTGGTGGCCAACCCGGGGGTGAATTCCGGGATGATGATCGTCCAGTACGTCGCCGCTTCGCTGTGTGCGGAAAATCGTCAACTGGCGCAACCGGCGGTACTCGACAACTACGTCACCTCGGGCCTGCAAGAAGACCACCTGAGCATGGGCACCAACGCCGCGTTGAAGCTGCATCGCGCCCTGGAAAACTGCACACAGATCCTCGCCATCGAATACCTGCTGGCGTCTCAGGCGTTTGAGTTCTTGAAAGAGCAACGCTTCGGCGCCGGCACCGATGCCGCCTGGCGCCTGCTGCGCGAGCGAGTCCCGGCCTACGACCAGGACCGCTGGCTGGCACCGGACATCGCCAGTGCCGCCGCCGTTTTGAAAGACCCGATTTTGCTGCACAACGCTTTACCTAACCTGAACTGATTTCCACAAAACACCAGCGTGCCAAGGCGCAGCCCCCCAAAAGGTGGGAAGCGACGGACAACGGACATCTCCGGAGCGTCTGGTGAGAACTCTTCACCTAAGAAGAAGACAAACTCTCAAAAGGAGCACGAAATGACTGCGTTAAACCTTATTCCCGGCCAACTGAGCCTTGCCCAACTGCGTGATGTCTATCAGCAGCCGGTCAAAATCACCCTCGATGACAGCGCCTCGAACCAGATTGAAGCCAGCGTTGCCTGCGTGGAACAGATCCTCGCCGAGAACCGCACCGCTTATGGCATCAACACCGGTTTCGGCCTGCTGGCTTCGACCCGTATCGCCAGCGAAGACCTGGAAAACCTGCAGCGCTCGCTGGTGCTGTCCCACGCCGCCGGTGTCGGCGAGCCGATCAGCGACGCGCTGGTTCGCTTGGTCATGGTGCTCAAGGTCAACAGCCTGAGCCGCGGTTTTTCCGGCATTCGTCGCGTAGTGATCGACGCGCTGATCGCCCTGATAAACGCCGAGGTTTACCCGCACATTCCATTGAAAGGTTCGGTCGGTGCATCCGGCGACCTGGCGCCTTTGGCCCACATGTCGCTGGTGCTGCTGGGCGAAGGCAAGGCTCGCTACAAAGGCGAGTGGATGGAAGCAACCGAAGCGCTCAAAATCGCCGGTCTGACTCCGTTGACCCTGGCCGCGAAAGAAGGTCTGGCGCTGCTCAACGGTACTCAGGTGTCCACCGCTTATGCGCTGCGTGGTCTGTTCGAAGGCGAAGACCTGTTTGCTGGCGCCCTGGCCATTGGTGGTATGACTGTTGAAGCCGTGCTGGGCTCGCGTTCCCCGTTCGACGCCCGCATCCACGCCGCTCGTGGCCAGAAAGGCCAGATCGATGCCGCTGCCGCTTACCGCGATCTGCTGGGCGAGCGCAGCGAAGTGTCCGACTCGCACCAGAACTGCGAAAAGGTCCAGGACCCGTACTCCCTGCGCTGCCAGCCGCAAGTCATGGGCGCTTGCCTGACCCAGTTCCGTCAGGCCGCCGAAGTGCTCGCCATCGAAGCCAACGCCGTTTCGGACAACCCGCTGGTATTCGCCGCTGAAGGCGACGTGATCTCCGGCGGTAACTTTCACGCCGAACCGGTCGCCATGGCTGCCGACAACATGGCCCTGGCCATCGCTGAAATCGGTTCCCTGAGCGAGCGTCGTATCTCGCTGATGATGGACAAGCACATGTCGCAACTGCCGCCGTTCCTGGTGGCCAATGGCGGCGTGAACTCCGGCTTCATGATTGCCCAGGTGACCGCTGCGGCATTGGCCAGCGAGAACAAGGCGTTGTCCCATCCGCACTCGGTGGACAGCCTGCCGACGTCGGCGAACCAGGAGGACCACGTTTCCATGGCGCCGGCTGCCGGCAAGCGTCTGTGGGAAATGGCCGAAAACACTCGCGGCGTTCTCGCGGTGGAATGGCTGGCGGCCTGTCAGGGTCTGGATTTGCGTGACGGTCTTAAGACCTCGGCGAAGCTGGAAAAGGCTCGCGCCATCCTGCGTGCTGAAGTGCCGTTCTATGAGAAGGATCGGTTCTTTGCACCGGACATCAATGCTGCTAGCGAGCTTCTGGCGACTCGTTGCCTGAACGAGCTGGTTTCGGCGAAGTTGCTGCCTAGCCTGTAATGGCCTCTTCGCGAGCAAGCCCGCTCCCACATTGGATTGTGTAAACCCTGTGGGAGCGAGCTTGCTCGCGATTCGATTTTGCGTCGAATAAGAATAAATAAGGACGAGCAATGCAACATCCAGCAAAAGGTTTGAAACGCGGGCTCTCTGCCCGACATATTCGCTTCATGGCACTGGGGTCGGCGATCGGCACCGGGCTGTTTTACGGTTCTGCCTCGGCCATTCAAATGGCCGGGCCTGCGGTGCTGCTCGCTTACCTGATCGGTGGCGCGGCGGTGTTCATGGTCATGCGCGCCCTCGGTGAGATGGCGGTGCACAACCCGGTGGCCGGCTCTTTCGGCCATTACGCCAGCACCTATCTTGGGCCGATGGCGGGCTTCATCCTCGGTTGGACCTACGCGTTTGAAATGGTCATCGTCGGCATGGCCGACGTCACCGCCTTCGGTATTTACATGGGCTTCTGGTTTCCGGAAGTCGCCCGCTGGATCTGGGTGCTGGGCATCGTTTCGGTGGTCGGCGGCTTGAACCTGTGCAACGTCAAAGTCTTTGGTGAAATGGAATTCTGGCTGTCGCTGCTCAAGGTCGCAGCCATCGTCGCGATGATCCTCGGTGGCTTCGGCATCATGCTGTTCGGTATCAGCACGGCCCCCGGCGCCCAGGCGACCGACATCAGCAATCTCTGGAGCCATGGCGGCTTCATGCCCAATGGCGTGGGCGGCTTGATCGCTTCGTTCGCGGTGGTGATGTTTGCGTTTGGCGGCATTGAAATCATCGGCGTGACCGCCGGTGAAGCCAAAGACCCGCAGCACGTGCTGCCCAGGGCGATCAATGCCGTACCGTTGCGTATCCTGCTGTTCTACGTGTTGACGATGTTCGTACTGATGTCGATCTTTCCATGGCAGCAGATCGGCAGCCAAGGCAGTCCATTCGTGCAGATTTTCGACAACCTGGGGATCAGCTCGGCGGCGACCATTCTCAATATCGTGGTGATCTCGGCGGCGGTGTCGGCGATCAACAGTGACATCTTCGGCGCTGGCCGCATGATGTACGGTCTGGCTCAGCAAGGACACGCACCCAAGGGCTTTGCTCGCTTGTCGCGCAATGGCGTGCCATGGATGACCGTGGTGGTAATGAGTGCCGCGCTGCTGTTGGGCGTGCTGCTGAACTACCTGATTCCGGAGAACGTGTTTCTGTTGATCGCGTCCATCGCCACCTTTGCGACGGTGTGGGTCTGGTTGATGATTCTGTTCACCCAAGTGGCCATGCGTCGCTCCATGAGTGCCGAGCAGGTCGCCCAACTGAAGTTCCCGGTACCGTTCTGGCCTTATGCGCCGATGGCGGCGATTGCCTTCATGCTGTTCATCTTTGGCGTGCTGGGCTATTTCCCGGACACCCAGGCGGCTCTGATCGTCGGCGTGGTCTGGATTGTATTGCTGGTGCTGGCCTACCTGACGTGGGTGAAACCGGCGGCAGGGAAGGCAGTACCGGTGGAGCGGGAACCTTCTTTTTCTCATCGATAACCTAACGGAGGCCACGGATGAAAACTCTCTGGCAACACTGCCACGTCGCAACCATGGCGCAAGGCGTCTACTCGATCATCGAGGATGCGGCCATCGTGACGTCAGGAGCGCACATTGAGTGGATCGGCCCACGCGCTGAACTGCCGTCGGGCGAGTACCCGGCAGTCAATGATCTTAAAGGGGCCTGGGTGACGCCGGGCCTGATCGACTGCCACACCCACACGGTGTTCGGCGGTAACCGCAGCGGTGAATTCGAGCAGCGTCTGCAAGGCGTCAGCTATGCAGAAATCGCAGCGGCTGGCGGTGGTATCGCCAGCACCGTGCGCGCTACTCGCGCGGCGACCGAAGACGAGCTGTTCGCCAGCGCCGCCAAGCGTCTGAAAAGCCTGATGCGCGACGGCGTGACCACCGTAGAGATGAAATCTGGCTACGGCCTGGACCTGGCCAGCGAACGCAAGATCCTGCGGGTCATTCGCCGTCTCGGCGCCGAGTTCCCGGTCAGCGTGCGCAGCACCTGCCTGGCCGCTCACGCCTTGCCGCCGGAATACGCGGACCGTGCCGACGACTACATCGATCACATCTGCGCCGAGATGCTTCCGGCCCTGGCCGCCGAAGGGCTGGTGGATGCGGTGGACGCGTTCTGCGAATACCTGGCGTTTTCGCCGGCGCAGGTCGAGCGGGTGTTCATCGCCGCACAACAACTTGGTCTGCCGGTGAAGCTGCACGCCGAACAGTTGTCGTCGTTGCATGGCTCGAGTCTGGCGGCGCGTTACCACGCACTGTCGGCCGATCACCTGGAATTCATGACCGAAGACGACGCCATCGCTATGGCCAAGTCCGGCACCGTCGCGGTGTTGCTACCCGGCGCGTTCTACTTTCTGCGGGAAACCCAATTGCCGCCGATGGAAGCTTTGCGCAAACACGGCGTGAAAATCGCCATCGCCACCGACCTCAACCCCGGCACCTCACCGGCACTGTCGTTGCGTTTGATGCTGAACATGGCGTGCACCTGTTTCCGCATGACCCCGGAAGAAGCCTTGGCGGGTGCAACGATTCATGCCGCCACGGCGCTGGGCATGGCTGAAACCCACGGTTCGCTGGAAGTCGGCAAGTGTGCAGATTTCGTCGCCTGGCAAATCGATCGTCCGGCCGACCTGTCGTACTGGCTGGGCGGCGACCTGGAAAAACGCGTCGTGCGTCACGGCGTTGAAGTGAGCATTCAGGAGAACAGTTGTGGATAAGGTTCTGAACTTCAAACAAGGTCGCGTGCCGCTGCTGATCAGCATGCCCCACGCCGGCCTGCGCCTGACGCCGACGGTCGAAGCCGGGTTGATCCCCGACGCGAAAAGCCTGCCGGACACTGACTGGCATATCCCGCAGCTCTATGAATTTGCTGCCGAGCTGGGCGCCAGCACCTTGGCCGCCGAGTACTCGCGTTTTGTCATCGACCTTAACCGCCCGTCTGACGACAAGCCTTTGTATGCCGGCGCGACCACCGGTCTGTACCCGGCGACGCTGTTCGACGGTATTCCGTTGTTCCGTGAGGGTATGGAGCCGTCAGCGGCGGAACGAGCGACTTACCTGGAGCAGATCTGGACGCCGTACCACAGCACTTTGCAGAACGAACTGGCGCGACTGAAGGCCGAGTTCGGCTACGCGCTGCTGTTCGATGCGCACTCGATCCGTTCGGTGATCCCGCACCTGTTCGACGGCAAGCTGCCGGACTTCAACCTTGGCACCTTTAACGGCGCCAGTTGCGATCCACAGTTGGCTACTCAGCTGGAAGCGATCTGCGCGCGCCACGGCGATTACAGCCATGTGCTGAACGGTCGCTTCAAGGGCGGCCACATCACCCGGCATTACGGCAATCCGGCCGAGAACATCCATGCGGTGCAACTGGAGTTGGGCCAGTGCACGTACATGGAAGAGTTCGAGCCGTTCCGTTATCGCCCGGACCTGGCGGCGCCAACTCAGGTGGTGCTCAAGGAATTGCTGCAAGGGCTGCTGACCTGGGGTGAGAAGCACTACGGTTGACTGTTCGTTCCCACGCTCCCGCGTGGGAACGATCGATAGGAACGGTCGCCACCGTGCAAATCTCGGTCGCTACAGTTCGCTTTTACCCTCTCGACGCTGCGTAATGTTCTGGGCACGGTGCACAAAGACACCGGCCCACAATAATCCGCTGCCGCACGAGATCATCCCAATGAAAAGACTGTTCACCCGCTGTCTCTCAATCCTCTGCGGCACTGCTCTGCTGAGCACCAGCGTTCTGGCCAGTGACGACGCCTCCTGCAAGGCCGTGCGCATGGGCGTGGTCAACTGGACCGACGTGATCGCCACCAGCGGCATGGCCGATGTGTTACTCAACGGCCTCGGTTACGAAAGCAAGCAAACCAGCGCCGTGCAGCAAATCATCTTCGCCGGCATCCGCGACAAGCGTCTGGACATCTACCTCGGTTACTGGAAACCGGCGATGGACAAAAACATCGCGCCGTTCCTGGCTGCCAATCAGGTGAAGGTCATGGACAAACCGAGCCTGGCCGATGCTCAGGCAACCCTCGCCGTACCTGAATATGTCGCCGAAGCGGGTCTGAAAACTTTCGCCGATATCGCCAAATTCAAGGATCAACTCGGCGGCAAGATCTTCGGCATCGAGCCGGGCAGTGGCGCCAACACCACCATCAAAACCATGATCGAGACCAATCAATTTGGCTTGAAGGATTTCAAGCTGATCGAGTCGGGTGAGGCCGGCATGCTTGCCGCCGTTCAGCGGGCGGTGAATCGCAAGGAGTTCGTGGTGTTCGTCGGCTGGACCCCGCACCCGATGAACATCAACATGAAAATCGCCTACCTGACTGGCAGTGAAGACGTTTATGGCCCGAACGAAGGCGCCGCCACCGTCTCCACCGTAACCGCCCCGGACTACGCCCAGCGCTGCCCGAATGTGAATCGCCTGCTGGAAAACCTGACCTTCACCGCTGCCCAGGAAAGCCAGTTGATGGTGCCGATCATGGAGCGTAAAACGCCGCAGGATGTTGCCAGACAATGGCTACGTGATCATCCCGAGGATCTTCAGCGCTGGCTTGCCGGTGTCACCAGTTTTGATGGCAAGGATGGCGTGGCGACCGTTCAGACCAGTTTGAAACTTTGATGAGTTCCTATCCGTTATCCGGGCAAATGGCGGCTTTCGTCGAGAAAACCGTCAGCTTCAACAGCACTGACGGCAGCCTCAACGGTTTGCGCCAGGCCTACAGCGGGATGTGCCGGGCGTTCACCCCGTCACGTCCCTCCGGGCTTTATGTGGTGGATTTTGAATTGGTCGGCGTGCCGGTGCGGTCTTATCAACCGCCGGTTTCGCCACCGACCAGCGGTTGCCCGTGCATCGTGTATCTGCACGGCGGCGGGTGGGTGGTGGGGGATCTGGATTCCCACGACTTCATCTGCGCCGAACTGGCGTCGACGCTCGGCGTGCTGGTGATCGCCGTCGATTATCGGTTGGCGCCGGAACATCCGTTTCCGGCGGCGTTCGAGGATTGTCTGGGTGTCTGGCGCGCGCTACGGACCGGGCCATTCCGGCTCGATCCCGAGCGAACGCTGGTGGCCGGGGACAGTGCCGGTGGCAACCTTGCGGCGGCGTTGTGCCTGGCGTTACGCGATGCGGGCGAGCCATTGCCGGCGGCGCAGGTGCTGATTTATCCGGGGCTGGGCGGTGATCACCGATTGCCATCGCGCAGTGAATGCGTCGATGCTCCCTTGCTCAGCAGCAGCGATCTGGATTGTTATCACGCCCTGTACTTGCGCGGCACCGGACAGCCAAGTGCTTATGCGATGCCGTTGCTCGCCGAGGATTTCAGCGGGTTGCCGCCGGCCTTGATCGCCGTGGCGCAATTCGACCTGCTGCGCGATGACGGCATGCTCTACGCCGAGCGACTGAATGCAGCAGGCGTGGCAGCGACGCTTTATTACGGGGAGGGTTTGGTTCACGGCTGTTTGCGGGCTCGGGGGCAGGTCGCCGAGGTGGACGCACTCTATGAAACGCTGCTCGGCTATTTGTCTGAAAAAACGGGCTGAAAAACTCTGAGCCTGCAAGGCATGCTCATTGGCGTAATTCGGGTTTATGATGCCGGACGGCAGAATCATAGAAGTCCCCCCAGGGATGACCTCGACCCCTTACGGAGCGCGCAATGCAGACTTTGTACCCGCAGATCAAACCCCACGCCCGGCACGATCTGGCCGTCGATGAAACCCACACGCTGTATGTCGACGAAAGCGGTTCGCCGGAAGGTTTGCCGGTGGTGTTCATCCACGGCGGCCCCGGCGCCGGGTGTGATGCCCAGAGCCGTCGGTTTTTCGATCCGAATCTGTATCGCATTGTGACCTTTGACCAGCGCGGTTGCGGTCGTTCCACGCCCCACGCCAGCCTGGAAAACAACACCACCTGGGATCTGGTCGCCGACCTTGAGCGAATTCGCCAGCACCTCGGCATCGATAAATGGGTGTTATTTGGCGGTTCGTGGGGCTCGACCCTGGCGCTTGCCTACGCGCAAACCCACCCGGAGCGTGTGCACGGTCTGATTCTGCGCGGGATTTTTCTCTGCCGTCCGCAGGAAATCGAGTGGTTCTACCAGTGTGGCGCCAGTCGTCTGTTCCCCGATTACTGGCAGGACTACATCGCGCCGATCCCGCTGGACGAACGCGAAGACTTGCTCTCGGCTTTCCACAAGCGCCTGATCGGCAACGATCAGATTGCCCAGATGCACGCGGCCAAAGCCTGGTCCACCTGGGAAGGTCGGACTGCCACCCTGCGCCCGAACCCGATGGTGGTCGATCGTTTCTCCGAGCCACAGCGCGCACTGTCCATCGCCCGCATCGAATGTCACTACTTCACCAACAACGCGTTCCTTGAGCCCAACCAACTGATCCGCGACATGGGCAAGATCGCCCATTTGCCTGGCGTGATCGTCCACGGTCGCTACGACGTGATCTGCCCGCTGGATAACGCCTGGGAGCTGCATCAGAACTGGCCGAACAGTGAATTGCAGGTGATCCGTGACGCCGGCCATGCCGCCTCCGAACCTGGCATTACTGACGCACTGGTTCGCGCCGCCGATCAGATGGCCCATCGTCTGCTCGACCTGGCCCCTGAAGAAGCATGAAGGGCCTGCTGCAACGCGTGCGTGGCGCGCGAGTCGAGGTAGCGGGGGAGGTGGTGGGCGCCGTCGATCAGGGATTGCTGGTGCTGGTGGCGGTCGAGCCCGAGGATACTCGGGCCAGCGCCGACAAACTTCTGCAGAAACTGCTTAACTATCGTGTATTCAGTGACGCCGAGGGCAAGATGAACCTGTCCCTGGCGGATGTAGGCGGTGGGTTGCTGCTGGTCTCACAGTTCACCCTGGCCGCCGATACCAAGAGCGGGTTGCGTCCGAGTTTTTCGACCGCTGCCCCTCCGGCCCTGGGCGAGGAGCTTTTCGACTATCTATTAGGTAAGGCGAAACAGGTGCATGGCACTGTGGCATCAGGTAGATTCGGCGCGGATATGCAGGTGCACCTGGTCAACGACGGCCCGGTAACCTTCCTGTTACAGACCTGAAAGCGCTTGAAACATGTTTTTAAGGGCTTTTCGACTGAAAACAGGCGTTTTTCGCGATAAATACTTTGTTACCCCTGATGCGTTGTAACGCGGCCTACTAGATAATCGCGCGCTACGGGGATCAGCGTTCGTTGGTCCATTTTGACTTAGGTAGAGACTTGTCCTGGACCTCTTGGGGAATCATTTAGCCCCATAGGAGTCGGAACAATGCTCGCCAACTTGGCAAGAGTGGTCTGTAGGGTCGGTTTTTTCATGCCGTACACCTCACAGGCACTTTAACTGGCCGTTGGTTTTTTGATCTGTTTTCGGCGAGGGTTGCTCGTGATTGTTAGTCCCTGTAATGCAAAATTGTCTGCCAAACGGTTACGAAGCGCTCTAGTAGCGGGCTCTGCACTGCTCTGCCTGCTCAGCGCCGGTCAGCTTTGGGCATTCAATCTGGATGATGTATCGGTCAAGGCAAAAGAGCTGGCCGGGCAGAAATACGAAGCTGCGCGCAGTAACCTGCCGAACGAGTTCCGCGAGATGAAATTCGCGGACTATCAAAAAATTCGCTTCCTGACCGAAAAAGCCGAGTGGGCCGATCAGAAGACCCCGTTCAAGCTGTCGTTCTATCACCAGGGCATGCATTTCGATACGCCGGTGAAAATCAACGAAATCACAGCTAACACCGTCGAAGAGATCAAATACGACCCAAGTCGTTTCGATTTCGGCGACGTGAAGTTCGATCCTAAAGCCACCGAACAACTGGGTTATGCCGGTTTCCGTGTGCTGTACCCGATCAACAAGGCTGACAAGCAAGACGAAATCATGACCATGCTCGGCGCGAGTTACTTCCGCGTTGTCGGCAAGGGTCACACCTATGGCTTGTCCGCTCGCGGCATGGCCATCGATACCGCGTTGCCGTCCGGCGAAGAATTCCCGCGTTTCACCGAGTTCTGGATTCAACAGCCGAAGCCGGGTGACAAGCACCTGGTGATCTTCGCCCTGCTGGATTCACCACGCGCTACCGGTGCCTATCGCCTGACCCTGCGTCCGGGCAGCGATACCGTCGTCGACGTCAAGGCCAAGATGTTCCTGCGTGACAAGGTCACCAAGCTTGGCGTTGCGCCGCTGACCAGCATGTTCCTGTTCGGTGCCAATCAGCCGTCGAAAGTGCTGAACTACCGTCGCGAATTGCACGATTCCAGCGGCCTGTCGATCCATGCCGGCAATGGCGAATGGATCTGGCGCCCACTGAACAACCCGAAACACCTGGCGGTGAGCAACTTCTCGATCGAGAACCCGCGCGGTTTCGGCCTGCTGCAACGTGGCCGCGACTTCAGCCACTACGAAGACCTCGACGACCGCTACGACAAGCGCCCAAGTGCCTGGATCGAACCAGAAGGCGATTGGGGCAAGGGCTCCGTCGATCTGGTAGAGATTCCGACTGCCGACGAAACCAACGACAATATCGTTGCGTTCTGGAGTCCGGAAAAACTGCCTGAGCCTGGCCAGTCCCTGGATGTTGCTTACCGCATGCACTGGACCATCGACGAAGCTGCACTTCACGCACCGGACAGCGCCTGGGTTCAACAGACCCTGCGTTCTACGGGCGACGTTAAACAGTCCAACCTGATTCGTCAGCCGGACGGTAGCGTTGCTTATCTGGTGGACTTCGAAGGCCCGTCCCTTGCGGCATTGCCGGAAACTGCGGACGTTCGCAGTCAGGTCAGCGTTGGCGAGAATGCCGAGTTGGTCGAGAACAGCGTACGTTACAACCCTGAAACCAAGGGCTGGCGCCTGACGTTACGGATGAAGATCAAGGATCCGGGCAAGCCTACCGAGATGCGTGCTGCACTGGTCGAGA
Organism: Pseudomonas sp. ANT_J28; assembly: GCF_008370005.1. Classification (NCBI taxonomy): domain Bacteria; kingdom Pseudomonadati; phylum Pseudomonadota; class Gammaproteobacteria; order Pseudomonadales; family Pseudomonadaceae; genus Pseudomonas; species Pseudomonas sp. ANT_J28. Next base: position 34,909 of record NZ_VOBM01000050.1, read on the forward strand.
ACATCGTGCCTGCCGACTTGGCCAAAACATCGGTACCCGCGTCCAATTCGTCCGTCGCCAAGGCCGACAAGATTGCCGCCCGGCAGCAGGAGAAGCTGGACAAGGAAGCCAAGGAAGCCAAGGAAACCAAGCAAACTGAGGCCAAGCAGGTTGGAGCCATGCCAGCCGCAGATTCCAAGGACAAGGACAACAAAGACGCCAAGCAGCCAGTCGCTGCCGACGCGGCCCCAGCCACACCGGAATCGGCACCGACTGAAGAAGTTCTGACCGAGACCTGGAGCTACCAGTTGCCTGCCGATGAGTAATTCTCAAGTACAGCCAGAAACGCTTGCCGAGTATCTGGCGCATCTACCAATGACCGACGAGCAGCGCGCGGAACTCGCGAGCTGCAAGTCCTTCAGCGAATTGCATGAACGCCTTTCGTCCTCGACGTTCGACGCGCCGACCGAGGCTGCTCAAGCTTCGGTGGGTCGTCGGCTGACCCTGAACACCGCCGAAGAACTGGCCGACGCTGAAATGCTGGTGCTCGACGCCAGCGGCCGGGTCTGTCTGCGGGCAACCCCGCCGATTCGCCGGACCAAGGTCGTGCCGGAGCCGTGGCGCACCAACATTCTGGTGCGTGGCTGGCGTCGTCTGACCGGTCGCACCAATCCGCCGGCCCCGCCGAAGGATGAAAATGTGCTGCCGGCGGCTCGCTGGCGCACAGTCGGTTCGATCCGCCGCTACATTCTGCTGGTACTGATGCTCGGCCAGACCATCGTCGCCGGCTGGTACATGAAAGGCATCATGCCGTACCAGGGCTGGTCGTTCGTCGACCTGAACGAAGTGCTGCATCAACCGCTGTCGCAAACGGCCACGCAAGTGCTGCCGTATGCACTGCAAACCAGCATCCTGATTCTGTTCGGGATTCTGTTCTGCTGGGTGTCGGCCGGTTTCTGGACCGCGTTGATGGGCTTCCTCGAGTTGCTCACCGGTCACGACAAATACCGCATTTCCGGTAAAAGCGCCGGCAACGAGCCGATCCCCACGGACGCTCGCACCGCACTGGTGATGCCGATCTGCAACGAAGACGTGCCACGGGTGTTTGCCGGTTTGCGGGCGACCTTCGAGTCGGTTGCGGCCACGGGCAACCTGGATCGCTTCGATTTCTTTGTCCTCAGCGACAGTAACGACGCCGATATCTGCGTCGCCGAGCAACAAGCCTGGCTGGACGTCTGCCGTGAAGCCAAGGGCTTCGGCAAGATCTTCTATCGTCGCCGTCGCCGTCGCGTTAAACGTAAAAGCGGCAACCTCGACGACTTCTGCCGTCGTTGGGGCGGTGATTACAAGTACATGGTCGTGCTCGACGCGGACTCCGTGATGAGCGGCGATTGCCTGACCAGTCTGGTGCGCTTGATGGAAGCCACCCCGGACGCCGGGATCATCCAGACCGCGCCACGCGCGTCTGGCATGGACACGCTGTATGCACGCATGCAGCAGTTCGCCACCCGCGTGTACGGTCCGCTGTTTACCGCCGGTCTGCACTTCTGGCAGTTGGGCGAATCCCACTACTGGGGCCACAACGCGATCATTCGCATGAAGCCGTTCATCGAGCACTGCGCCCTGGCGCCGTTGCCCGGTAAAGGCGCGTTTGCCGGTGCAATTCTGTCCCATGACTTCGTTGAAGCGGCGCTGATGCGCCGTGCCGGCTGGGGCGTGTGGATTGCCTACGATTTGCCGGGCAGCTACGAAGAGTTGCCGCCGAACCTGCTGGACGAACTCAAGCGTGACCGTCGCTGGTGTCACGGCAACCTGATGAACTTCCGGTTGTTCCTGGTAAAAGGCATGCACCCGGTGCACCGTGCGGTGTTCCTGACGGGCGTGATGTCTTACTTGTCGGCGCCGTTGTGGTTCTTCTTCCTCGTGCTGTCGACGGCGCTGCTGGCGGTCAACACGCTGATGGAGCCGCAATACTTCCTTGAACCACGCCAGCTCTATCCGTTGTGGCCACAATGGCACCCGGACAAGGCGATTGCGCTGTTCTCGACCACTGTCGTGCTGCTGTTCCTGCCGAAGTTGTTGAGCATCATCCTGATCTGGGCCAAGGGCGCGAAAGAGTTCGGTGGCAAGTTCAAGGTGACCCTGTCGATGCTGCTGGAGATGCTGTTCTCCATGCTGCTGGCGCCGGTGCGGATGATTTTCCACACCCGCTTCGTGCTCGCCGCGTTCCTCGGCTGGGCCGCGACCTGGAACTCGCCGCAACGTGACGACGACTCCACGCCATGGAGCGAAGCGGTCAAACGCCACGGTCCGCAAACCTTGCTGGGCTTCTTCTGGGCCCTGCTGGTGATCTGGCTGAACCCGAGCTTCCTCTGGTGGCTGGTACCGATCGTCGGTTCGTTGATGCTGTCGATTCCGGTGTCGGTGATTTCCAGTCGAGTCGGCCTGGGCCTCAAGTCCCGTGACGAAAGCCTGTTCCTGATCCCTGAGGAATACAATCCGCCACAGGCGTTGCTGGCGACCGACCAGTACACCCACGAAAACCGTTGGCATGCGCTGAAAGACGGCTTCGTCCGCTCGGTGGTCGATCCACAGCAGAACGCCTTGGCGTGCTCGCTGGCGACGTCCCGCCACCGTCAGGCCGAGCCGATCGAATGGCTGCGGGTCGAACGGGTTCGTCATGCGCTGAAGGCCGGGCCTGAGGGTCTGAACAACAATGAGCGCGTGCAACTGCTTAGTGATCCGGTGGCATTGGGTCGTCTGCATGAGCAGATCTGGAACGAAGGTCACCCTGAGTGGCTGGAAGCCTGGCGTAAATCGGTGAAGGCCGATCCCCATGCGCCGCTGTTGCCGCTCAAGCCGCTGAGTGTGCAGCCGCAGTTGGCCTGACAAAAAACCCCGCGAAAGCGGGGTTTTTTTTGCGCTGATCAGCGTCGAGTAACAATTCCTGCTTAAACCCTTGTGCAAACGAAAGAGTGCGTTAGCATCCGTCCCCGAATTGGTGCGCCCGGACAACTTTCTGTTCGTATCTGCCGGTTTTCCAAGGGAAAACGGCGGTTTGCGCGCCTCACAACGCGATGGTTTTGGGGACTTGATGATGAAGAAGTATCTCTCGATGCTGCTGGTTGGCGTCACGGCATTGGTTGCGGTCAACGCGGCGCACGCCGGTGCCCTCGATGACGCGGTCAAGCGCGGCACGCTGAAAGTCGGCATGGACCCGACCTACATGCCGTTCGAAATGACCAACAAGCGCGGCGAGATCATCGGCTTCGAAGTCGACATCCTCAAAGCCATGACCAAGGCCATGGGCGTCAAGCTGGAGATGGTTTCCACCGGCTACGACGGCATTATCCCGGCCTTGCTCACCGACAAGTTCGACATGATCGGCAGCGGCATGACCCTGACCCAGGAACGCAACCTGCGCCTGAACTTCAGCGAACCGTTCATCGTGGTGGGCCAGACCCTGCTGATCCGCAAGGAACTGGAAGGCACCATCAAGTCCTATAAAGACCTGAACATCGCCGACTACCGCATCACTTCCAAGCTCGGCACCACCGGCGAGATGGTGGCCAAAAAGCTTATCTCCAAAGCTAACTACCACGGTTACGACAACGAGCAGGAAGCCGTGCTCGACGTGGTCAACGGCAAGGCCGACGCCTTTATCTACGACGCGCCTTACAACGTCGTGGCCGTGAACAAGGTCGGTGCCGGGAAACTGGTGTTCCTCGACAAGCCGTTCACCTACGAGCCGCTGGCCTTCGGTCTGAAGAAGGGTGACTACGACAGCGTCAACTTCATCAACAACTTCCTGCGCCAGATTCACGAAGACGGCACCTACGATCGCATCCATGACAAGTGGTTCAAAGACACCGCTTGGCTCAAGGATATGGAGTAACACTCGGTCAAATAGACCGCGTCGCTCCATTCGCGAGCAAGCCCGCTCCCTGGCAACACAGAATTCGGAACTTTCAGAGCTGATGAAACAGAAAAAAGCCCAATGGCCGTGGCACGTGTTAACCGTGCTGCTGCTGATCGGCCTGGCCGGCGCGTTGTATTACGCCACCTCGCTGATGTCCTACGAATGGCGCTGGAACCGCGTGCCGCAATACTTCGCCTACCACGCCGAAGAGTCCCAGCGTGCCGCCGACATCTCCACCGTCAGCGAACTGGTGCGCAAGGGCGACAAGGTTGACGTCACCCTGCGCAATGATGCAGGTACAGAGCAGCACCTGACCGTCGACGACAACAGTCTGCAAGTCACCCAAGGTGATGACGTGGCCGAAGGCGACGTGATCGGCGTGACCCGCCATTGGGCCGCCGGACCGCTGATGTGGGGGCTCTGGACCACCTTGTGGTTGTCCGTGGTTTCAGGTGTGCTCGGCCTGCTGATCGGCCTCGCCACGGGTCTGTGCCGACTGTCGAACAACCCGACCCTGCGCGATCTCTCGGCGATCTACGTCGAACTGGTGCGCGGTACGCCGCTGCTGGTGCAGATCTTCATCTTCTACTTCTTCATCGGCACCGTGATGAACCTCTCCCGGGAGTTCGCCGGGATCGCCGCGCTGTCGCTGTTCACCGGCGCTTATGTGGCGGAAATCATCCGTTCCGGCGTGCAATCCATTGCCCGTGGCCAGAACGAAGCCGCGCGCTCCCTGGGCCTGAGCGCTGGTCAGTCGATGCGCCACGTGGTGCTGCCGCAAGCGTTCAAACGGGTGCTGCCACCGCTGGCCGGTCAGTTCATCAGTCTGGTCAAGGACACCTCGCTGGTGTCGGTGATCGCCATTACCGAACTGCTGAAAAGCGGTCGCGAAGTCATCACCACCTCGTTCTCGCCGTTCGAAATCCTGTTCTGCGTGGCCGGTCTGTACCTGTTGATAAACCTGCCGCTGTCGAAAATCGCCAGCCGGCTTGAGCGGAGGCTCGCGCAAAGTGATTGAAGTCCGCGATCTGGTAAAAGTTTTCGACACCCGTGGCCACGTGGTTCGCGCGGTGGATAACGTTTCGACGCACGTGGCCAAGGGCGAAGTGCTGGTGGTGATCGGCCCGTCCGGTTCCGGCAAGTCGACCTTCCTGCGCTGCCTCAACGGCCTGGAAGCGTTCGACTCGGGCTCGGTGAGCATCGACGGCCTGCAACTGGCCGACCCGAAAACCGACGTGAATGCCTACCGCCGTGAAGTCGGCATGGTGTTCCAGCATTTCAACCTGTTCCCGCACATGACCGTGCTGGAAAACCTCTGCCTGGCCCAGAAAGTCGTGCGCAAGCGCGGCAAGAAGGAGCGCGAGGCCAAGGCCTTGGCGTTGCTGGAAAAGGTCGGCATTGCGCAGAAGGCCAACGAGTTTCCGTCGCGCCTGTCCGGCGGTCAGCAGCAGCGCGTGGCCATCGCCCGGGCATTGGCCATGGAACCGAAGGTCATGCTGTTCGATGAGCCGACATCGGCGCTCGACCCGGAAATGGTCGGCGAAGTGCTGGACGTGATGAAAACGTTAGCCGTGGAAGGCATGACCATGGTCTGCGTCACCCACGAAATGGGTTTTGCCCGGGAAGTGGCGGATCGGGTGCTGTTCTTCGATCACGGCAAATTGCTGGAAGACGCCTCGCCGGCCGAATTCTTCGATGCGCCGAAGGATCCGCGGGCTCAGGCCTTCTTGCGCCAGGTTCTCTAACTTCCGCGCCTAAAAAAGATCGCTGCCTTCGGCAGCTCCAGGGGTTTGTGTACACCCGTAGGAGTTGCCGAAGGCTGCGATCTTTTCGTTTGACGCGGTTTTAAACCTTGAACCTGCCCACCAGCATCTGCAGATGCGTCCCCAACCGCGCCAGCTCAACGCTGGAGGCCGCGGTCTCTTCACTGGCTGCCGAGGTCTGCTCGGACACGTCGCGCACGTTCAGTACGCTACGGTTGATCTCTTCGGCCACGGCGCTCTGCTGCTCGGCAGCAGCGGCGATCTGCTGGTTCATCGACTGAATCGCCGAGACGGTGCGGGTAATGCTTTCCAGCGAGCCTCCGGCGCGACGGGTCAGTTCGACGCTGCTGTCGGTCAGGCTGCGGCTGTTGTCCATGATGGTCGCCACTTGCTGGGTGCCGGTTTGCAGGCCGACGATCAGCTCTTCGATTTCTTCGGTGGACTTCTGGGTACGCTGGGCGAGGCTGCGGACTTCGTCGGCGACCACCGCAAAACCACGTCCGGCCTCACCGGCACGGGCGGCCTCGATGGCGGCGTTGAGGGCCAGGAGGTTGGTTTGCTGGGCCACGGATTTGATCACGTCGAGGACGCTGCCGATCTTGTCGCTTTCGCGTTTGAGATGACCCATGGCTTCGGTGGAGTTGCCGACTTCCTTGGCCAGGCGCTCGATCTGGGCGATGGCTTCGCCGACCACTTTGTCACCTTCGCGGGCCTGCTGGTCGGCGGCGAGGGCGGCTTCGGAGGCTTCTTCGGCGTTACGCGCGACTTCCTGCACGGTGGCGGTCATTTCGTTCATGGCGGTGGCCACCTGGTCGGTCTCGACCTTCTGGCTGTTGACCCCGGCGCTGGTCTGCTCGGTGACTGCCGACAGCTGTTCGGCGGCACTGGCGATTTGCGTGACGCCGTCACTGATGCCGCCAATCAACTCGCGCAGGCCCAGGGTCATGCTTTGCATGGCGCGCTGTAGCTGACCGAGTTCGTCCTGACGTTCAGAGATAAGGTTTTGGGTCAGGTCGCCGGCAGCAACACGCTCCGCCACCTTGAGGGTCTGGCTCAGGGGGATCACGATCTGGCGGGTGATGGCCCACGCGGCAAGCAGGCCGAAGGCCAGCGCCAGGACGGTGGCCAGCAGCAGTAGGTCTTTGGCATGCGCGGCGTCAGTGTCTCGGATGATGGTTTGCGACAAGGCGAGTTTTTTGCTGACGTCGACCAGGATGTCGCCTTGTGCGGCCATACGTTTGAGCGCGGCAGCGCTGGCAACCTGAGAGTCACGGAACTGGCTGACGGCGGCGCGATAGGCCTTGAGCGAGTCAGTGGCCTGTTGCAGGTTGGCAATGTGCTGTTCCGGCAGTTTGGAGGGCAGGCTTTCGAGGTTTTTCAACGCGCTGTCGATGGCGTTCAGCGCCGGTTGCTCGGCCTCGGTTTTGCCGCTGTAGGTGTAACCGCGCACCTGGAAGCGCGCTTGCTGGATCAGTTTGCTCAGGTCGATCACGCTGTTGAAATCGGCGACGCTGTCACCTTGCAGCATGGATTTTTCGACTTCGGCGACACGGGCCACGGCGTTGTCGGCGGTGGCACCGAGTTTGCCGCGGGCGTCTTCGCGGGTGGCGCCGGCCTGGGTCATGGCGGTGAAAGCTTGTTTGTACTCACTGACGGCGGCCAGTTGCTGGTCGATCATCGCCACGTCGGCCGGTTGTTCGATCATCGTGCGCGCGGTTTTCAGGCCGGTATCGAGTTGGCCAAGCAGGTCGTTGACCGCACCGGGGCCTTGTTCGCCGCGACGCATTTCGTAATCCAGACGGGCCAGGCGCAGGTCTTTGGTCAAGTCATTGAGGCTGGCAATAAACCCCAGCTTGTCGCCGCGACTCATCACGCCGCTCAGGCCGGTCCAGCCGGTGAAGGTGATCAACATGGTAAGCAGCAGCACCAGACCGAAGCCGACACCCAGTTTGCGATTGACGCTGACGTTCCCCAGTTTCTCGGCTAGCCATCGGTACATGCTGCAACTCCCTCGAACCATTCGTTGGTTTTATGGGAACTGTATCGGCCGTGTGGCGACATTCTGTAGATGCCAGGGCGCTTTCCTTGTAATTGGATGGACTCGCCCAAGCCGAGGCGTCAATGCGCCACGGTGGCAGTCTAAACAGCCAACGACAGCGAGGGCGAGTCCATGAAAAATCATAGTTCGATTGATCAATCCCTGTCTTCT
>NZ_VOBM01000051.1:0-42116 GCF_008370005.1 Pseudomonas sp. ANT_J28
GAGCGGATACACCTTTTCGACTTTGGCGTCGGGTCGCATCATGAGCGGCTGGCTCCTGAAAAGAATCGGGAGCACAGCATTGCGGATCAACAGTTGGCTTTGAATGTGGTGTTCATGGATCGGATACGTTTGCTGGCGATCGGGTTGCTGATCTACCTCATCACTGCGCTGCTGTTTCCGGAGGATTTCTCATGACGATCCAGGCCTGGACTCTGCTTGGCGTCTATCTCTTGGTGCTGGTTGACGATTCCGATACTGCTCGGCTTTTTGCTGGTGGACAGCCTGTATTTCGCCGCCAATGTGCCGAAGAATTTGCAGGGCGGTGCCTTTCCGGTGATCGCGGGTATCGTCCTGTTTATTCTGATGACCACCTGGAAGCGTGGCCGCAAGATTAAGGTCGAGCGACTGGACGAGAGTGCCTTGCCGCTGCCGCTGTTTATCGACAGCGTCCGCGTACAGCCGCCACATCGGGTACAAGGCACGGCGGTGTTTCTTATCGCTCGTGCTAACGCTGTTCCTCATGCGGTATTGCACAACCTGCTGCACAACCAGGTATTGCACGAGCAAGTGGTATTGCTCACCGTGGTGGCTGAGGATAGCCCGCGGGTGCCTGAGGAGCGACGTTTCGAGGTGGAGGCGTACGGCGAGGGCTTCTACCGGGTGACTCTGCACTTCGGTTTTATCGAGGAGCCGGATGTGCCAGCCGCGCTCAAACTTTGTCCGCTGAGCGAGCTGGATTTCAGCCCGATGCGTACCACCTATTTCCTTAGCCGCGAGACGGTGATCCCGACCAAGCGAATCGGCATGGCGCGCTGGCGCGAAGGGCTGTTTGCCTTTCTGCTAAGGAACGCCAACAGCAACCTGAAGTACTTCAATCTACCGCTGAATCGGGTGATAGAACTCGGCACTCAGGTTGAGATGTAGAGTGGGCCTACGCTTCAAGGAGTGTGCTACAGCGTAGACATAGTCGCGCAGCGGTGGGCGGCTGCGCTCTCGGCGATAGATCCTGAACGTCAAACCTTCGCCGCGATCAGTCGGACATTGTTTTCTGTGTCTTACCGTGGCGAACTAACAGGACTTGCCCGTCCCAATCCGCATCTGCCATTTCTTCGGGCCGAGAGCGGAGCCGCCCACCGTCAAGAGCGGCAGCCAGCGTGCTTCGCGGTGCATTCACATCGGGCTGTGTTGACGTCAACGTGACGAGAGACAGGGGATGAGAGAAACGCTCCTCGACAACCGAGCCAATCCACAGCGGTGCAGTTCGCCCGTTTGTGAGCTCGAAATCGACGACCCACAATCGAAGCACGAGGCGTGAATCGGCAGTTGCGCCAGCGCCACGCGGTCGAACGAGGGTCAGACTGGGAAGGCGACCACTGGCGAAAAGAGGAATGACCGGAAGACCGGCAGGGTCGGCTTGGGCGGTAAGCCAATTCAGGGCATTCAACGATGTCCAGGCCGCCGAGGCGCGCCACTCGTTGTGCTGCAGGACATCTTGTAGCTCCTGCAGGCCACCGGCCCACTGGAACGTCAGCAGCTCATTCGTCTCGCCCGTCAGATCGATACGCCGCGCCGGCAGTTGCTGCCAACCCGATGTCCACCAATCGGTGGCGGCCATGGTTGGGGTTTGTACGATGACAGCATAGCGCTCGGTGTCGGTCGCATGGCTACGATAGATATTGAGTCCTCCGGCGAGAATCAGTGCTGAACATCCGGCGGCGAGCAGGCCCATTGGCTCAATGCGTCCGGCTTGGCGCCCCAGGTAGGACAGTCCAAGCAGCGCCAGCCACGCGGATCCGAATGCCAGCCCCCCGAGCACGTCGGAAAGCCAATGCGCACCGAGGTAGAGGCGCGAGAATGCAATCAGAAATATCAGGGTTGCTGCGCCAAGAGCGACTGCGAGGCGCCATGCCGGGCGGATCTCACGCGCGATGAGGAAGGCGAGGAAGCCGTAGAGCACGACATTGACTGTGCTATGGCCGCTGGGGAAGGAAAACGCGCTCCACCCGGAGTAGAGAAGCTCACCGGGTCGAGCTCGATGCAACGCCACTTTGATGACCGTGTTGAGCGCCGAAGCGCCGGCGATTGCAACCAGCCAATAGGCTGCTGTACGCCAGGCGCGTTTCCACATGAGCCACAGCACGACAACAATCATGACTGTCATCACGACCGTGGTGTCGCCAAGTTCTGTGATAGCGATCATCGCCGCATCGCCGGGTGCCGTGCGAAGATCCTGAAGCGTGTGGTATATCGCGCTGTCTGCGAGCAGCAATGGGTCACCGGTGACGACATCTTCAAGGATGCCAAAGAAGAGCCAGGCTGCACCGACGAGAAGCACAGTCGGCAGTGCGAGAGCCCGCGCTTCGGGCCGTGAAGGATCGAGCAAATGGGTGAGACTGCGGCTCAGCCAGGTGTCGTGGGTGCCGGCCCAACTCCGCAATCGCTGTATTCCGACGATGAGGTAGGGTATGCCGCGACGCAGCGTCCAGCGCACGATATGCAGGACCGCCCAGCCCGCCGCGACTAGAACGACCAGCAGTATCGCGAGCGGCTTTGCGGTCGCACCGAGAATGCTGAACGTCGCGCCTACGAGCACACCGGGCAGGATATGCGATGGAGCCCAAGCGAGCGCCGAGACAACATTGACGGCATAGAACCGACTGACCGCCATTCCCATCATGCCGGCGAGGAGCGGAATGAAGGCGCGGACGCCCGGTACGAAGCGCGCGAGAAACACGCTCTTGGCGCCGTGACGCTCGAAAAAGGCCTCGCTGCTCTGAATCAGTTCAGGGTGGCGGTTCAATGGCCAGAAACCAAGAATCTCGCGGTGGTATCGGTGTCCGAGCCAGAACGAAAGACCATCACCTGCGATGGCACCTAACGTGGCGGCGACCAGCAACGGCCAGAGCAATAACACGCCACTCGGCACCAAGGCACTGAGCGCGAGGATCACGGCAGTGCCTGGAACGACGGCACCGATGATCGGGATTGACTCGGAAAGTGCCAGGAGAAACACAGACAGATAAGCGACATGCGGATGGGCCGTCAGGAACTCAATGATCGATGAGACCAAGGACGTCATCATTCGCGGGCTGCCTATAGAGTGCTGGTGATTAGGCGATCGATGCGCGTGTCTCTCGATAGGTCGCGTGGACGATAATTGAGGGTAACTCACAGGAGGAACAATAGCCTGCCGCGACAGATTGGAGTAACTGCATGAGCGTTCGTACGAATATTGTACTTGTCGAATTCGCGGCTCTCGCCGAGCTGAAGCCGTGGCGGAGGAAGAGCGATTTGAAGCGCTGTCTTCAAAGGCCCAATCTGGCGTGGGTGATATCTGTAGCTTGATGGTTGTCCGGTTTCTTTAGAACACTACAAACCAGGTCTACATCAGGTAAATGCGGCAGGGCCGCTCTCGTTAGGATGGTCGTTTGTCAGATGCATGGTTAAGCGCCTCTTGCTGTATATTCGCCAAAAATAAACAACGACAGTGACGTTATGAGCCAATCAGAGAAGCGGGCAACTGCCCTGGCGCTATATCCAGAAGACACCCGCGAGGCGGCGGCCCTGCTGAAGCAAGCTATACCTCTGATGGTGCGTCACAATATCCCGCCCAACCCGGTGCACTATGCCCTCTGGTACACCTACAGCAAAGGCCTGGAACCAGAGCTCAATCGCCACCTGGACAGGGTTGTCAAAGACTTCGACAGTTTTCCCCTGGAGTCCGCTGCGAAGCTTTTTCGCGACTACATCATTCGCAGTGAATTGGAGGACGCCCGCGCCGGGCAGCAACAAGCGATCAATCTGGTTGACGACATGGAGCGCGACGTCTCGTGTAGCGTGAAGGGTAGTCTCAACTTTCAGGCCAGCCTTGGGCACTGCCTGGAAATGCTTGAGGAGCCGGTCAGCAAAGGGTTGCCCAGCATACTTAGCGAGCTGCAACAGAGCACCCAGATCATGCAGGATCAGCAAGAGCTTTTCCTCTCCCAGCTGCACGCGGCTCAACATGAGATTAAAAGCCTGCGAGACAAGCTGGAACGCACCCAGCTGGCCGCGACGCTGGACGGTCTGACTCAGGTACTCAACCGGGACACCTTCACTCGCTTGCTGGAGCAAGCGCTGAGCAACGCCCCCTTGGGTGTGGCTCTGGTCATGCTGGATATTGATCACTTCAAGCAATTCAATGACCAGTACGGGCACCCGCTAGGCGACCGTGTACTCCAACATGTCGGTCAGGTGCTACGCAACTCACTGCCACCCAAAGCCATGGCGGCGCGTTATGGCGGCGAAGAGTTCTGCGTGATCCTGCAGGAGTGCACCGATCTCACCAGCGCCCATGCTTTCGCCGAGCAGCTGCGTCTGAAAATCCAGTCGTTGCGGATCAAGACACGTAGCACCGACAAGGTGCTCGACACTATCACTGCGTCCTTTGGTGTCGCTCTCGCCAAAACGGGTGACAACCTGGAGAGCCTCCTGACTCGCGCCGATGATGCGCTTTACCAAGCTAAGCGCAACGGGCGCAATCGAGTGAACTGAAAAATAGCCTATATCGATTATTTACCTAGATGGAGTGGGTTATTTGGCGGCACTGCCAGGGCGGTGCTTGCTGTATCGCTACCGCTTGATCCACATGTGCTCGCTGGCGAATCAGATCGTCTTTCTGCTCGGACAGTTGAGCCGCTTCCTGTTTGGGCGTCACCGCATCGGCGGGTTGAACGCGGCCACTGGCAATTTGGGCCCGGACGGTATCGGTCAGCAGGTGGTTTTCTTTGTAGCAATCCTGGTACAGCGCATCTTTACGCTCAATGGAGCTGCTGATCCAGGACAGTGCGGTGGTCTGGATTACCTTCAGACGTTCGACTCGACGCTCTGCAGCGACTCGATCAACGGCCGCATCAGCGACCTCGATGCGTTTTTTGCGCTTGTCGCGGTTCAGCGTTCGCGCAGATGGCTAATGACGATCAGACGAACTCAGTTCCACCGGTGAATTTTACGGGCAGCCATGTTGAGTCAATTGATACTGTGCGGCGCTTATCAACCAGGCGTTTTTTATGTCTATTGCAGTACTGCGGCTTATTGGATTTATCCTGGGTGTTTTTTTGATCACGTTGGCTGTGAGCAAGGTGATTCCCATGTTTACACTGGTGGCTTATGACCGCAGTGATGATCTGTCGGCGTTTCTCTGGTCGAGCCTGATCACCTTCGTCTGTGGGCTGGTGCTGATATTCGCGGGCGTCCAGAGGTTGCCCAACTTCGTCCACGAGATATGTACCTGTTGACCACGGCCAGTTGGGTTGTCGTCTGCGCCTTTGCGGCTTTGCCGATGGTGCTCATCCATCACATCAGCTACACCGATGCGTTTTTTGAAACGATGTCCGGTATCACCACTACGGGCTCGACAATTTTGACGGGGCTGGATACCGCGTCTCCAGGATTATTGATTTGGCGCTCGATGCTGCACTGGCTCGGGGGAATTGGTTTTATCGGCATGGCTGTGGCGATTTTGCCTTTGTTGCGAGTCGGCGGCATGCGTTTGTTTCAGACAGAATCTTCAGACTGGTCAGAGAAAGTGACACCACGCTCGCACATCGCGGCCAAATATATTCTGGTGCTCTACCTCGGGCTGACCGGGGTGTCCACTCTGGCGCTATGGATAGCCGGAATGACGCCTTTCGAAGCGATCAATCATGCGATGTCATTTATTTCAACCGGCGGCTTTTCAACCTCGGACGCATCCCTGGCGCACTGGCCTCGACCGGCTATTCATTGGGTCTCCGTGGTCGTCATGATTCTCGGCAGCCTGCCTTTCACCTTGTATGTCGCCACACTACGGGGCAATAACAGTGCGTTATTAAAAGACTGACCGTGCCGCGAACAGGAATCAACAAAAGACGACCCGCCGATCCGTAGCAGCCATTCGGCATGGGGCGACTGTCGCTCGGGCCGATAGCCAAGCCCGCTGGATCAGTGAATCTGAGGGGGTAGCGCATTTCTGGGGGGGCAGCAGGACCGAACCACTCAAGCAATTGCGCTATCGTGCTCATGCATTTACCCCCCCGTCTACCTAATTACCCGCGAGCTGTTTGCCGTGTAGACAGCTTGTATAGTTCACTGGTGAGGAATAGATTCGATCCTTCAAGGATCCAATCAAGCCACCAGCCAAAGGGTAATTGCCGTGACTGACTCAAAGTTGATCAGTTACAACCTCACGCTCTGATCTCAATGACGTCTATTTTTGCTGTTGACTAATAGTAAGCCGCTAAGGCGTTGCGACGTTGATTATCAATCCGGTGAGGATTACCGAATGCGAGTGATGATTCTGGATGATGACCCCTGGATATCAGATCTTTTAAAACAGCTCGTTTTGAGCATTCGCCCACTTGCCCAAATAGATTGCTTTGGCGACGTTGCTAGTGCTTTAGACGCTTGGCAGCAGAGTACCTATCAGCTAGTGATGGCCGACTGGAATCTACCGGATGCTCCCGGTGTCAGCCTGTTGCAGAGAATTCGCGAAAAGGATCAAGACACCCCGCTAATCATGATCACCGGGCGAGCTGATCGAGACAGTGTGCTGGCGGTAAGGTTGCTGGGGATCAGCGCATTTTTCACCAAGCCATTTCAGATTTCGCGCGTTGTGCAATGCCTGGAAGCGCTCCTTCCTCCTGATGAGCCCACCCGAACTGCCACTATCATTTCTGAAGACCTGATCAGCTATCTCAGTGGTTTGTCTGCGGGTGAGTTGGACTTGCCTTTACTCGCGTCGGTAAAGGAAAAACTTCAGCTTGGATATGGGGGCGAGCTGCTGGATTTTCGGGAACTCGCCAATGATTGGCAGCATGACCCGGCGCTGTGCGCGCATCTGATCGCAGCAGCCAACAGTGCTGCTTATCTTGGACACGGCCAACCATGCACGAATTTGAACGGTGCTCTTACACGGTTAGGAGGGCTTGCCAGTGTGAATTTGGCGATTAGCCAGGCCTTACGACAGACCAATACTCAACCTAACGCCATGCTAATGAAGTTCGTCCAAACTCATTTAGATGATGCTGAGCGTTTAGCTGAAAGGGTTGTTCTCTTGGCTCAGCAATGCGGTTTGGATCCCGCGCCGCTACAAAGTGCAGCCCTGTTGCACCGTATGGGCGAACTCTGTGTGCTGTACCAAACACAGAAATGGGAGAACCAGGGGAATACCGTGAACGAAGAAGTGCTCCTGCACGCTGTCCGTGATTTCGCAGCCCCTTTTGCAGTTCGCTTGAAAGCACGCTGGGGACTTCCTATGGCACTACGTGAATTGATAGGTGCTATCTACTCCTTGCCTCCCATGCAGGTGCGCCGCGAACAAGTGGTCATGCGCCTTGCCGCAGCCATGAACAATGGCGAACCCGAAGCAGACCTTGAAAGACTTCAACGGTTAGCGGGCCTGGCCTGAACATACTCGGGACTTGCAGGTCGGGCATCCCACCGAAGAAAAGCTGGTCTAGGATTGCTTGTTATTAATGCAAGGGGTTTGCAAGGAGCAATGGAATGCGCGACAAGACGTTTGGCCTCAAACCAGTCCTCCTGATAGTCGATGATCAGGTCACTGACCTAAGAGTTCTGAGCATCGCAGTGCGAGATTTAGCCGAGGTCTATGTCGCCAGAAGTGGTCAGGAGGCGCTTGAGATTGCTCGTCAATGCAGGCCCGATGTGGTTTTGCTCGACATAGAAATGCCAGGAATGAGCGGCTTTGAGGTCTGCCGGGCGCTGAAATCCGATCCGGAACTTTTGGACGCTGCGGTCATTTTTGTAAGCTCTCATACGCAGACAGACGATGAGCTTCGTGCTCTCGAGTGCGGTGGAGTCGATTTCATCCAAAAGCCGCTGAATATTCCAGTTGCCAGAGCCCATATCAAGGCTCATATCGCCTTGCGAAATGAGGCCAAGAGGCTCGCCAATCACGATGCATTAACTGGACTACCCAACCGAATACTGTTGCAGGATCGTACCGAGCAGGCTTTACAAAAGGCCCGTCGCAACCATAGCCGTGTGGCGATGCTAATGCTTGATCTGGACAACTTCAAAGTGATCAACGATTCGATGGGCCACTCTGTCGGCGACTTGGTGTTGCAAGAGGTTGCATTACGACTATCGCGAGCCTTGCGCGTAGTGGATACCGTCAGCAGGCAAGGAGGAGACGAGTTCATCCTCCTCCTGCCAGAGGTGATAGGTTTCGACGCAGTGGGCGACTTCGCTGAAAGGGTACTCGTAACGATCTCCAGTCCATTTTCAATCCAGGCAAACCGATACGACCTTTCCGCAAGCATCGGCATTAGTGTGTTCCCTGAGGATAGCGACGATCTGGAGTCACTTTACCGGCATGCCGACTCGGCCATGTACCAGGCGAAACTTTCAGGTCGCAATCGCTATTGTTTTTTTTCTCCGCATATCGAGAGCAGTATGCGTGCCAGGCACCTGCTTGAGCGCCATATGCGCACTGCTTTGGAAGATGGTGTTTTTGAGGTCTTTTACCAGGCGAAGGTCGATGCCCGGCATAACCAGATTATTGGGATGGAGGCGCTGATCCGGTGGCGCAATCATGACGGTGTTTTGGTTTCGCCTGCCGATTTCATTCCACTGGCGGAAGAAACAGGGCTGATCATTCCGATTGGCAAATACGTTCTGCTCCAGGCCTGTAACGACGCGAGAGTGCTTCGTGAACTGGGTCATGACATTTCCATTAGCGTTAATATCTCCGTCGTGCAATTTCGCGAGGAGTCCTTCCTGGACATGGTGAAAGGCATCCTGGTCGAATCTGGACTAGAAGCAGAATTCCTAGAGTTGGAGATTACCGAAGGGGTGCTGGCAAGAGACATTGATAACGCCCGAGAAACCCTCTTTCATCTCAAGATGTTAGGGGTCCGCATTTCGATCGACGATTTCGGCACAGGTTATTCGAGCCTGGCTTATCTGAAACGTTTCCCAATTGATGTTCTGAAAATAGATCAGAGCTTTGTACGAGATATGCTCACCGACAAAAGCGATTCGGCGATCATAGAGGCGATCATAAAGTTAGGTCAGGCGCTCGGCCTTGAGTTGGTGGCCGAAGGCGTAGAAACCCAGGAGCAGGCGGATGCGCTTCTGGGGCAAGGCTGCCAGATCATGCAAGGTTATCTTTATTGCCGTCCTGTTCCTTTTGCTCAAATATGCTCATTTTTATCCTCGGGGCTCAGGGTTAATGTTATGCATGCGGATAAGTTGCAGACGATCCCCTCAACAGGGTTAGAACTTTAATATTGAAGGCTTGTAGGCCTTCTGCAATGGGACAATGCGGGTGAGAAAACATAAGTTTTTTGCATTGAGCTGGGGAGTCGCGATCACTCTGGTGGTGGGGTTAGGGGCAAGCATTCTGGGCGCCTGGATCCTCGAACGCATCAACGAGCAGCAGGCTCAAGAAGCGATCGCCGCGGCTACCGAGGAAGCCGCGGAGTTGGTTTTGACTCGCCTCGGTCTTTACCAATACGGATTGCGTGGCGCTCGTGGCGCGGTGCTGACAGCGGGTGAACATGGCATCAGCCGCGAAGTTTTTGACCAATATCACCAAACGCGCGACCTCGCTGCCGAGTTCCCCGGCGCAAGTGCTTTGGGCTTTATCAGGCGAGTACCGGAGCGCGATGAACGCGAGTTTCTCAAATACGCTCGGGCCGATGGCAAAGCCGATTTCTCCATTCGTCAATTCTCACCCCATTCAGGCGAGCGTTACGTTGTCCAGTATGTCGAACCGGTTGAGGGTAACCAGCCTGCAATTGGCTTGGACATAGCGTCGGAAACATCGCGGCGAGAGGCTGCCCTATCCTCGATACAAAGCGGTATGGCACGGATCACCGGGCCCATCACTCTGGTACAGACCGCATCGAAACCGCATCAGTCTTTCCTGGTTTTGATGCCCATCTTTCGCGGCGGTGTGACTCCGGTGACCGCTGCTGAACGAGAGGCAGCAGCTTTTGGCTGGAGCTATGTCGTGTTGCGGACAGAGGAGGTGCTCAGAGGCCTGCGCATAGAAAATGAGACGGTGCATCTGCGATTAAGGGATATCAGTGTCCCAGGGCAAGAGAAGCTGTTTTATGAAAGCACCGACGACTCGACTAGCCATGAAACGCTAATGACCCACCAGGTGGAGCGCGAGGTATACGGGAGGCGATGGCAAGTTGAGCTCAGCGCGCGCCCGTTGTTCATCCAGCGCCTGCATCAGGTTTCCCCAAAGGTCGTCCTGTTGATGGGTGGTTTGCTTACTCTTCTTCTGGCTACTCTGGCAGGTGTCATGAGTGTCAGCCGTCAACGCCGGCGGCAGATTTTCGCCGAGCAGGCAAGGCTGGCCGCCATTGTCGAAAGCTCGGCCGATGGCATTATTGGAAAAACACTCGATGGCATCGTCACCAACTGGAACAAAGGGGCCGAGCACCTTTTTGGCTATACCGCCGAGGAGGCTGTGGGCCAGACACTGGTCAGTCTGGTTGTGCCTGAGGAACTTGTAGCTGAGGAAGCCCATATCCTTGCTCGCATAAAGACTGGGGAGCGTATCACCAGCTTTGATACTCAACGCCGTCGTAAAGATAGCCGGCTGATCGATGTCTCCGCCAGCATCTCACCCATTTATGGCGAGGGTGGTCGCGTCATTGGAGCCTCCAGGACGTTAAGGGATATCTCGGCGAAAAAAGCAGCAGAGGCCCGAATTCTCGAACTCAATTCCAACCTCGAGGAACAGGTTGCGCAACGAACTTCCGAGTTGCGGCATCTCAATCTGTTGTTGGGCACTGTGCTGCGTTCGGCCACCGAGGTTTCGATCATTGCGACGGATCTCGATGGCGTTATCCGTGTGTTCAACAAAGGCGCCGAGCATTTGTTGGGTTATGACGCCGATGAGCTACTGGGTAAAAACACACCGGCATTGATCCATGTACCAGAGGAAGTCTCTGCTCGTGGCGCTGAACTGAGCGAGGAGTACGCTCAGGCAATCGACGGTTTCCGTGTGTTCACCCATAAACCTGAGCTTGAAGGCGCAGAAACCCGGGAATGGACTTACATACGTAAGGACGGCTCGCGGTTTCCTGTCACGCTGGTGGTCACCTCCATGCGCGATGACGATGGGAAATTGAGTGGTTACCTGGGAATCGCGGTAGACATCACCGAACGTAAAGCCGCAGAAAAGGAACTGGCTGCGAGCCTGGAGACGACACAGAAACAACGTAGCGAACTGATGGCGGTGCATGATCAGTTGTTGATGGCCGCTGAAGTAGCCGAACTGGGCATCTGGTCCTGGACGTTGACGGACAATACCTTGCAGTGGAATGACCGCATGTTTGAGTTCTACGGTCAGCCACTGACGTTGCGCAATACTGGTCTGAGCTATAAGCACTGGTACTCTCGCATTCACCCTGAGGATGCTGTGGCTGCGGCTGCAAAGCTGAATGCCGCAGTCGAGGGAACGGGTGTGTACGATACAATTTTCCGCGTCGTTCGCCCGGACGGTCAGATCCGCTTCATACAGGCAGGCGCGCAGGTCGAACGCGGTCCAAACGGTGCAGCTTTGCGTGTGACGGGTATCAATCGGGACATCACTGCCCAACGCGAACTGGAGTCTCGCCTGCTTTACGCCAAGGAGCAGGCCGATGCAGGGAGTGCGGCCAAGTCTGCCTTCTTGGCGAACATGAGCCATGAAATACGCACGCCGATGAACGCCGTGCTGGGTATGTTGCAGTTGGTGCAGAACACTGATCTGAATGGTCGCCAGCTCGATTATGTGACCAAAGCACAGACTGCGGCGAAGTCACTGCTGGGTTTGCTCAACGATATCCTCGACTACTCCAAGATTGAGGCCGGCAAGTTGCAACTCGATGTGCACCCGTTCGAACTCGAACCGCTCATGCGTGACCTCGCCGTTGTGCTGGCAGGAAACCAGGGCCAGAAAGAGGTCGAGGTCATGTTCGACCTGGACTCCAATCTACCCAACGACCTGATCGGCGATAGCCTTCGGCTACAACAAGTGCTGATCAACCTTGCGGGCAATGCCCTCAAGTTCACCATGGA
Source organism: Pseudomonas sp. ANT_J28 (assembly GCF_008370005.1). Lineage (NCBI taxonomy): Bacteria > Pseudomonadati > Pseudomonadota > Gammaproteobacteria > Pseudomonadales > Pseudomonadaceae > Pseudomonas > Pseudomonas sp. ANT_J28. The sequence continues at coordinate 12,061 of NZ_VOBM01000051.1, forward strand.
AGGCCAGATCGTGGTCAGCGTCGAGCAACTGAAGCGCACGGAAAACGCTGTGAGCTTGCGCATCGCCGTTTCTGATACCGGCATCGGCATCAGCCAGGAGCAACTTCAGCGTATTTTTGAAGGATTCACTCAGGCCGAAGCTTCAACCACCCGCCGCTTTGGCGGCACAGGTCTGGGCTTGGTGATCTGCAAGCGGTTGGTCAGTTTGATGGGCGGCGAGCTTCAGGTGGAGAGCCAACAGGGCGTCGGCAGTCGCTTCTGGTTCGATGTTACCTTGGATGTAGCGCCGACTTCGCTGCTGAGATCTGCCTGTCCTGCAGTTGATGTGTCCATACGGATACTGGTCGTCGACGACAACGCCATGGCGGGTGAATTGCTGTTACGAACCGTTCATGCATTGGGGTGGGAGGCCGACCACGTGAGTGGTGGCACGCAAGCAGTGGCATGGGTGAAAAACGCCCAGACGAGAGGCGAAGCCTACGACGTGGTACTGATGGACTGGCGGATGTCCGATATGGATGGGCTGAGCGCTGCGCAATTGATCCATCAGCAGGGCAACGGCGTACCTCCACCAATGGTCATTATGATTACCGCTTACGGCCGTGAAGTGCTGGCAGACGCAAACGAGATGGGAGACGCTCCCTTCGTGGGGTTTCTCACCAAGCCTGTCACTCCCAAGCAGTTAGTCGACGCTGTTCAGCGAGCACTCAACGGAAAAGGCCTTCCGCAATCACTCCCGTCCAAGTCAACTGTTGACAGGCCGCAGCGTCTGGCCGGGCTTCGGCTATTGGTGGTGGAGGACAACATGCTTAATCGGCAGGTTGCCGATGAGTTACTGACAGGGGAAGGCGCTCAGGTGACGCTGGCTGAAGGTGGGCTGGAAGGGGTGAGCAGGGTAATGACTGAAAATGTGTCCTTCGATGCCGTGTTGATGGATATTCAGATGCCGGATATTGATGGCTTGGAGGCGACCCGTCGCATTCGATCGAATCCACGTTTTGCAGCGCTGCCGATTGTGGCGATGACCGCGAATGCCTCCAATACCGACCGTGAGGCGTGTCTTGCGGCGGGGATGAATGATCATGTCGGCAAACCCATAGACCTGGAGCAACTTGTCGTAACGCTGCTCTTTCAAGCGGGCCGCGAGGATAGCCAGGCATCTCTAGCTGCGGTGCAAGCCAATACAGGAGAAGGCGTCATCGAGCCTCGTGCATCGATCATCGGCCGCTTTGGCGGTAACCTTGAGTTGATCCGCAACGTGCTGAGAAACTTTGGCCCGGAGCTGGAAAAACAGCTTGTCCGGTTGCACGATCAGATCCAGCGACAAAACGTATCAGGGGTGGCTTCCGTGCTCCATGCTATAAAAGGCAGCGCTGGTACCATGGGTGCCAAGTCGCTGTCATCGTTAGCAGGTAGCCTGGAGCATAAGCTGCTGCATGGAGATGCCGCGACGGCTGCAAGCATTCTGACCGACTCGACGTGCGCTGATGAATTGAGCGCGTTGTTACAGGCAAGTGTTGAACAATTGAATGTCGAGTTTGGCCAGAGCCGGCACGGGAAGGTCAGTGCTGACTCGGAATTAATGGCGCTCACGCAATGGCGAGAATCCCTCAAAGAGATTTTGCTGTTGCTTGAAACAGGCAACCTTCAAGCCATAGAGCTGGCAGACGCATTGGCGTCAAAAACGCCGCTATCCCTGCGCCCACAGTTCGACGAACTGGTTGTCATGGTGCAGTCACTAGACTTTTCTGCGGCGATGCCGATGGGTCGTGACCTTTTGAGATCTGCCTGATGGAACAATCGATGGAAACCTGGTTACCGCATCCTCATAACCGTCCCAAGCTTCTTATTGTCGACGACCAACCGACTAATATCCGGGTACTCCATGAGCTATTTCGTGAGGACTGTGATGTGTTCATGGCCACCAGTGGTGAACAGGCGATCACCGTATGCCAGACCCAACTACCCGACCTGATTCTGCTGGATGTGGTCATGGATGATGTGGATGGTCATGAAGTGTGCCGTCGGCTCAAGGCTGACCCTGCGACTCAGGGGATCCCCATCATCTTCATCACCGCACAGCAGCAGGAGTCAGATGAGGTGCTAGGTCTGGAGCTAGGCGCGGTGGACTTCATCAGCAAACCGATCAATCCCACCATTGTCAGAGCACGTGTGCGAACACATCTGACCCTGAAACTACAGAACGATCTGCTGCGCTCTATGGCGTTGATGGATGGCCTTACTGGAGTGGCCAATAGACGCAAGTTCGATGAGGACATATTGGCGGATTGGCGCCAGTGCTTTCGCGAGCAAAAGCCGCTGTCGCTCATTTTAGTGGATGTCGACTATTTCAAGCGCTACAACGACCGATATGGGCATCTGGCTGGCGATGGCTGTCTGAAATCCGTTGCCCAGGCATTATCTGAAACGGTTAGACGCCCCTATGACCTGACCGCTCGGTATGGTGGCGAAGAGTTTGCCTGCGTTCTGCCCAATACAGTTCTTTCTGGAGCGGTCGACATTGCAGAAAAAATGCAAGAGCGTGTCCGAGCACTGGGCATCGAACATTCTGCTTCTGATGTCGATCATGTGATGACTATTTCTCTAGGCGTCGCAACATTGACACCCACTGGCGAACTAGGATTCGAGGCTTTGATAGAAGCTGCGGACAAGCAACTCTACGAAGCGAAGAAAGCTGGCAGAGCCCGGGTATGTTCATCTGCAATGTCGTCTGGGTAAGAGTCCCCCTTTCTGATTGCATTTTTGGTTGAATCTCAAGGGCAAGCATTGAATCAAGAACTTGCGTCAATCGAAAACTCCGTGTAACCGTCCGGCCAAGTCATCTACCCAGCCCCGCAAAGCCAAGACATGGTGTGCACTTAAATTTAAGTGGGCACCAGTTCTAGCCTTTTAAGCGGGTATTTCATGCAGCCAACACGCCGTTCCTATTCCAAGTCCTTCAAGGCCCAGGTCATTCAAGAGTGTGCACAGCCCGGCGCTTCGATTGCCAGCGTCGCGCTCGGCCATAGCCTCAACGCAAACCTCGTCCACAAATGGATTCGGCTGCAAGCGCAGAAAAGCCCGGCGCTCCCACCTGCATTTATTCCGTTAGCCATGCCGCTGGCCGGGGCAAACTCCCATCCAGCATCATCGAATATCTGCGTTGAAATACAGCACCCGCGCGGCACCATCAAAGTGAACTGGCCAACTGAAAGTGCTGCCGCCTGTGCGACTTTTCTTCGAGACCTTTTGCGATGATTCGCATCGACTCCATCTGGCTCGCCACCGAACCGATGGACATGCGCGCAGGCACCGAAACGGCGTTAGCCAAGGTGATCGCGGTGTTCGGTGCGGCGCAGCCGCACTGCGCTTATCTGTTCGCCAACCGCCGCGCCAATCGCATGAAAGTGCTGGTGCATGACGGCTTCGGAATATGGCTGGCGGCGCGCCGGTTGAACCAAGGCAAGTTCCACTGGCCTGGCATTCGCCATGGTTCTGAGATGGAACTGGATGCCGAGCAACTTCAGGCATTGGTGCTGGGTCTGCCATGGCAACGCGCAGGTTCTGGAGGCTCGATCACACTGCTTTAACGGCTGCCATTAGCCTATCGGTCTATCGTCGCGAATTGCCTGCTCTGGCAAAATCGGCCCCATGACTTCGCTACCCAATCTCGATCACCTGACCCCTGAACAACTGCGCGCCTTGGCGGCGCAGTTGATGCAGCGTGTCGAAACGCTCGACCACCAGGTCGACACGCTGGGCAAGACGGTAGAGACGATGGGTAAAACCGTTGAGACGATGGGCAAGAAGATCAACCGCGATCAGACGGTGATCGAGAAGCTGACCCACGAGATCGCCCAGCTCAAGCGTTTGAAGTTTGCCAAGCGCAGCGAGCAGATGAATCCTGAGCAGGCCAGTTTGCTCGATGACCTGATCGATACCGATATCGCAGCGATTGAAGCAGAGCTTCAGGCCTTGCAGACAGTGCCAGCGGCGACCGAGAAAAAGCAGAAACCCAAGCGCACTGCATTACCGGCTGAGTTTCTACGCACACTGATCCATCACGAACCGGACAACACTCACTGCCCATGCGGCTGCGCCCTCAAGCGCATCGGTGAGGACGTTAGCGAGAAGCTGGACTACACGCCCGGCGTGTTCACCGTCGAACGCCATGTCCGTGGCAAGTGGGTCTGCGATGACTGCGAAACGCTGATCCAGGCACCGGTTCCGGCGCAGGTTATTGATAAGGGCATCCCGACTGCGGGCCTACTTGCACACGTCATGATTGCCAAGTTTGCTGACCATCTGCCGCTTTACCGTCAGGAATCGATCTTCGGTCGAGCAGGCTTGGCGATTCCACGTTCAACATTGGCTCAATGGGTTGGCGTGACGGGCGTGCAGGTGCAGCCTCTGGTCGACGCGCTACGCGAAGTAGTGCTTGGGCAACAAGTCATCCACGCAGATGAAACACCGGTGCAGATGCTCATGCCGGGAACAAAGAAAACTCACCGTTCCTATGTGTGGGCCTACGCCACCAGCCAGTTCTCGGACTTGGCAGCGGTGGTTTATGACTTCAGTCCCAGCCGTGCCGGTGAGCATGCTCGCAACTTCCTGCAAGACTGGAGGGGCAAGCTGGTCTGCGACGATTTTGGCGGCTACAAGGCCAGCTTTGAACTCGGCGTGACCGAGATTGGGTGCATGGCCCATGCACGGCGCAAGTTCTTCGAACTGCACGCTACGAATAAAAGCACGCTCGCCGAGCAAGCCCTGCGCTATATCCAGTTGTTGTACGAAATCGAAAGAGAAGTCCGCGACCTGGAGCCGGATTTAAGGCGCCGAATACGGCAAGAAAAAGCCGTCCCAGTGATGAATATGCTGCATGCCTGGATGATCGCCCAGCGTGACCTCGTGCCCGAAGGCTCGGCCATCAGCAGAGCACTCGATTACAGCCTGAAACGCTGGGCAGCGCTCTCGCGCTACCTTGATGACGGGGCCGTACCCATAGACAACAATTGGGCCGAGAACCAGATCCGGCCATGGGCTCTTGGACGCAAGAACTGGCTCTTTGCTGGTTCGCTGCGAAGCGGCAAACGGGCAGCGGCAATCATGAGTTTGATCCAGTCGGCGCGGCTCAACGGGCATGATCCGTATTCTTACTTGAAGGACGTTCTCACACGCCTGCCGACACAGCGTGCGAGGGAGATCGATCAGTTGTTGCCACATAAGTGGGTGCCAGCCGGCCTACGCTAAGTGACTCGGGTATACGTTAAGTGGCTCCTTCGAGAATGACAAATGTACCGGTCGCAACACCCCGGCGCAGGGTCATGGCCGCTTGGTATTCGGGGCTTTCATAGAAACACTTGGCGTCGGCGAACGAGTCGAATTCGAATATCACATGCCGCTCATGGGCTTCACCCTCCAGGTTCTCATACTGTCCCCCAGCTATGACCTTGGGATTGAAAGGTCGCATTGCGTCACCGGCGGCTTTGGCATAGGCGGCGTAGGCGGTCGCATCCGAAATGCTCACGTGCCCGATCAAGTATCCTTTTGGCATGTCTGTCTCTCTTTCAGTGGGTACATTCAATTCAACGCAGGGCGTTCATTACAGCCGCCTGCGCCACAGGTATTGGGTTATGGTTACAGGCTCTGCTTCGACGCCAACGGCGTGAAAGGTACAGGGCGCCTGCTGGCATCTTGGTGATCAACCATCCAGCCGGGGTAGTAAGGAGGTAAAGCATTCACGGCCTCCAAGCGCGCAAGCTCCTCGCCAGTAAGAACGACATTGACCGCACCCAGGTTATCTTCTAACTGATCAACCCTTTTGGCGCCGATGATCACGCTCGTGACATGGGGTTTAGCAAGCAACCAGGCGAGCGCTACTCTTGCAACGGAAAAACCGCGTGCGTCGCCGATGGAGCGCATTTCTGCGACGCAGGGCCATGCCTGATTCAGATTAACGGGTGGAAAGTCGAAATTACAGCATCGCGACCCCTCCTCGGTTGATGCTCCAGGGCCGAACTTCCCCGAAAGTAATCCACCTGCAAGGGGCGACCATACGAGCAGTCCCATGTCCTCTTCGATAACGAGTGGCACCAATTCGCGCTCCGCGTCACGTCCCGCAATTGAGTAATAGGCTTGGAGCGTCTCGAAACGCGTGGCATTGAGTGCTGCACTCAGCCCAAGGGCTTTGCCGATCTTGCCCGCGTGCCAATTTGAAACGCCGACATAGCGGACTAAACCTTGGCGCGTCAGGTCATCCAGCGCCCGCAGTGTTTCTTCGATAGGTGTCACGGGATCGCTCGCGTGAATCTGGTAAGGGTCAATATGATCGACCTGAAGGCGTTCGAGGCTTCGCTGCACAGAATCCATGATATGACCGCGCGATGCCCCTTGATCGCTGGGGTGAGAGCCCATTACGCCAGCAGTCTTGGTATGGATGAAAATGAGCGAAGCACCGGGCCAATATCGTCGCCGCGAATGTATTTCAGACGGACTGAGATTTCCCTGATCGGAACTGCCCGGCAATCACTGCGACGCGTACGCCATATAGACGTGCCGTCTCCAGATCCCCTGGGGACATCTCTTCAGGAGACGCATCGGCAGGTGTTTGCGCCATGGGCGCGATATAGGAGCCCATGCGATTTGGGTCATCGCGTTTCGATGCCTTGACGTTCGCGGGTTTGATATCCAGGCCGACCCAGATCCCGGCGTGCTGCCCAGAAAGCAGGAAGAAATACTCAAGCGTATTGAGCTTGTCGCCGTTGATGCTCGCACTGTTGGTGAAGCCGCCAAAAATCTTGTTTTGCCATGTGCCTTCGAACCAGGGTTTGGAAGAGGCATCTGCGAATTTCTTGAACTGCCAGCTAGGGCCGCCCATGTAGGTCGGCGAGCCGAAGACGATTGCATCTGCGTCAGCGAGGGTTTGCCAGGCATCGTCGGAAATATTGCCCTCGGGGTCGATTGCAACCAATACAGCACCGGTTCCTGCGCCTTCAGCGACTGCCGCCGCCATGCGCGTGGTGTGACCATAGCCGGAGTGATAAACGATGACAGTTCGGACAGGGATGGAATCGGAGTTCATGAGGGTTCCCTACATGTGGTGGAGTTATGGACAACTTGAGAACTACTCTACTGAGTACGAAATGCGCTATAAACCATGCTGATCTGAACACTCTGTTATCTATCTGGTGAACAATGCCAAATCTCCAGGCACTTTTGATTTTTGCCCGCGTTGCGGAAATGATGAGTTTCACGCGTGCGGCTGAAAGCCTAGGAATCCAGAAAGGACGGGTGTCGACGGTGGTTCGAGGGCTGGAACGAGAGATGGGCGCGATCCTCCTGCACAGAACGACACGAAGCGTGCAATTGACCGAAGACGGACGTTCTTTCTATGCACGCGCACGTGACCTGCTGGCCGAAGCTCAGGACGTGCAGTCCATGTTCGCGAGCAACGGCGCACCTCTGAGGGGGAGATTGCGCGTAGACATGCCGACTGAGTTGGCAAAGACCGTCGTGATTCCCGCTCTGCCGCAACTGCTCAACTTGAACCCTGAGTTAGAGCTTGAACTGTCCAGCACAGATCGTCGGGTCGATCTCGTTCAGGAAGGGTTCGATTGTGTAATCCGTCTCGGGCCAATCATTGACGACAGGCTGATCGCCCGCTCGCTGGGCAAGTTGCGCATGATGAACGCGGCGAGCCCAAGCTATCTGGCAAAGTACGGCATACCGCAAACACTCGACGACCTACTCATCCAAGATCACCAGATGGTTCACTACACGCCGACACTCGGCGCCCGACTCGCCGGATGGGAATATCCGGAGGGTGATAGCTACGCATCGCTTGCACTGCCAGGGGGTATGCAAGTGAATAACGTGCAGACCTATCATGCTGCGGGCCTGGCGGGGATTGGACTGATTCAGGCTGGTTATTTGGCCCTTGCGCACCACATCAAAAGCGGCGATCTGGTGGAAATTCTGCCTGATCTCCGACCCGAACCGCTGTCGGCGTCGCTCGTAGTCGCGCATCGGCGTAACCTTTCCCCACGCGTCCGGGCCTTCATGACTTGGATTGAGAGTGTATTGGAACCCTATTTTGATTAGCCGCTTGAGTAGGCAGCATGTTACCTAGTAACTTTTCTCACTGCAGGCTGCCTGCAAGACGTATTTGCCATACGCTTACAACTCCGTAACCATTCGGCAAAGTCATCTGGCTGACTCCGCTAAGTCAAGACTGTAGTGCTCAACTAACCCCGGGCACGATGTTAAGTTTTTTCTCTGCCTGAGTTAGCGCGAGCCCACCGTTGAATTGATGGGGCCGAATCCAGTTGTTCCGATGCATCAAGAAAAGGCTGATATCGCGCTGGGCTTCTTGGGCAGTTCTGTAACCCAGAGTCGGTATCCATTCGGTTTTCAAGCTGCGGAACACGCACTCCATCGGCGCGTTGTCCCAGCAATTTCCCCGGCGACTCATGCTCTGGCGCATTCGATACCGCCATAGCCGCTGGCGAAATAGACGACTCGCATACTGCGACCCTTGATCCGAGTGAAACAGCAGGCCCTGAGGCCTTCCTCGTTGCTCGTAAGCCATATCCAGCTCCTTGATAACCAGATCGGCGTCCGGCTTTTCTGACAACGCCCAGCCCACCACCCGTCGCGCGCAAAGATCCAGCACGACCGCCAGATAGTGCCATTTCCCCTGGGCCCAAATGTAGGTAATGTCGCCGCACCACACCTGGTTGGGTGCCGGGACATCGAACTCCCGATTCAAGATGTTCGGGATATCCAGCCGTTCAATCGTCGCTCGTTTATAGGCATGAGAACCTGGTTGTTTGCTCACGAGGTCAAGCTCACGCATCAAACTGCGCACTTTGAACCGACCGAGTTGCTTACCATGGCCACGCATCAACGAGAGAATGCTACGGCTGCCGGCAGCACTGCGACTTTGTGAAAACAACTCGCTCACCCGGCTGCGCAACCGAAGCCGTTCAACATCAGGAGTCCGACGTCTGAGGCGGTGGGCGTAGTAACTTGAGCGGTTGATTTCAAACACTTTGCACAGCCATCAACCGGCTCTTGGGTGCATAACTGATCAATCAGCGTGTGCGCTCGTGATCTTCCGACATCAAGAGCGCGGTAGCCTTTTTTAATATCGATTTTTCCCGTTCAAGGCGGGCGATCCGGGCTTCAAGCTCCTGGATTTGCTGCTGTTCCGGTGAGCGACCCATCGGTCGCACAAAGGCGCTCTTGCTACTTCAGGTTGCCGCTGAGGAATTGCTGCAAGCGCTCGCTTTTTGGGTTGCCCAATACGTCCTCGGGCGCGCCCTGCTCTTCGACCCGCCCCTGGTGCAGGAACAACACCTGGTTCGACACTTTGCGCGCAAAGCTCATTTCGTGGGTCACCATGATCATGGTGCGGCCTTCTTCGGCCAGCCCCTGGATCACCTTGAGCACTTCGCCCACCAGCTCCGGGTCAAGGGCCGAAGTCGGTTCGTCGAACAGCATGATCTCCGGTTCCATGCTCAGGGCGCGGGCAATGGCCACCCGCTGTTGCTGGCCACCCGAGAGGAACGCCGGGTATTGATCGGCCACTCGCGACGGCAGGCCCACCTTGTCCAGGTAACGCCGGGCACGCTCCTCTGCATCCTTCTTGCTGACGCCCAGCACCCGGCGCGGGGCCATGGTGATGTTGTCGAGGACGGTCATGTGGCTCCACAGGTTGAAGTGCTGGAACACCATGGCCAGGCGAGTACGGAGGCGTTGTAGTTCATTGGCCTCGGCCACGCGCATGCCGTGGCGATCATGGACCATTTGAATCGGCTGGTTGTCCAGGCTCATGGCGCCGTCGTTGGGCGTTTCCAGGAAGTTGATGCAACGCAGAAAGGTGCTTTTGCCCGAACCACTGGCGCCAATCAGGCTGATCACATCGCCGGTCTTGGCGTTCAGCGAAACGCCCTTGAGGACTTCATGGTTACCGTAACTTTTGTGTAGGTTTTCAATAGTCAGTTTGTACATGAACAAGCATCCTGAATTAGTGAGCCGGGCCGAGGAAAGACAACCAACGACGTTCAGCCAGGCGGAACAGGCCGACTAGAGAGAAAGTGACTGCCAGGTATATCAACGCGGCGATGCCGAACGACTGGAAGGTCATGAAGGTCGCCGAGTTGGCATCGCGAGCGACCTTGAGGATGTCCGGTATGGTCGCGGTGAAGGCCACGGTGGTCGAGTGCAGCATCAGAATCACTTCGTTGCTGTAGTAAGGCAGCGAACGACGCAGGGCTGACGGCATGATCACGTAGGTGTACAGCTTCCAGCCCGTCAGGCCGTAGGCCTTGGCCGCTTCGACTTCACCGTGGTTCATGCTGCGAATGGCCCCGGCGAAGATCTCCGTGGTGTAGGCGCAGGTGTTCAGGGCGAAGGCCAGGATGGTGCAGTTCATCGCATCGCGAAAGAACGCATCCAGCACGGGCTGAGCACGCACGGCGGCCAGGCTGTAAATGCCGGTGTAGCAAATCAGCAACTGGATATACAGCGGCGTGCCACGGAACAGGTAAGTGTAGAACTGCACTGGCCAGCGAACCCAGACATTGGTTGATACCCGGGCAATCGATAGCGGGATCGACATCACGAAGCCGAAGAGGATCGATGCGCTAAGCAGCCAGAGAGTCATGGCCAGCCCGGTGATGTGATTGCCGTCCTGGAATAGGAAAGGTTTCCAGTACTCCTGTAGAAGTTCGATCATCGCGCAGCCTCCCGGGAGCCTGCGGCGTAGAAGATTTCCATCCGGCGCAAGACGTAGTTCGAAACGGTGGTTATCACCAGATAGATCAAGGCGGCCAGCATCAGGAAGAAGAACAGCTGATAGGAGCTCTTACCGGCGTCCTGGGCCACTTTGACCAGATCGGCCAAGCCAATGATCGACACCAGCGCAGTGGCCTTGAGGATCACCATCCAGTTGTTACCGATGCCCGGCAAGGCAAAGCGCATCATTTGCGGGAACACCACCAAGCGAAAGCGCTGAGCGCGGGTCAGGCCGTAGGCGGTAGCCGCTTCCATCTGCCCTCGCGGTACGGCGAGGATGGCGCCGCGGAAGGTTTCGGTGAAATACGCCCCATAGATGAAGCCCAAGGTAATGACCCCGGCACTGAACGGGTTGATTTCGATGTATTCCCATTCCATGAAGTCGGTAAACGAGGTCAGCCAGGTTTGCAGGCTGTAGAAAATCAGCAGCATCAGCACCAGGTCCGGGACTCCGCGGATCAGCGTGGTGTAGGCCTGCGCAGGGACGCGCAGCAGTGCTGATTTCGAAAGCTTGGCGCTGGCGCCGATCAGTCCGAGGCCAACGCTCACCAGCAAGCACAGAAAGGATAATTTGACAGTCATCCAGGAGCCTTGCAGCAACAGCGGGCCGAAGCCCTTAAGGCTGAAGCCTGACAGCCCCAGGATCATCAACAGGTTTTCTAGCATTGGGCAGCCCTACATCAATCCAAAAAGCGCCCATCCGGAAATGGGCGCAGGGTTATTATTTGCCGCTGTAGAGATTCAGATCGCCAAAGTGCTTCTGTTGGACGGCCGCATAAGTGCCATTGTCGTGCAGTGCCTTGATACCTTTGTTCAGCAAGGCCTGGAGCTCGGCGTTGCCTTTGGTGAGACCCACGGCGGTTTTGGCTGGCAGCAGGGGGCTTTCGACCGGCTCGCTGACTTGGAAGTCAGCGCCTGGTGGCGATTTCAGGAAGCCCAGTTCGGCTTGCAGCATGTCCTGGATTGAGGCATCGAGGCGTCCGGAGATCAGATCAGCGTACACCTGGTCCTGGTTGGCGTAGGCCTGTGTCTCTACCCCGGCCTTGTCCAGCACGGCCTTGGCATAGGCTTCCTGGATGGTGCCTTGCTCGTAGCCGACTTTCTTGCCCTTGAGGGAGGCCGGATCGGTGCCGATGGCCGCGCCTTTCTTGAATACCAGCGCGGTCGGGCCAGAGAACAGCTCGTTTGAGAAATCGATAACTTTCTCACGCGCTGGCGTGGCGGTCATGGAAGAGATCACGCCGTCGAACTTGTTGGCCTTGAGGCCGGGAATCATGCCGTCGAAGTCGCTTTCAACCCACTTGCACTTGACCTTCAGCTCAGCGCAGATCGCGTTACCCAGATCGATATCGAAGCCCACCAGGCTGCCATCGGCGGCCTTGGATTCGAACGGCGCATAAGAGGGGTCGACGCCAAAGCGCAACTCCTTGTACTCCTTGGCCAGCGCAGAACCGGCAGCCACACACAAAGCCAATGCAGAAAGGGTGAGGAACGCTTTTTTCATTGTTTTATTCCTAAGGACCATCGAAAGCGCTTGTGACGCAAGTGCGCGTGTACTGCGTGGCAAAATGTCTTATGCACACGCAGGTACTTGTACAGACAAGCATATGCAATCACCCGGCCAATTCACGGATTGGGCGATTGAGAAAGCGCTTAAAGCGCTCTGTGATGGGCTTGGCAGGCGGGTGAGCGCTGGTGCAGGGGCAGCCTGCAAGGCTGTTACCGAAGCAGTTTTTTCACCTGGCTGGGGTATGCGGTAACAAAGTGTGAGATTAAGGGCACCGACTTTCCTGGCTCAACTCTTGGTGATGATAACGGCGGAGTGTCAGCGTAGGCATTGAGTGTGGCAGCGCGCCAAACCTCTGGACGCACCCGGCTGATGAACGACTGACCATCAACTCTCTGGGCTACTGGTCGAACCTAGCACGAGTCGCCGACCAGGCTCATCTCGATATGTTTTTTTTGGTGATGTGCTGGGCTTCTACGATGTGTTTGGCGGTAATGCCGACTCGGCCATGAAGTGGGCGGTGGAAGCACCGGCCAGGGCTCCGTTGATGATCATCCCGGTATTGGCTGCGGCGCCGGAAAACCTGGCCCTCGGCGTCACAGTCACCACCAGTTACGAACATCCTTTCACCCATGCCCGGCGCTTAAGCACGCTGGATCACCTGACCAATGGCCGGGTCGGGTGGAACATGCTGTGGTTGCTGACAAGTCTCGCCAAGTCTATGCCAAGAGCGATCGCGTGCGACCGATCAACCATATTGGCGAGCACTACCGGGTGGTCGGGCCGCATTTGACTTCTCCATCACCACAGCGGACGGAACGTCCAGGGCTGATTAGTTGGAGCTTTTACTAAACAGCCCCGTAAGCGCCAGCGAATGGCTCGCGATCGCCGTGAGACATAACGCTGACTGACGTCTAATCCAGTATTTTGCTCATAGTGTCGATCGGGATTGCGCCATGGTCGGATAGTCCGTGTAACCGCGTTCCTCACCTTGGTAGAACGTCGTTGGGTCTGCTTCGTTCAAGGACTCGCCGTGTTTGAATCGCTCCACCAAATCCGGGTTGGCCAGGAACCCGGTGCCAAACGACACCAGATCAACATCGCCTAAGCTGAGCGCCGTTGCGGCTCGCTCTGCGTCATAGCCACCATTGGCGATGTAGGTGCCACCGAAACGACGCTTTAGTTCTCCGAAATCGAATGGCCCTGCACCGAGTTCCACCACGTGAAGGTAGGCCAACCCATAGCGACTGAGCATCTTCGCCGCGTAGTTGAAAGTTGCTTGGGGATCGCTGTCGCTCATGGAGAAATAATTGAAGATTGGCGACAGGCGAACGCCTACGCGGCTGGCCCCGAAGACCTCAATGACGGACTCGACTACCTCCTTGAGAAATCGAGCGCGATTCTCTACAGATCCGCCGTAGGTATCGGTTCGAGTATTGGTGCCATCGCGTAGGAACTGGTCGATCAAATAACCGTTTGCACCATGGATTTCAACGCCGTCGAATCCAGCACGTTTTGCATTTTCAGCACCTTGGCGAAAATCAGCGATCACGTCAGGAATCTCATCGAGATCCAGAGCCCTTGGGATTTCGTAAGACTTGAGTCCCTCAGAAGTGTAAATCTCGCCATCAGCCTTGATCGCTGAAGGTGCTACTGGCAGGGCGCTGTTGATCTGCACCAATGGATGTGAGAGCCGTCCGACATGCCAGAGTTGCAGGAATATCCGTCCACCTTCTGCATGAACAGCGTCGGTCACTTGTCTCCAGCCCGCGATTTGTTCGGAGGTGAAGATGCCCGGCGTTCTCATATAGCCTTTGCCTTGTGCCGAGACCTGAGAACCCTCGGTGATGATGAGGCCGGCACCGGCACGTTGCCGGTAATACTCAACCACGATGGGCGTCGGAGCATCACCTTCACCGGCGCGGCTTCGCGTCAAAGGCGCCATGACCATGTGGTTTTTCAGGGGGAGGGAGCCGATTTGTGCAGGGGACAAAAGCAGGTCGAGATTGCTCGTGGTCATGATGTATCTCAGTAGGTTGAGGATTAATAATTCGGGATTGGTGGGATGTTTAGCGGGGAGTCGTATCGACTGAAGGCGCGCCTCAGGGGCTAGCTCAGTCGTCCCTCCAGCCGCAGGCGTTCGCCGATGCGCTGTATCTCAGTTTCGCCCTGTGCCAGAGCTGCCCTGCTCGTGTGTACCGAGTAGTAGCCCGTCACCAGTTCATGCGGATGCTTCACTGCTGAGCCCAGTACGAATGAGCATTCGCCTTGAGCCACGAAATCGATGTATTGCTCGGACTCCTCGAATACGGCGAGTTCGCCGGCATTAATCAGGCCCCCTGTGTCCAGCCGTCCTGCATTAACCGCGAGCCAGGCCACGGTGTGTCCGGACGGCGGGGTATACCGCCAGCGCTCGCCGTCTTTCAAATTCACGGCGAGATAGTTCATGTCACTCGGCGCTTCAATCAGGCTCTGCGCATTACCGTAGCGGCCCAGGAGCATGCGCGCCGGGCCTGATTGCGGAACTTGGGAGGGCGCAAGATAGACACTCAGCGCGGGGGCGTTTTCCAACGACGGCGGTAGTGCCACCCAGAGCTGGAATCCCTGCATTGAGGACTCGTTGGCTAGCGTAGCGTCGTGCCACACCCCGTTGCCGGCGCGCATCCACTCAACACCACCGGCAAGCAGTACACCTGCCGCGCCAGTGGTGTCTTCATAGGCGACGTCGCCTTTGGTCATGAAGGTAACCGTCGCGATCCCTGAGTGCGGGTGCATGCCGAAATTGGACTTACTGCGACTGGCGTTCAAACTGAAAATATCAAGGAAAATGAAAGGCTTCAAAAGCTCGCCCAGATCGTCCGGGCTCATAAGCCGCGTTATAGGGCCATGGGTGCTGCCTTTAGTGCGATGGACAATGGCGCGTTGCAGAACAGCGACGGTGTCGGTCATATGTTTTCTCTCGGGGTTTTGAGCGCCTGGGCCCACCAGACAATGTCATCGAGCAGCGCTTTGGCTGCCTGGGCCAGATGCGGGTAATCGTTGAAGTTCTTTCCCTGTTGCCAGATGCCGAAGCGAGCTTCACGGGACGAAACTGACGACGATGCCGATGAGAGGGAGAGGTGAGGTCATAGGTTGTTCCAGCAGTTGGGCGAGAGCACGAGACACCAATGACTAGCTTGCTGCACTGAACGGGGACACAGGGCGCAACTGCCAGGCCACGAAGGCAGACATGACGGCCAAAACCATCGCTGGTGCAGGGTTGCCGCCAATCACGAAAAGATGCGTTGCTGCACCGCAGATCATGGTCACAGCCAGCATCAGTCCACCGAGGAAGCCTGCGGCCGGTTTTAGCAGTAACACGACGCCTGTTAGCTCGATGGCACCGGTCAGATAGCGAAACCATTGGCCAACGCCGATGGCATCGAACACTTGAACCATTTGCGGCGCGCCGGCCAGCTTTGCGATGCCAGCCGCAGCGAACGCCAGTGCCAAGAGAGCACGGACGCCCCAAACGATTCGACGGTTTACCGGGGAAAGAGAAGTGGATGTAGTCATAGTTGCGCGGCCTTGGTTTGGGTTGTGCAGTAGAGGGTCGACTGCAGCTATGCCCAAAGGATATGCGCTTATTAATTACTTTATTAGATGGCATAATTGGATTGAACTAATCCATTTAACGAAGTGGTGGCGATAAGATGATTGACCTGAATGACATCGCCTTGTTTGTACAAGTGGTACGCAACGGCAGCTTTGCCGAAACGGCGCGGCAGCTTGGAATGCCACCCAACACCTTAAGCAGACGCGTTCAACAACTCGAGGCGCAGCTCGGCACACGGCTGCTGCAGCGCTCCACGCGCAAGCTCACACTTACCCATTCAGGTCAGGCTTTTCATGACCGGTGCTCTGGCGCGGTAGAAGGCCTGATCGATGCCGGACAGCAATTAATGACGGGAAACCAGGAGCCGAGTGGCATCGTGCGCATTGCGGCGATGGCCGATTTCTTCGACTTCTTCCCTATGGAATGGGTGGCCGATTTTCTAGCCTTGCATCCACGGGTCCAGCTTGACTTCGTGCTAAGTGATGCACGCGCCGATTTGATCGCTGATCGGATCGACATCGCGTTTCGAGGGGGCACTTTGCAGGATTCGGGATATGTCGGTCGCCAACTCATTGGAGCAGGCAATGAAGGTTTGGTCGCCAGCCCCAAGTACCTCAATAACCGAGGTGTGCCCGCTACGCTAGAGGATCTGGTCAATCACGACTGTGTGAGTTTCGGTCATCCTAGTGGCGTCACCACGTGGCGTCTTAATGGGCCAAACGGTGTTGAGGAAGACGTGCAGATTACCGGCCGATTCAATGGAAACACGGCTCAGGCATTGCGTAAGGCCACGGTGGCTGGCTTGGGCATTGCGTTGCTGCCGCCCACGATAGTTGATTTCGATCTTCAGGCTGGTCGCCTTGTGCCTGTGCTACCGCATTACCATCGCACTGGATACGGCCTGCATGTGCTTTATCCCAGTCGGCAACATTTGCCGTTGGCGGTATCAGCCTTTATTGGACTGGTGATGGAGAAGCTAAAAGTGGAAGCATTCCCAGCAAGGGTTTTACCTGAGCAGGTTTGATACGGTATTTGGGCTTATGACTTTCATACAGCGGGACGGGTAGTAATTTCCTCCTACATTAGTCACGTCTGTTGGCGCTGATTGAAAATTGACCCACCGGGGGTGCGGCAAAAAACTTGGACTGGTTATGCCGCGAGGCCCAGGCTCTCACGATACTCAACGGGACTGAGAGCGCCGAGGGAAATCTTGATTCGTTTCTCGTTGTACCAGCGAATGTATGAATCCAGGGCCTGAATGAACTGCTCGATGCTCGTTGACTGCCAGTTGCGAGGATAGAACAGCTCCGTTTTCAGTCGGCCGAAGAAACCTTCACAAGCCGCGTTGTCAGGTGAGCAGCCTTTGCGCGACATCGAACGAATCAGCTTCGCATCAGCGATGCGCGATAGCCAGCCGGGCCAGCGGTAGTGAGCGCCACGATCGGAGTGAACAACAGGCCGTTTATCGTTGCTGGCCACCGTTTCGACAGCGGCATCCAGCATCGTGTTCACAAGCTCGGCGTCGGGACGCGTGCCGATTGTCCAACTGATGACCAGCCCATCGAAGCAGTCAATCATGGGGGACAGGTACACCTTGCCTGCCGGGATCTGGAACTCCGAGATGTCGGTCAGCCATTTCTCATTCGGAGCTAGGGCCGAGAAGTCGCGGTTGAGGAGGTTTTCCGGCGCCGGACTGATCTCCCCGAGGTAGGAACCGTATCGACGCCGTTTCGGCTTGGCGACGACTAGGCACTCCTGCTTCATCAAGCGCTGCACCACCTTCTCTGAAAGGCGCACACGCTGCCTGCTCAACGAAGCTCGCATCCGACGGTAGCCATAGCAACGATGATTGCGCTCGAATATGTCCGCCATGGCACGACGCACTTCGGTGTACTTTTCCGCGACCTGCATTCGTGCTCGATGATAGAAATAGGAACTTCGGGCCAAGCCCAACGCGTCAAGCAGCTCTAGCAAGGAGTACCTCTGCCTAAGGGCATCAGCCAGCAATGTCTTCTCCCGATTGGTCAGGACTTGCCGGTTGATGCCCGTCTCTTTTTTTATGAGTTCATTCGCCCTCATCAACAGGTCATGTTCAAGCTGCAAACGGCGAACATCGAGCTGGAGAGATTCGAGTTGCCGCTGCAACTCCTCTCGTTCCGGTGACGATGAGGGTTCAAGTCGACACTTCATGGATGGGGATACCTCTGGGCCGAGTAGCTGGTTTTTCCAGTTGTACAAGGTCGGCCTGCACACGCCCAGCTTTTGAGCCAGGGCTTTCGCACTTTCTTTTCGCGTGCACAGCGCGATGACCGCTGCCTGCTTCACAGCAGGCGGCCGGGCTAACCCGTCTGATCGACCGACAACACGCGTATGCAACTCGGGGTGCATTTCGTAAATCCAGGCACGCAACGAATCCCGTGCCGGGTAGCCCAAAGCCTTGATGGTGGAGGCGATGCAGCGCCCGTGGTCAAGATAGTACCCGACAGCCTTTTCCCTTTGGGCCAGTGAGTACTTCGGCTTCAAGATCACGTAGCCACGCGACAGGTCGAGGCATCGCTCGTACTCTTCATGCCAACTCTTCAGAGAGTTCTTCGTCGGGTAGCCCAACTGACGAATAGTTGCCCCGGTGTGCTTCCCCAGTTTGATGTAGAGCTTGACCGCTCTGATGCGGTCTTCGTATGAATACATGAACTACCTCCAGGTAGTCCAAAATTTCTACCGCACCCCCGCTGGAGACCGAGTGTCGTTTTCATTTCGAGTAGAGGGTGGCAGAGCGACGATTGTTACAATAAAAAAGTGAATTAGCGGTGGTGGAAGTGACCGGCGCACTATGTCGCGCCGGTCGTTACCAGTAAATCGTCTTGTTCAGGAAACCCGGTACTTCGGGATATTGCATCGACCGGTTGAATCCACAGCCGATAGCTGCTGCAGGCGAGTGAGTCATGCCCCGATGCGTTTTTCTCAGTTTTTTGGCTCGCCTTGTTTCACCATAGCCCACCATTCCTGGACGCTTGAGCGCTCGTGCATTCTGGCATGCCATGCACGCAATGCTTCACATTCATCAGGTACAGGCAGTTTCACCAGCGCGGCGAAAATCATGCCGCCCAGCAATGCAATGTCGGCCATCGAAAATGCGTTGCCCGCCACAAAACGCTGATTCTTCAGGACGCTGTTGAAATAGTGCATCCCCCTTACGGCCTTATCCCGCATCCGCTCACCCCATTCAGGGTTCTGAGAAAGCTCGACGTCCGGCCCAAGCCCCGGCGTTGCGTGATGGAAGTACGTGCTGACAGCGTCGAGAAATTCAATTTCCGCACGCTTGGTCATCATATGGATGATGCCTTTCTCAGTGGGCGTTTTACCGGTGAGCACAGGGTTGTCATCCAGAACATCCAGGTACTGAGTGATAGCGGTGCACTCCGCGATGAGCGTACCGTCGGCCAACTCCAGGACGGGAAGTGTTCCGGAGTAGTTGATGGCTAGAAACGCTGGTTTCTTGTGCTCGCCTGTCCATAGATTGACCGGTACAAACTCGATCCGGGAGAGCAGGCCTTTCTCTGCTAACGCGATTCGGACCCGCGCCGGGTAGGGCCCGTTGTACCAGTCATAAATTTTCATCATTGGCAATTTCGACGCGTCGGAGTGTTGCTGCTGAAAAGTCATGATTTATTTACCTACCTATCAAGTGGTAGGTAGAGATTGGGCGCTTGTTTCTGTGGTGTCAACAACTACCTACCAATTGGCAGGTTGTGAGGTATGCGAGTAACATCGCGCTAAATGACCGCACCAATCAAAGAATCGAGGAATGAAAACGTGAGCGAAAATGCCCGGGAAGCCATATTGGAAGCCGCCAAAGGGGCCGCTCAAACCCACGGCTACAGTGGGATCAATTTCCGAAGCATTGCTGATGCGGTGGGGATCAAGAACGCAAGCATCTATTACCATTTCTCGAGCAAGGCCGACCTTGGCGCCGCTGTAGCCAGACGATACCGGGAGGACACTGTCAGTGTTCTGGAAGCCCTGCGCGGTGAAAACCCCGATCCGATTCGCTGCCTGCAGGCGTACCCGAGCATCTTTCGAGCATCCCTGGAAGCCGGCAACAGGCTGTGTTTGTCCAGCTTCATGGCTGCGGAATACCAGGACCTGCCCGAGGAGGTGAAGAGTGAAGTGCTGGAGTTTGCAGACATCAATGTAGCGTGGCTGACGAAAGTACTCTCTGATATCGGCCTGGGAAGCATTGAAGTGTGCGAGCGACGTGCCCGCGCCATTTACACCGCCGTTGCTGGCGCTCAATTGATTGCCCGAACGCGCTTCGATATCGGTTTATTCGACGAACTTGTTCAGAGCTATCAAGAGGCGGGACTCCTTCCGACATAACTCGCTTAACGCGTCATGGTGGCTATTTCCAGCCTGACCGAAGGGGTGAAAGCAGTACGTCACGAATGGCTGCTTACGACCCAGGTTGTGTGAAAAAGTTTAAAAACAGTTCGACAGTCAGAATCGGCGATCACCGCGCAACTCCCTTCCGGCGGTTGGACTTTTCCTCGAGCTGGATGGCGAAATCCATGGCCTCTCGGTAGTTGAAACGGTAGGCCCAGGTCCTGCCAGTGTATCGCTCGACGACGTGAAAGATGCCGAGCTTCATGGTCACCACCTGGAAGCGAACACCGCGGCGCGACTTCAGTCGATTGGTGCGCCGGAAGAAATCGATGCGTGCTGCATTGGAGTGGACAAGCAGAGCGCCGAGCTCATCGATGCGCTGCAGAAAGGATGGATGCATGTCTGATCCTCAAAGTGGGGAGCATGTATTCGTAATCACTCGTGCCGCTAGCTGCTTGTCTATGGATGCAGAGGTAGTTCTGACGGATAAATGTAGTCGTAAAAAAGCCACATCGAAACCTGACTTCTCTTTTTGCGTCACACAGACTTCTTCGCGAGCCCGAGGGTTTTCTCTCACAACCCTTGCTGGGCCTAGGGCAAGCTATCGAGAAATGCGGCAATCTGCCGGGTACCGCGCAAGTGCACCGTAGAAATTTGCGGGCCTTTGGCCAGGCGTACCGCCTCGATACCTGGGCGATAGCCACGATCGAAATTCCACACGAAGTTCAGAAAGGTCAGGAATGCCCGGTCGAGCTTCTCTGTACAGCCAGCTGCAAGGTCAGGGCGAGGGCGGTTCATTACGCTGCGCATGATCACCCGGGTGAAACAGGTGAGCCGCGACGTATCGAGCCAGATGATCAGGTCGGTAAGGGGCAGGCGAAGGTCGAAGGTTCGCCGCGCATAGTTGCCTTCGCAAATCCAGGCATCCGGTGCGATCGCTTCGCGGACCCGTGCGCGGAACTGCTCAGCGTCGGGTTCGACCCAGCCAGGCTCCCAGAACAGCGTGTCCGGGATCGTCTGGGTCAACTGCTCGCAACCGACCTTCGTGGAAGCGCCTTGGGGTGGCTACAAACAGAGCGGTATTGGCCGCGAGCTGGGTGAGTGGGGCTACAACAACTACCTCGAAACGAGGCAGATCAACCGATACAACGGCGGGGCCTGGGGCTGGTATTTGAGCTGAGGCATCGCCCATTCAGACTAGGCAGCCCTGACGATTCTGTCGTGTGCCATCGGCACCAAACTCGAAGGCCAGAGGGGTGTCGCTTCATGCGTGCCCCGCCTAACGAGTAGAAGGCGCCGCGATGGAGTTTGCATTCAGCGACGAACAGGAAATGATCCGCGCATCGGCCGAGGGCTTTCTCGCCGATGTCTCCGATTCTGCCGCCGTACGAGCGGCGATGGTCAGCGAGCGAGGTTTTGACGAGGCGCTCCGGCAGCGCCTGTGCCTCGAAATGTACTGGCCGGCCATTCATATTCCCGAAGCGTACGGCGGCCTCGGGCTGGGCTTTGTCGAACTGTCGATTTTGCTGGAACAGATGGGCCGGCGCTTGCTGTGTTCACCGTTCTTCGCCACCGCCTGCAAGGCCACACCCGCGCTGTTGCTGGCCGCCAACGAACAACAAAAACAACGCTGGCTGCCCTTGATCGCCGGCGGCAGCCTCACCGCTACACGGGCCTTCAGCAGCGCCAACGGCTGGGCGGCCAAGGATGTTCAGGCCACGGTGGTGACCGAGGGCGAGGGTTTTGTGCTTGATGGAACCCTCAATCATGTGCTCGACGGGCACAGCGCTGACCTCTTGATCATCGCCGCACGGGTTCCCGGATCGACCGGCGAGGCGGGCATCAGCCTGTTCGCCGTGGACGCGGACCGGGCAGGGATCGAGCGTCAAATGTTGCCGACCATGGACCAGACTCGTCGTCAGGCTGGCAGAGGGCGGCTGGACGTGTGTGGGCTGGGCGCCGGAGCACGGTGGGCGTGGTCTGTCGATCAGCAAGCAAGTGATTTTCCACGAAGAGTACGCCCGCGCTTGCGGCCCGGGACGCATGGGGCATATCGGCGAAGGGCTGGCCGGACCGACCATTGCCGCGTTCGGCACTGCCGAGCAGCAACAGCGCTTTCTGCCGGGCATCGTCAACGGCACGTCCTTCTGGTGCCAGGGCTATTCCGAACCGGGTGCGGGGTCCGACCTGGCCAACGTCAAGACCCGCGCGGTGCTTGATGAAGCGAGCGGCACTTGGGTGATCAACGGACAAAAAGTCTGGACCTCCCTGGCCCATGAGTCGGACTGGTGTTTTGTGATCGCCCGCACTGAACCGGGCAGCGTTGGCCATCGCGGCTTGTCCTTCTTGCTGGTGCCCATGGCCCAGACGGAAATTACCGTGCGGCCGATCGAGCAACTCACAGGCACCTCCGAGTTCAACGAAGTGTTCTTCGATGATACCTGCACCGACGCCGCCAATATCATCGGCGCGCCGGGCGAGGGCTGGAAGATCGCCATGGCGTTGCTCGGTTTCGAGCGCGGGGTATCGACCCTCGGCCAGCAGATGCAATTTCACAATGAACTGAACGAAATCATCGCCATCGCCCGGGCCAATGGCGCCGCGCGTGACCCGATCCTGCGCCAGCGCTTGGCCGAGGCCTGGAGCGGGTTGCGGATCATGCGCTACAACTCGCTGCGCATGCTGTCCGGGGCGCAGGACGGTTCGCTGCGCAAGGAAGCGACCATCTACAAACTGTTCTGGTCTACCTGGCACGCCAGCCTCGGCAAGCTGGCGATGGACGTCCTCGGCGCCGAGGCCGAAGTGCTGGAGGCCGCGCCCTATCAACTCACCCGTTTGCAATCGCTGTACCTGTTCAGTCGCGCCGAAACCCTCTACGGCGGCAGCAACGAGATCCAGCGCAACATCATCGCCGAGCGCGCCCTGGGAATGCCCAAAGAACCGCGCCTGCGCACCTGACCAAGGAGTTTTCCATGTCTGTTCCTCACTATGTTGCGGGTCACGGCCTGTTGCGTGACAAGTCGGTGCTGATCACTGCGGCGGCGGGGGCCGGTATCGGTTTTTCCGCCGCGGTGCGTGCCGCCGAGGAGGGTTGCCGCGCCTTGATGATCAGCGATATCCATGAAGGCCGGCTGGCAGAAGCGGTGTTGAAAATCCGCGAAACGACCGGTCTGCAACAGTTCTTCGGTCAGGTCTGCAATGTCGCTGACGAAGCTCAGGTTCAACAGCTGATTGCCTGCGCCGAGCGTGATCTGCAGGGTGTCGATGTGCTGATCAACAACGCCGGTCTTGGTGGTTCACGGCTGCTGGTGGACATGACGGATGAGGAGTGGAACCGGGTCCTCGATGTGACGCTCACCGGCACCATGCGCATGACCCGCGCCATGTTGCCGAAGATGATCGAGCGGCGTGCCGGGGTTATCGTCAACAACGCTTCGGTGCTGGGCTGGCGGGCGCAGAAAGAGCAGTCGCACTACGCCGCGGCCAAGGCCGGGGTCATGGCGTTGACCTGTTGCGCCGCGGTCGAGGCCGCTGACTACGGAATCCGCATCAACGCGGTGAGCCCGAGCATTGCGTTGCACGATTTCCTGCGTAAGTCCGCCCCTCAGGCGGTGCTTGATCAGCTCTCTGCCAACGAAGCGTTTGGCCGTGCCGCCGAGGTCTGGGAAGTGGCCAACGTGATGATGTTTCTGGCCAGCGACTACAGTTCCTACATGACCGGCGAAGTGTTGTCGGTGTCCAGTCAGAGGACTTGAACATGCCACGTATTTTCGACACGCCCCTCGCCTTGCGCGATGCCTGGGAGAGGTGCTGGGCGTCAGCGACTGGCTGGTTCTTGTGCAGGACCGCGTCGACCGGTTCGCCGAGGCGACCGGTGATCACCAGTGGATTCGCGTCGATCCGCTCAAGGCGGCCAGCGGTCCTTTCGGCATTGCCGTGGCCGGTGGCCTGGAGTTGATTTCGCTGGTGCAGAACACGCACAAGAACCTGTACCGCAATCAGTCAGGCTCGGTGATCGATCTCGATCCCTATGCCTACATTCCGATGATCGAAACTGCCGAGATCGTCTCCGCGCGTGACGGTATTTCCCGCGAGGAACAGGACGAATACAGCTATCAGAGCCAGGTGCGTACCGCGCTGGCCCAGAGTAATGGATTGTTCGACCGTGAACTCGCGCCGCTGACCAGCCGCAAGTCGATCTTCGACAAGGCCAGTGGCGAAACCCGCTTTGAGGCCGTCACCTTGCTGCGTGACGAGTGCAACCGCATCGACACCACCCGCGAAAGCCTGAATGCGCTGGAACCGGTGTGGCCGGGCGGTCAGTGGAGTGAAAAGGGCCGTTTCATCACAGCGGGCAATGCCTCGCAACTCTCCGACGGTGCTTCGGCCTCGGTGTTGATGAGTGCCAAATTGGCCGAGAAGCGTGGCCTGGAGCCGCTGGGGATTTATCGCGGGATAGCGGTCGCTGGCTGCAACTCCGACGAGATGGGCATCGGCCCGGTCTACGCCATCCCGAAACTGCTCAAGCGCCATGGCCTGACCGTGGACCACATTGGTCTCTGGGAGTTGAACGAGGCGTTTGCCTGTCAGGTGCTGTATTGCCGCGACACCCTGGGCATTCCCGCTGAACGCATGAACGTCAACGGTGGTGCGATTTCCGTGGGTCATCCTTTCGGTATGTCCGGTGCGCGGATGGTCGGTCGCGCGTTGGTCGAGGGGCAGCGTCGCGGTTTGCGTTACGTGGTGGTGAGTATGTGCATCGGCGGCGGCATGGGTGCCGCCGCACTGTTCGAGGTGGTCTGAATGGTCAGTGCACAACAGATTCAAGCGACCATGGCGCGTTATTTGGAATTGGTGGACGTCGGTGATATCGACGGGATCATTGCGCTTTACAGCGAGGATGCAGTGGTCGAAGACCCGGTCGGTCAACTGCTGTTGCGGGGGATCGTCGATATAGAACGTTTCTACCGCGAAGGGCTGGGCGCGAGCAAAGTCGCGGCGACCCTGACCGGCCCGGTTCGCGCGACACTCAACGGTTGTGGGGCGATGCCGTTTCGGGTCGATATGGAGTGGGCCGGGCAACCGTGCTCGCTTCATGTGATCGATGTGATGGAGTTCGATGCGGACGGCAAGATCCGCTCGATGAAAGCCTATTGGAGCGAGGTCAACATGGGCCCGCAGCATGAAAACATTTAGCGTCAGTATCGATAACGGCATTGCCGAACTGGTGTTCAACCAGCCACCGGTCAACGCCTTCAATTGCCAGGGCTGGGCCGATATCGCCAGCGAGATCGAAGGCCTCGGTCGCGACGTCAGCGTGCGGGTGATCATGATTCGCGCCGAAGGACGCGGCTTCTGTGCCGGGGTCGACATCAAGGAACTGGCCGCCGACGGCAACCTGATCGTGGCGGTGAACAAAGGCAACTACGACAGCTTCAAGGCGATCCACCGCAACCCGAAACCGGTGATCGTCGCCGTACACGGCTTCGTCCTCGACGGCGGCATCGGCATCTGTGGCGCGGCCGACATTCTGGTGGCCTCCGAGTGCGCCAGTTTCGGCGTGCCCGAGGTCGATCGCGGTGCCATGGGCGGCGGCGCGCATTTGCAGCGGTTGTTCCCGGTACAGAAGGTCCGTCACATGTACTTCACCGGCGAGATGATCAATGCCGCCGAGGCCTGGCGCCTGGGGGCGGTAGAGCGTGTGGTCAAGCGCGAGGATTTGCGTGAGGCCGCGTTGCAGATCGCCCGCACCATCGCCGCCAAGAGCCCAGCCATGATCAGCCTCGCCAAAGAAGCGTTGAGCGGTATCGAAGACGGCAATCTGGAAGACAAATATCGCTGGGAGCAGGGCTTCACGCTCGAGGCCTATCGCTCACTGGACTCACAGGAAGCACGCGACTCGTTCGTCGATAAGCGCGCTGCCCACTTCAACGGCTGAAGGCACCCTCATGGACCTGACATACACCCCGGCCCAGCAGGCCTTTCGCGCCGAGGCGCGGACCTGGCTGACGGCCAATGTACCCCGTGAACCGCTGCAATCGTTCGACACCGAGCAAGGCTTTGCCAAGCACCGTGCCTGGGAAAACCGGCTTAACGACGGTCGCTGGGGCATGGTCACCTGGCCGATCGATCTCGGTGGGCGTGGTTGCGACTTGATCGAGTGGTTGATATTTGAGGAGGAGTACTACCGCTCTGGCGCGCCTGCACGGGTTAACCAGAACGGCATCTTCCTGCTCGGCCCGACGCTGATGGAATACGGTAGTGAGGAACAGAAAGCGCGCTTTCTGCCACGCATGGCCACCGGTGAAGATATCTGGGCCCAGGCCTGGTCCGAGCCAGGCGCCGGCTCCGACATGGCGGCAATCCGCTCGAAGGCCGAACGGGTGGGCGGCATTACGTGATCAACGGCCAGAAAACCTGGTCGACTCGCGCCGTGTGGGCTGACTGGGTATTCGGCATTTTCCGCACCGCCCCTCATTCGCAGCGCCATCAGGGTCTGACGTTTATTCTGCTGCCGATCGACAGTCCGGGGATCACGGTACGGCCGATTCCGCAGCTCAATGGCTTGCCCGGGTTTGCCGAGATTTTCTTCGACGACGTCAAGGTTCCGGTGGAAAACGCGCTGGGCGGCGAGGGCATGGGCTGGCATGTGGCGATGTCCACCGCCGGGTTCGAACGCGGTTTGCTGCTGCGTTCACCCGCACGTTTTCAGGAAACCGCTCGGCGACTGGTGTAGCTGTACCAGGCCAACCGCGAGCAGGCTGACCGTGACCCGGCCATTGGCGAGTCGGTGATGCGCGCCTGGCTGGACGCCGAGGCTTACACCCTGAGCACCTACATGACCGCCTCGAAACTGGTGCAGGGTGGCAAGATCGGGCCGGAGTCTTCGACCAACAAAATCTTCTGGTCGGAACTCGATCAGCGCATGCACGACACCGCCATGAGCATTCTCGGCTTGCGTGGCGAGCTGCTGCCCGAAGCACCTGCTGCGGGCGACGTCGGCCATTGGCTGGAAGGTTTTCTGTTTGCCCAGGCCGGACCGATCTATGCCGGCACCAACGAGATCCAGCGCAACATCATTGCCGAACGCATGCTCGGCATGCCGCGTGCCTGAGGAATAGACCATGGACTTTAGTTTCAGCCGCGACCAATTGCTGTTCCAGGACAACGTCAGAAGTTTTCTGATCAACGAGGTCACCCCAGAGCGCATTCGCGAACTCTGGCTTTGCGATAGCGGG
Organism: Pseudomonas sp. ANT_J28; assembly: GCF_008370005.1. NCBI lineage: Bacteria > Pseudomonadati > Pseudomonadota > Gammaproteobacteria > Pseudomonadales > Pseudomonadaceae > Pseudomonas > Pseudomonas sp. ANT_J28. The sequence continues at coordinate 39,578 of NZ_VOBM01000051.1, forward strand.
CGCAGCGATCAATTGTGGGCGCAACTGGTGGAGTCGGGCCTGACCGCGCTGACCGTGCCCGAGGCGCATGACGGGATGGGCATGAATGAGCTGGACTTCATTCTGCTCGCTCAGGAATGTGGTTATGCCGGTCTACCCGAGCCGCTGGTGGACACGATGCTGATCGGCGTGCCGTTGCTCGCCGCCCTTGATGAGCGCCACGTGGCACTCAAACAGCACTGGCTGGGGCGGGTCGCAGAAGGACGCGCGCGACTGGCGATTGCCGAACCGGGTAACCCGCTGGTCAGCGATGCTCACGTCGCCGATTTGCTGTTGCTGGCTCATGGCGATGAGGTGCATGCGGTCGAACCTGGCGCAGTGCGCCTGACCCGCAATGTGTCGGTCGATCCCAGTCGTCAGCTGTTTCAGGTCGACTGGACGCCAACGTCCGTCACCTGCGTGGCCGCTGGCGAACAGGGCCGGCGCTTGTGGGCCGCCGCGTTTAATCGTGGGGCGCTGGGCTGTGCCGCGCAAATGCTGGGGCTGGCCAAACGCATGGTCGACCTCGCGGTGGATTACACCTTTGAGCGCAAACAGTTCGGCAAACCGGTGGGTTCGTTTCAGGCGGTCAAGCATTTGATGGCCAACGTCGCGGTGCAGATCGAGTTCGCCAAGGGGCCGCTGTATCGCGCCGCCTATGCACTGGCCGAGCAGAAACCGGGGCAGGAAGTGCTGGTGTCCCATGCCAAGTTGGCAACTTCGGAAGCCGCCATGCTCGCCGCGAAAAACACCATTCAGGCCCATGGCGACATGGGCTACACCTGGGAAGTCGACCTGCACTTGTTCATGAAACGCGCCTGGGCGCTGGACAAAGTCTGGGGTGATCGCGGCCATCACAAAGGGCGGATTCGCGCGGCCTTGTTCAACGGCAAACCGGCGTCAGGTGCCGGCCAGACCTTCTGACGAGTTCCACCTTTTTTCGAGAGATAACATGCCTGAAGCCTATATTGTCGACGCCCTGCGCACGCCCACCGGACGGCGCAAGGGTGGTTTGAGCCAGATTCACGCAGCCGATCTGGGCGCCCATGTATTGCGCGCACTGGTCCAACGCAACGACATCCCCGATGACGATTACGACGACGTGATCTTCGGCTGTGTCGACACCATCGGTCCGCTGGCCGGGGACATTGCCCGCACCTGCTGGCTGGCCGCCGGCCTGTCGCAGGCGGTACCCGGCACCACCATCGATCGCCAGTGCGGTTCGTCCCAGCAAGCGGTGCACTTTGCCGCCCAAGCGGTGATGAGCGGCACCCAGGATGTGGTCGTCGCCGGCGGCGTGCAAACCATGACCCAGATTCCTATTTCCTCAGCCATGATCGCTGCCGAACCGCTGGGCTTCAGTGATCCTTTCAGCGGCTCCGAAGGTTGGGTTCGGCGCTATGGCGCACAACCGCCGACTCAATTCCGTTCGGCGCAGATGATTGCCGAGAAGTGGGGGCTGTCCCGCGAACAACTGGAAGCCTATTCACTGGAGTCCCATCAGCGGGCATTGCGGGGCATCGAGCAAGGGCGGTTCGACCGGGAAATCGTGCCACTGGCCGGAGTCGTGCACGACGAAACGCCGCGCCAGACCAGCCTAGCGAAAATGGCCGAACTGGACGTTCTGTTCGGCTGCGACCGGGTGACCGCGGCAGTGTCGAGCCAGACCTGCGACGCGGCCAGCGCGATGCTGTGTTTCTGAAACAGCACTCAAACGCTACGGACTGACACCGCGCGCGCGTATCCACCACCTCAGCGTGCGCGCCAAAGACCCGATCTGGATGCTCACCGCTCCAATCCCGGCCACCGCTTATGCACTCAAGCGAGCCGGGATGAAGCTTGAAGACATTGACCGGGTGGAGATCAACGAAGCTTTCGCCTCGGTGGCAATGGCCTGGCTCAAAGAGACCGGTTATCCCCACGAACAGACCAATGTCAACGGCGGCGCAATTGCCCTTGGCCCTCCCCTGGGCGCCACCGGCACCCGGTTGATGTGCACGCTGTTGCATGAACTGGGGCGCAGCGGGGGACGCTTCGGCTTGCAGACCATGTGCGAAGGCGGCGGCCAGGCCAACGTGACGATTATCGAACGCTTGTAAGCGATGTATTTGACGGGAGCAGGAACATGAAAGTCTGTGAGAACCGCGTAGTGATCATCACCGGTGCCGGCGGTGGTCTGGGCCGGGCCTACGCGCTGGCCTTCGCCGCCGAGGGCGCTAAAGTGGAACTGGACAGGCAAGGGCGTTGGGCGGTGGGCGGTGGGCGAGGTGGGTCAGGCGGTAGAGCAATTGATGGCCCGGGCGGTACCGGCGGCGAAAGTGTATGGCAGCTGATGGGGCCGCCAATCCCTCTATATAGAAGGATTCGTTTTGCTCTTCTATATAGAGTGGAAACGGGCTGTTTTCCGGCGTTCTGCAAGTGATTGATAGAAAAGCGTAATTAAGGGTTGACGGCAGATTCTGGAAGTCTATAATTCGCCCCACTTCCGGCGCAGTCGAAACGGAAAACTCCTTGGTAAACA
>NZ_VOBM01000052.1:0-41390 GCF_008370005.1 Pseudomonas sp. ANT_J28
GCGAATGCGGTGGGTCAGGCAACATTAAAGTCATCTGACCCACCGCATTCGCGAGCAAGCCCGCTCCCACAGGGAACTCCGGCGCTGCGGTTACAGCGCCGAAATTAACTCAAATCGATGACAGGTAGCTACAGGACAGCGAACGTGCCTTGTGCTTTTGCGACGAGTTTGTCGCCTTGCATCACGTCGGCTTCGACCACCAGCGTGCGCCGGCCCGGGTGGATCACCCGCGCCGTGCACATCACTTCACCGTCTGCGACGGCGCGAATGTAATTGATCTTGCACTCGATGGTCGCGCTCTGCTGGTCAAAGCCGTGGGTGCTGGAACAGGCCAGCCCCATGGCAATGTCCACCAGACTGAACAAGGCCCCGCCGTGCAGCTTGCCGCCGCGATTGCGCAGTTCTGGTTCCAGCGCCAGGGCGACTTGCGCCACCCCGGCCTCCAGACTGTGCAAGCGACACCCCAGCAACTTGAAAAAAGCGCTTTCGGTCAGCCCGGGCGGGATGTCCATCAGCGTTTCTTCAACTGCTTGGCGTTGGCGAACAGCGAAGCCATGGCGTTGTTGGCCGGAGCCACCGCCGTGGTTTCCTTACGCGGTGCGGTGTTCTGGGACTGGCGCGGGGCCGAGCCCGGACGCGCACCACGGGCACCGTCGATTTTCTCGCCCGGGGTGTCGCTCATACGCATCGACAGGCCAACGCGTTTGCGTGGGATGTCGATTTCCATGACCTTCACTTTCACCACGTCACCGGCCTTCACCGCTTCACGCGGATCCTTGATGAACTTCTCCGAAAGCGCAGAGATGTGCACCAAACCGTCCTGATGCACGCCGATGTCGACGAACGCGCCGAAGTTGGTCACGTTGGTCACCACGCCTTCGAGGATCATGCCCAGTTGCAGGTCCTTGAGGTCTTCGACGCCTTCCTGGAACTCGGCGGTCTTGAACTCGGGACGCGGGTCGCGGCCAGGTTTTTCCAGTTCTTGCAGGATGTCGGTGACCGTTGGCAGACCGAAGGTTTCGTCGGTGTACTTTTTCGGATCAAGACGCTTGAGGAAGCTGGCGTCGCCGATCAGTGAGCGAATGTCGCGGTCGGTCTCAGCGGCGATGCGCTGGACCAGCGGATAGGCTTCCGGGTGAACTGCAGACGAATCCAGCGGGTTGTCACCGTTCATGACGCGCAGGAAGCCAGCGGCCTGTTCGAAGGTTTTCTCACCCAAACGAGCGACTTTCTTCAACGCCGCACGGGTTTTGAACGCGCCGTGTTCGTCGCGGTGGCTGACGATGTTTTGCGCCAGGGTCGCGTTGAGGCCGGAGATGCGCGCCAACAGGGCCACGGAAGCGGTGTTCACGTCGACGCCGACGGCGTTCACGCAGTCCTCGACCACAGCGTCCAGGCCGCGCGCCAGTTTCAGCTGCGACACGTCGTGCTGGTACTGGCCGACGCCGATGGATTTCGGGTCGATCTTCACCAGCTCGGCCAGTGGATCCTGCAGGCGACGGGCAATCGACACCGCGCCACGGATCGACACGTCGAGGTCCGGGAATTCCTTGGACGCCAGTTCCGACGCCGAGTAAACCGATGCGCCGGCCTCGGAGACCATGACTTTGGTCATCTTCATGGCTGGGTATTTTTTGATCAGCTCTGCGGCCAGCTTGTCGGTTTCACGGCTGGCGGTGCCGTTGCCGATGGCGATCAGGTCCACTGCATGCTTGGCGCACAGGGCAGCCAGAATCGCGATGGTCTGGTCCCATTTGTTGTGCGGCACGTGCGGGTAAACCGTGGCGTGATCCAGCAGTTTGCCGGTGGAATCGACCACGGCCACCTTGCAACCGGTGCGCAGGCCCGGGTCGAGACCCAATGTGGCACGCGGGCCAGCCGGCGCCGACAGCAGCAAGTCGTGCAGGTTATGGGCGAACACGTTGATCGCTTCGGTTTCCGCGCCATCGCGCAGTTCGCCCAGCAAGTCGGTTTCGAGGTGGGTGTAGAGCTTGACCTTCCAGGTCCAGCGCACCACTTCGCCCAGCCATTTGTCGGCGGCGCGGTTCTGGTTCTGAATGCCGAATTGCTGGCCGATCATGCCTTCGCACGGGTGCATGGTGCCCGGCAGTTCGTCGCCGACTTTCAGCGCCGAACTCAGAATGCCTTCGTTGCGGCCACGGAAAATGGCGAGCGCGCGGTGCGATGGCATGCTTTTCAGCGGTTCATCGTGTTCGAAGTAGTCGCGGAACTTGGCGCCTTCCTCTTCTTTGCCAGCGATGACGCGGGCGCTGAGGGTGGCTTCCTGCTTGAGGTAGCTGCGCAGCTTGTCCAGCAGGCCGGCGTCTTCGGCGAAGCGTTCCATCAGGATGTATTTGGCGCCTTCGAGGGCAGCCTTCACATCGGCGACGCCTTTTTCGGCATCGATGAAGCGCGCGGCTTCAACGTCTGGCGTCAGGGTCGGGTCGTTGAACAGGCCGTCGGCCAGCTCGCCGAGGCCGGCTTCCAGGGCGATCTGGCCCTTGGTGCGGCGCTTCTGCTTGTACGGCAGGTACAAGTCTTCGAGGCGGGTTTTGGTGTCGGCGAGTTTAATGTCGCGTTCAAGTTGCGGGGTCAGCTTGCCTTGTTCCTGGATGCTGGCAAGGATGCTGATACGCCGTTCGTCGAGTTCTCGCAGGTAGCGCAGACGCTCTTCCAGATGACGCAGCTGGATGTCATCGAGGCTGCCGGTCACTTCTTTCCGGTAGCGGGCGATGAAGGGAACGGTAGAGCCTTCATCGAGTAGCGCGACGGCCGCTTCGACCTGTTGTGGGCGGACGCCGAGTTCCTCGGCGATGCGGCTGTTGATGCTGTCCATAAAACCACCTGACAAATTGTGAAAGCAGGCTCGCAGGCGCAGAGAAAAGGGCTCGGCGAGTCTGGTTGAGCGGCCTGGCCTGCGCCGCTACCTGGATCAACAGGCATCCCGTTGACCCGTGAAATCGAACAATTACTGCTTGCGCCATGAAAATAAAAAACGGCCACCTACAGTAATGATCAGACGTTGCCTGACACAAAAGGCCGCGCATTATAACCAGCGTTCTGTCATTCGGGGGCATCGCAGGCTGTAGGCATAAAGACCGGATTTCTGGCGATGAAGGAAAAATCTGCTAACAATGCACACGGTGCGTATAACGGCAGCTACGCCATAATGCGCGCCGAGATCAAAGGAGCATCTAATGAGCAGCACTGCAAACATTGCTGAAGGCGAAAAAATTCTTATTGTTGACGACGATCCAGGGCTGAGCAGCCTGCTGGAACGTTTTTTCGTCAGCAAGGGCTACCGCGCCCGCGCCGTGCCGAACACTGAACAAATGGATCGCCTGCTGGCGCGTGAAGTGTTCAACCTGGTCGTCCTCGACCTGATGCTGCCCGGCGAAGACGGCTTGACCGCTTGCCGTCGCCTGCGCACCTCGAACAACCAGATTCCAATCATCATGCTGACCGCCAAGGGCGATGAGCTGAGCCGCATCAAGGGCCTGGAGCTGGGCGCCGACGATTACCTGGCCAAGCCATTCAACCCGGACGAGCTCATGGCTCGTGTCAAAGCGGTCCTGCGTCGTCAATCGACTCCTGTGCCGGGCGCACCGGGCAGCGAAGACGAAAGCGTGACCTTCGGTGACTACGAACTGTCCCTGGCCACCCGCGAGCTCAAACGCGGCGACGAAGTGCACATGCTCACCACCGGTGAGTTTGCGGTGCTCAAGGCGTTGGTCATGAACGCCCGCCAGCCACTGACCCGCGACAAGCTGATGAACCTGGCCCGTGGCCGCGAGTGGGATGCCCTGGAGCGTTCCATCGACGTGCAGATTTCCCGTCTGCGCCGGATGATCGAGCCCGATCCGTCCAAACCGCGTTACATCCAGACAGTCTGGGGCGTGGGTTACGTGTTCGTTCCGGATGGCGCCGCCACCAAGTGATCGGCGATTTGTAGGAGCGGGTCTTGCGGGCAACGGGTCAGTTGACCTTGCTCGCAGACTCGCGATCCGCAATATGCGAGCATCGCTCGCTCCTGCAAGTGTGTAGCGGTTATCCATGAAAACCCCCGTTTGGTTCCCCCAGAGTTTCTTCTCCCGCACCCTTTGGCTGGTGCTTATCGTCGTCCTGTTCTCCAAGGCGCTGACGTTGGTTTATCTGTTGATGAACGAAGACGTGCTGGTGGATCGCCAATACAGCCACGGCGTCGCCCTGACGCTACGCGCCTATTGGGCGGCCGATGAAGAAAACCGCACGAAGATTGCCGATGCCGCGACCCTGATCCGGGTAGTGGGCGCTGGCGTACCGGAAGGTGAGCAGCACTGGCCTTACAGCGAGATCTATCAGCGGCAGATGCAGGCGGAGCTGGGTGCCGACACCGAAGTCCGATTGCGAATGCATTCGCCGCCAGCCCTGTGGGTTCGGGCTCCAAGCCTGGGTGACGGCTGGCTGAAAGTGCCGCTTTACCCGCATCCGTTGCGCGGCCAGAAAATCTGGAACGTGCTCGGCTGGTTCCTCGCCATCGGTCTGCTGTCCACCGCCTCGGCGTGGATCTTCGTCAGCCAGCTCAATCAACCATTGAAACGTCTGGTCTATGCCGCGAGGCAACTCGGCCAGGGCCGTAGTGTGCGCCTGCCGATCAGCGACACGCCGAGTGAAATGACCGAGGTCTATCGCGCCTTTAACCAGATGGCCGAAGACGTCGAACAGGCGGGGCGTGAGCGCGAATTGATGCTGGCGGGGGTGTCCCACGACTTGCGCACTCCACTGACCCGGTTACGGCTATCTCTGGAACTCATGGGTGACCACAGCGACCTGAGCGACGACATGGTCCGCGACATCGAAGACATGGACGCGATTCTCGACCAGTTCCTGGCGTTCATTCGCGATGGTCGCGACGAGTCGGTGGAAGAGGTGGACCTGAGCGATCTGGTGCGCGAAGTCGCGGCGCCGTACAACCAGAACGAAGAGAAAGTGCGCCTGCGCCTGGAGCCGATTCAGCCGTTTCCGTTGCGGCGGGTGTCGATGAAGCGGCTGCTCAACAATTTGATCGGCAACGCGTTGCATCACGCCGGCAGTGGCGTCGAAGTCGCGGCGTATGTGTCCGGGGACACTGCTGCGCCGTACGTGGTGCTGAGTGTGATGGATCGTGGGGCGGGGATTGATCCGTCGGAGCTGGAGGCGATCTTTAACCCGTTCACCCGTGGCGACCGTGCCCGAGGTGGTAAAGGCACCGGGTTGGGGTTGGCGATCGTGAAGCGGATTGCTTCGATGCATGGTGGGAATGTTGAGCTGCGCAATCGGTCTGGTGGTGGGTTGGAAGCGCGGGTGCGATTGCCGCTTGGATTGATGCTGCCGCGGGATGCGGTTTAAGAGATCAGCATTGTCGTTGGGGCTCAAGGCCTCTTCGCGAGCAAGCCCGCTCCCACAGTAGATCGTGTCAGACACTGATATTGTGTTCGCCACAGATCAAATGTGGGAGCGGGCTTGCTCGCGAAGGCGGCCTGCCCGTCACCACAAAAGCCGGCTTTTGTACCCTTAACCCTTGCCTTTGGTGCGCGTCATATTCGGCCCAGCATTCTTCTCCAGATGCTCAATGATGATCCCCGCCACGTTCTTGCTGGTGGTGGTTTCAATCCCTTCCAACCCCGGCGATGAATTCACTTCCATCACCAGCGGCCCGTGATTGGAACGAAGGATATCCACACCCGCCACCGCCAATCCCATGACCTTCGCCGCGCGCAACGCCGTCATGCGTTCTTCCGGCGTGATCTTGATCAGGCTGGCAGTGCCACCCCGATGCAGGTTGGAGCGAAACTCCCCAGGCTTGGCCTGGCGCTTCATCGCCGCGATCACCTTGTCGCCCACCACGAAGCAGCGAATGTCCGCCCCGCCGGCTTCCTTGATGTATTCCTGAACCATGATGTTCTGCTTCAGGCCCATGAACGCCTCGATCACCGACTCCGCCGCCGTCGCCGTTTCACACATCACCACGCCGATGCCCTGAGTGCCTTCCAGCACCTTGATCACCAGCGGCGCGCCGTTGACCATCTCGATCAAGTCGGGAATGTCGTCCGGGGAGTGCGCAAAACCAGTGACCGGCAAACCGATCCCTCTGCGTGACAGCAATTGCAGGGACCGCAGTTTGTCCCGCGAGCGGGCGATGGCCACCGATTCATTGAGCGGGAACACGCCCATCATTTCGAACTGGCGCAACACCGCGCAGCCATAAAACGTCACCGACGCGCCAATCCGCGGGATCACCGCATCGAAACCCTCCAACGGCTTGCCGCGGTAGTGGATCTGCGGCTTGTGGCTGGCGATGTTCATGTAGGCGCGCAGGGTGTCGATCACCACCATTTCATGGCCACGTTCGGTACCGGCTTCGACCAGACGACGAGTGGAATACAGACGCGGGTTCCGCGACAGCACAGCGATCTTCATGCAACACCTGTGGAGGAGGTAGATACCGGGAACACCGGCTTGTCTTGTACGTACTTAATGCCTGGATTGACCACCAACTGGCCGTCGATCAAGGCTTTTGAACCGAGTAACAGGCGATAACGCATGGACTTGCGGCAGGCGAGAGTGAACTCGACCCGCCAGACCCGATCACCGAGGGCCAGGGTGGTGCTGACCACGTAACGCATCTGCGCGTGGCCGTTGGAGCTTTTGATGGTCTTCATCGTCACCAGGGGGGCTTCGCAGCGCCGGTGACGCAGTTGCACCACCGTGCCCAAGTGAGCAGTAAAGCGCACCCACTGTTCCCCGTCGCGCTCGAACGGTTCGATATCGGTGGCATGCAGGCTGGAGGTGCTGGCGCCGGTGTCGATTTTTGCGCGCAGGCCCGCGACTCCCAAATCCGGGAGCGCCACCCACTCGCGCAGACCGACAACGGTCAAATGGTCAAATGTCTTCAATAGGAAAAACCGGCGATTAACGCGTCCAGGTCCCAGGTGTTACCTGGGCCAACGCTTTGAATGCGGGCTTGGCGAACCAGTAACCCTGCATCAGAAAAATTCCACAGTCCGCCAGGAAATCCCGTTCTCCGGCGCTTTCGATCCCTTCGGCAATGACTGTAACGTTCAGCTCCGCACAGATTGTGACAACCCCTCGAACGATAACCTGACGAACACGATCGCGGTCGACATCGCGGATCAGTGCCATGTCGAGTTTGATCAGGTCCGGTTGGAAATCAGCAAGTAGATTGAGCCCCGAGTAGCCCGCGCCGAAATCGTCGATGGCGGTCTTGAAGCCGAATTCGCGGTATTCACGCAGAATATTGGTCAAATGGCGATAGTTATCTACGTGCTGGCTTTCCAGAGTTTCGAAAATCAGCCGGTCGATGGGGAAGTTGTGTTTTTTCGCGGCTTCCAGCGTGCTTTGAATACACAGTTCCGGGCGGTACACGGCGTTGGGCATGAAGTTGATCGACAGATGCGTCTGCATCCCTAGATTCGCCGCGCCTTCAATGGCTCGGGTCCGACAGAGCTGGTCGAAGCGGTAGCGGTTGTCCTCGGTGACCTGATCGAGAACCGACTGTGCACCCTCACCCGTTACACCGCGCACGAGTGCCTCATGGGCGAAAATCGACTGATCTCGCAAATCGACGATCGGTTGGTAGGCAAAGGCAAAATCGAAGCCCAGGGGCTCACTTTGCTGGCAACCCTGGCAACCGCCCTTTGGCGAGGTCAATGAAGACGGAAATATAGTCACTCGATTACTCCATGCCGGTGAGCCGGCCAAGAACACAGTCTATCTGGAGGGCCGAGTTCTTGCGCCCGACAGAAACGGTAGTACAGTTCCGACTATTCACCGAGAGAGGAATTCCAGTGGCACAAAAACAGGAAGAGGACGACAAGGTCCGTCTCGATAAATGGTTGTGGGCCGCGCGTTTTTATAAAACACGTGCCTTGGCCAAGGCGGCGATTGAAAGCGGCAAGGTGCATTGCCGGGGCGAGCGCTGCAAACCGGGCAAGGAACCGAGGATCGGCGACGAGTTTCAGATTCGCGCAGGGTTCGAGGAGCGCACGGTGGTTGTTCAGGCGCTGTCGATCGTACGCCGTGGCGCGCCAGAGGCTCAGGCGCTCTACGCTGAAACCGAAGCCAGCATCGCCAAGCGCGAGGCGGCTGCGGCCATGCGTAAGGCCGGTTCGCTGGGCGTGAGCACCGATGGCAAACCGAGCAAGAAGCAGCGACGGGATTTGTTCAAGTTTCGTGGAAGCAGCAACGACGAGTAGTCGCCGCTGTTCGCATCGAGAGATGCAGACTTGCAATTGCCTAAGCGTGTAGCCATATCGGGTTAATCGCCAGCAGCGCGTTGGAGGGGTGAAAGCGCCACTCGTCGAAAACCACCCACAGCCTCTGACCCGTAGGCCATAACCAGAAGGCCAGTTGCGCCAGAGGTAAGAAATTGCATAAAGCCATCCGGCGAAGGTTTCACCTTGCTTGGAACAAACCCGGATTGTTCATAAAATGCCCCTCACGGCTGAACATCGCGCACCCAAATGGTGCCGCAGAGACGCAATTTCTCACTGTTTGAAATCATTTTGTCATTACTTCAGATACCCAGACCTATGACCGATTTACCGGATACCGACTACACCCAACGCTTCATCTTCGATGACAGCGACACCCGCGGCGAGCTGGTTGCGTTGGAGCGTAGCTACGCCGAAGTCCTCGCTAAACACCCGTACCCGGAGCCGGTTGCACAACTGCTCGGCGAGCTGATGGCGGCGGCGTCGTTGTTGGTCGGCACCTTGAAGTTCGATGGCTTGCTGATTCTCCAGGCCCGTTCCGAAGGCCCGATCCCGCTGCTGATGATCGAGTGCTCCAGCGAGCGCGAAATCCGTGGCCTGGCCCGATACGAAGCCGAGCAGATCGCGCCGGATGCGACCCTCGCCGACCTGATGCCCAACGGCGTATTGGCGCTGACCGTCGACCCGACCCAAGGCCAGCGTTACCAGGGCATCGTCGACCTCGATGGCGAAACCCTGTCGGAGTGCTTCACTAACTACTTCGTGATGTCCCAACAAATCGGTACGCGTTTCTGGTTGTACGCCGATGGTCGTCGCGCCCGTGGCCTGTTGTTGCAACAACTGCCTGCTGATCGTTTGAAAGACGAAGAAGAACGCGCCGCCAGCTGGCAGCACATCACCGCGTTGGGCAGCACCCTGACCGCCGATGAATTGCTGAGCCTGGACAACGAAACCGTCCTCCATCGTCTCTACCACGAAGAGCAGGTTCGTCTGTTCGATGTGCAGAAGCTGCGCTTCCGTTGCAGCTGCTCGCGCGAACGTTCTGCCAATGCGCTGGTCAGTTTGGGTCTGGAAGATGCCCAGTCACTCGTGATCGAACATGGCGGCAACATTGAGATTGACTGTCAGTTTTGCAACGAGCGCTACTTGTTCGACGCCGCCGATATCGCTCAATTATTCGCCGGCGCGGGTGTTGATACGCCGTCAGATACCCGTCACTAAAACGGTTCAGCGCAGGTAAATTCACTGGTTTGTGCCGGAATAACGCCGTTACGACGGGAGGGCCCTACTATTTTTGGGCTTTTCTGGCATAATCCGGCCCACTTTTTTCGCGGTAGTAGTGCACGACTTTCTACTACAAAACGTTTGGAGCACACTCGGCCAATGGCCGACGGGGAACCTCATGACGCAAGCCAATAACGCCGTGTACACCGATCTGAGTGTTGATGATCTGGTAAAAGAAGCCCTCAATCGCGGTGAAGGCGAGCTTGCCGATACCGGCGCGCTGGTTGTTCGCACCGGTCACCGCACCGGCCGCTCGCCAGTCGATCGTTTCATCGTTGACGAGCCGTCCACTTCGGCTTCCATCGCCTGGGGCCCGATCAACCGCAAGTTCCCGGCCGACAAGTTCGATGCCCTGTGGGACCGCGTTGAAGCGTTCAACAACGCACAAGAGCATTTCGTTTCCCACGTGCATGTAGGTGCGTCCGAAGACCACTACCTGGCCGTGAAGATGACCACCCAGACTGCCTGGCAGAACCTGTTCGGCCGTTGCCTGTTCATCAACCCGCAGAAGTACAACCCGGCTGGCCGTGATGAGTGGCAAGTGCTCAACGTTGCTAACTTCGAGTGCGTGCCAGAGCGTGACGGCACCAACTCCGACGGTTGCGTGATCCTCAACTTCGCTCAGAAGAAAGTGCTGATCGCCGGCATGCGTTACGCCGGTGAAATGAAGAAAGCCATGTTCTCGGTGCAAAACTTCCTGCTGCCGGCTGCCGACGTGCTGCCAATGCACTGCGCCGCCAACATCGGCGAAGAGGGCGACGTGACCCTGTTCTTCGGTCTGTCCGGCACCGGCAAGACCACCCTGTCCGCCGATGAAAGCCGTTACCTGATCGGTGACGACGAGCACGGCTGGGGTGAAGGCGTTGTCTTCAACATCGAAGGCGGCTGCTACGCCAAGTGCATCGATCTGTCCGAGAAGAACGAGCCGGTCATCTGGAAAGCCATCAAGCACGGCGCAGTCCTGGAAAACGTCGTTATCGATGAAGCCAAGCACGCCGACTACACCGATGTCAGCCTGACCCAGAACAGCCGCGCCGCCTACCCGCTGGAGCACGTCGCCAAGCGTTCCGAGAAAAACCTCGGTGGCGAGCCAAACGCTGTGATCTTCCTGACCTGCGACCTGACCGGCGTACTGCCGCCAGTGTCGATCCTCAGCGAAGAACAAGCGGCCTACCACTTCCTGTCCGGCTACACCGCACTGGTGGGCTCGACCGAAATGGGTTCCGGCAGCGGCATCAAGTCGACTTTCTCCACCTGCTTCGGCGCACCGTTCTTCCCGCGTCCGGCTGGCGAATACGCAGAACTGCTGATCAAGCGCATCCGCGGCTTCGGCTCCAAGGTCTACCTGGTCAACACCGGCTGGACCGGCGGCGGCTACGGCGTCGGCAAACGCTTCAACATCCCGACCACTCGCGGCGTGATCGCAGCGATCCAGAGCGGCGCGTTGATCGGTGCTAAAACCGAACACCTCGACACCATCAACCTCGACGTGCCGTTGGCTGTGCCGGGCGTTGAGACTGGACTGTTGAACCCACGTAATACCTGGGCTGACAAGGCTGCTTATGATGAAGCCGCTAAAGCACTGGCTGGGTTGTTTGTTGAGAACTTCAAGAAGTTTGAAGTGAGCGACGCGATCAAGGCTGCTGGGCCTAAGCTGTAAGGCTTGGATTTAGCGAATGAAAAAGCCGCCCTTTGAGGGCGGCTTTTTTGTGCGTGCAATGCAGGCCGTCAGGGACACCTTAAGTGCCATTATTCCAGCCGAAAAGGCGCTAAACGACCAGAATAATGGCACTTACGCGTTCAGCTAGATTCCTTCCAATTCCTGTGTGTCCCACCGTTGCAACTTGATCGCTTGGTAAATCATTCCGATAGTCAGAGGGATCTTGTCGCCACGCCCCTTGGCCCGGCGCTTGAGGAATACGTCAAAGCCTTCGGGCTGGAAGTAGCGATAGGCGTCGTAATCGATGAAGTCGATGGCGAACTGTTCTTCCAGCGTCTCCATCAGGTGGCGCGCATCGGTGCCGTTGCAGCCAAAGTCGAAGTTAATCGAGGTGGTGAGGCTGATGGTTTTGCGTTCTGGCAGACCGAGCTCTTCGTGCAGCAGCTGCATGAGCAGATGCATGGTTTGGTCGTCGGGGAAGTCGGGGGCGAAGTTCATTGCGGAGTGTCCGATTGGGCTTGGGTGGAGCTTATTGATCGTCGGGCCCTGGGGGAAGGACCGACTAACTTGAGGCATTCCCACGCAGAGCGTGGGAACGATCTTCGCTCGGCGTCAGGTTGGTGCTTTCCAGCCCATCATGCGTTGTTGGGCGACTTTCAGCAGGTCGCAGCCGTCCTGAGTCAACAGGTAGAGGGCGTGGGTGATATGCGGGATGTCTTCCACATCGCCGTTTTTGAAGCATTGGCAATGTAGGGTTTTGAGTAGGTCGCCGGAAGCTCTGATTCGCTGGAGGGCAGCTTCGAGGATGTCCTGGGGGTTGGCCTCTGTGTCGATGATCAGGGGTGGGGAATCGGTGAGGTTTGTTTGGAGGGGGCGGTAGCGATCGGGGAACGGGTTCAACGTTTTCATTGTTTGTAGCCTCAAATGCATCAGCAATAACCCGCGCCATCGTGACCAAGCGATGGGAGGCGGACTGTGTTCGGGTTGGTCAACCGATGAGGCTCACATCCCGGCACGCCCGAGGGCGTCCCAAACACAGCCACCATATAGCGAGCAGGCACTTGAAGTGCCGGCAGCATACAACGGACGCGTAGATATGAGCTATTCGGGTGACCAAGCCCGAGTCGCTGAATTAGCAGCGACAGCCCGACTATAGGTGTGAGCAGCCGGGCAGCGATAGACGACAAAGAGTCCCCGCATGTAGGAACGGGATGAACCTTGGCTAGGCCCTTTCTATAGGAATTTTCGCGACGAAATTTCTCGTGCTTTTCCGCCATCCCGCGCCCTACCACCTCAACGAATATGCTGATACGAAGCAACATCCAGCGGGCTAGTGGTCAGCCCGGTCGCCGGCGCGTAGATCGTGCCTTTCACTGCCGAGAACTTGACCCCATTACTACCCAGCGAAACGTAACGCTCGCCCTGGTCCAGCTCGGTGAAGTAGGTGTACGAACACTTTTCCATCGCTTTGTATTTCACAGCGGCGCTCGCCATGGCGTTGTGGTGGTTCTGCAGGTCGGCCGGGGTCAGGTTGAGGGTTTTGTTCAGCGGCACGCCCCAACGCCTCAGGCACACTTCGGCAAAGTGACGGACGATCAGGCCGGGTTCGGCCAGCGTTTTAGGGCCGCTGACACCGTCTGCTGCGGCGTTGCCAACCAGCGTGCCATGGCGGCCGGACATGGGAAAAATGTGGGTTCGGGTGCCGGTGGTCGTTTGCGGGATGACACAGCTGAAGCCTTTGGAGCGCTCGTCTCGGGCGTAGAAGCCGACGTATTCTTTTACGTTGGCATTCAGTTTTACTTTGTCTTCCTGAAAGTTACCGATGCCCGGTACCGGATCAATCGCAAAGATATTCACCGGGATGTTCTTCAGTGCGCTGTCCTTGAACATGGCATTGGCCAGCATATGGCAACTAATACCGCCTCGGCTCCAGCCCACCAAGTTGACCTTGGTTGGAAGGATGCCGTCCTTGCGGAACGTTTTGATAATTTGCTCCTGTAACTTCTGCTGGGTCACACTGCGGTCGCCGTAGTTATATTTACGCCACAGCCAGGAGCCTTCGACGATCACGTCTTCGATTGGAATGCCTGCAGCCTTCAGGCGGTTGTATTCGGTCTCGGTCAGTTTTTCACGCTGCCAGTCACACTGACCTTTGATGATGTTGATGGCGTGCTTTACGTTCTCCTCCCAGCCCTTGCCGAACAGCGTGCCGCTCAGGCCGTAGTCCTTGGATATAGTGAACAGCTCATCAGCTTGCAGGTTGCTGGTGCCTGGGCCGTCAATGACGATCCATTCGGCAAACTCTCGGCCAGCATGATGGGAGACCAGTGCCGAAACCAGTTCGCCATTCCAGTAAGTTGGGTTTTGGTTGTCAAATTTAGTCGAGCCGGTACCGCAAAAGAAAATAGTTAATGTAGTCATTGTTGTGCTCTTGTTTGGTTTAAGAGCGTGCAGACTAGTTCGAGTTATTTAAATAATGAAGTGGTTAGTTGTTACTGGGGTTGTAGTATGTGTTTGAAGTTTTAGTGTTCTATTCTTTGTTTGGCAACTTCTAGTAACTCGCAACCATCCTGCGTTAGTAAATAAAGTGCGTTCACGATATGAGGGATGTCTTTAACATCGGCCTGTTTGAAGCACAGACAATAAAGCGTTTCGAGCAAATCGCTGGCTGCGCGAAGGCGTTGGTGCGCTGCGTCGAGGACGGCACCGGTGCTGGACGCAGTGTCGATGACGAGGACGGGCGTTTCGCTGTAGCTGGTTTTGAGTGGACGATAGCGGTCTTGCATTTAGGTCAGTCCTGTAGGAAGTCGGGCAGTCTCGCCGGCAGGTCGACACCCTGTTTTCAGCCGCGCCGCAAACTATGAAGGTGGCGACGCAGCGCGGCAATACGGCCGCAATGGACAGGGTTTGTAGGGGTTTTTCCTGCCTTTTCGGACCGAACCTACGCGTTTCCCGAGGTTTTTTACGCCTAAACCCTTAGATGGCAAATTTCCTACGGGTTTGTCAGGCGCAACACATCAAGCCTCTGTATGGTGTGCGCCAGAATCAGTAGGACGTTTCGAAACGTCCGTCCAACGCGTAAAGGGAATTAGGTATGCAATGGCTACGTATGGCCTCGATTTTGTTGCTGTGGGCCGGGTTTTGTCGCGCGGCGGGTGCTGCTGACGCCGGTAACTCGATGGTCCTGTCCAATATGGAGCGCACCGGTTGGCCGGATGCGCTGATCAGTCAGGCGAGCATGGACACTGCTTTCCGCGCTGATTTGCATCAGTTGGGGGCGGCGTTCACCGGCGAAATCAGTCCGGCCCATGCCATTTGGGCGAGCAAGAGCCAGGTGTTTCACGAGCAGGCATTGAATGAACAGCTGCGCGTGGCGGTGTTGGCGCCTTAGCCTCCTCTCCTGACTGATCTTCCCACGCACCCGAGTGGGAATGCCTCAAGGGACGCTCCGCGTCCAGTAACGCGAAGCGTCACGGGCTGCATTCCTTTGCGGCGCATGGGAACGATCGCCGACAACACGCTGTATCATCCCGTATCGTTTTGGTCCCCGACCTTTTCTCGACTCGCTGCGTTTGCCGGCTAGGCTTTGGGCTTCGCAGCGGTCAACGGAGTGACAGCTTATGCACAACACCCTGGAACAGGTTTTCGGTTATCCACAGTTTCGGCCCGGCCAGGAAGCGGCGGTCAGCGCGGTGTTGGCCGGGCGCTCGGCGGCGGCGATTTTCCCCACCGGCTCGGGCAAGTCCCTTTGTTATCAATTGCCGGCCTTGCTGCTGCCGCACCTGACGCTGGTGGTCTCGCCGCTGCTGGCGTTGATGCAGGATCAACTGGCGTTCCTGCAGCGCCACGGCATTGCGGCGGGCAGTATCGATTCGGCCCAGAGCCGCGATGACGCCAGCGACGTGATGGCTCGGGCCAAGTCTGGCGAGCTGAAAATTTTGATGATCTCCGTCGAGCGCCTGAAGAACGAGCGCTTCCGCAATTTCTTGCAGCAGGTGCCGATCTCGTTGCTGGTGGTGGACGAGGCGCACTGCATCTCGGAATGGGGCCACAACTTTCGCCCCGACTACCTCAAGCTCCCCGACTATCAGCGCCAGTTCAACATTCCTCAGGCGCTACTGCTGACCGCCACCGCGACACCCAAGGTGATCGCCGACATGGAGGCCAAGTTCGCCATCGCCCCTGAGGACGTGGTGACCACCGGTTTCTACCGGCCGAACCTCAATCTGTTGGTCGAGCCGGTGCGCGGTCAGGACAAGCGACGACGCCTTGTCGAATGGATGAGCCAGCGTCCCGACCAGCCGAGCATTGTCTACGTCACCCTGCAGAAAACCGCCGAGCACATTGCCGAACATCTGACCCGCAACGGCATTCAGGCCGAGGCCTATCACGCCGGTCTGCCCCACGAACAGCGCGAAGCAATCCAGCGCCGGTTCATGGGCGGGCAGTCCAATTGCATCGTTGCCACCATCGCGTTCGGCATGGGCATCGACAAGAGCGACATCCGCAACGTGGTGCATTTCGACCTGCCCAAATCCATCGAAAACTACAGCCAGGAAATCGGCCGCGCAGGGCGTGACGGGCAGCCGTCCGACTGCCTGGTATTGGCCAACCGCGACAGTCTCAACGTGCTGGAAAACTTCGTCTACGGCGATACGCCTGAGCTGGATGGCATCCGCTATGTGCTCGACGAGTTGCAAGCCGCCGCGCCCGAGGGGCAGTGGGAGTTTCTGTTGGGGCCGCTGGCCGATCAGAGCAACATCCGTCAGCTGCCGCTCAAGACTTTGCTGGTGCAGTTGGAACTGCGTGGAATCATTGCGCCGCGTTACGCCTATTACGCCGAATACCGTTTCAAGTATTTGCAGGAGCCGGAAGCTTTACTCGCCCGTTTCGAGGGTGAGCGCAAGGACTTCGTCGCGGCGATCATCCAGACCTCCAGTCGCGCACGGACCTGGGCCACGGTGAATTTCGATGCGCTGTATGAACAGCATCAGGCCGAACGCAATCGAGTGGTCAAGGCGCTGGATTATTTCCAGGAAAAGGGCTGGGTCGAGCTCGAAAGCAAGCAGATGACCGAGGTCTACAGCCTGCTGCAAACGGACTTCAACAGCCAGGCCCTGAGCGCCGAGCTACACGCCTACTTCAACCGGCACGAGCGCACCGAGATCGCGCGGATTCACGCCATGCTGGATCTGTTCGCCACGGAACATTGCCTGGGTTATCGCCTGGCCGAGTACTTCGGCGATGAAAATGCGCCGCAGCAGTGCGGGCATTGTTCGGTGTGTCACGGGGATGTGGCGCGATTGCCCGCTCCACCGGAGTTGCCAGCGCTTGTGGATAAAAACTTCGAAGCGTTGTGCGGTGATTTTATCCATAGGCATGAGCAGCACACCGGCAACGCACCGTCGGCGGAGCGCGTGACACGGTTTTTGTGCGGGATCAGCGTGCCGCTGTTTACCAAGCTCAAGGCACGGTCGATTCCGGGGTTTGCAGCGCTGGAGGAATATCCGTATGGCGAAGTCAGGATGTGGGCCGAGGCGCATTTACCCGTGTAGATCCATCCGCTGAATGTTGCTCATCACAGGAATAAATTTCAAAAATGCGCGGCGCCTGACTATGGTGAAGGCTGTCTTTGGATCGCCAACAAGAGAACAACTATGAGCCAGACACCGTTCACTATTCAGCGCGCCGCCGTCATTGGCGCGGGCACCATGGGCCGTGGCATTGTCATGTGTCTGGCCAACGCCGGCGTCCCGGTGCAGTGGGTCGATAACAATCCACAGATGCTTGAACAGGCGCTGGCTACCGTGGCGGACACCTACGCCCACAACGTGCGTCAGGGACGGATCGATCAGGCCGAAGCGGACGCTCGCATAGCACGGGTAACGGCGGCTGCTGACTACGCGGCGATCTGCGATGTCGATCTGGTCATCGAAGCAGTGTACGAAAACCTCGAACTCAAGCAGAAAATCTTCCGTGAGCTGGACAATCTACTCAAACCTGAAGCGATTCTGGCCAGCAATACCTCGGCGCTGGATATTGACGCCATCGCCGCGGCCACCCGCCGTCCGCAACAGGTCCTGGGCCTGCACTTCTTCAGCCCGGCGCACATCATGAAACTGCTGGAAATCGTTCGCGGTGCCCAGACTTTACCGGTGGTGCTTGAGGCTGCTCTGGCACTGGGCAAGCGCATGGACAAAGTCAGCGTGGTGTCGGGCAACTGCCATGGTTTCATCGGTAACCGCATGCTGCATCCGTATGTGCTAGAAGCGCGCAAGATGCTGCTCGAAGGCGCTTATCCACATCAGGTCGATGCGGCACTGCAAGGTTTTGGTTTCGCCATGGGGCCGTTCCGCATGTACGACGTGGTCGGCATTGATCTGGAGTGGCGTGCCCGGCAGTTGGCCGGCAAAGGGCAGGATGCGCCTGAGGTTCAGGTGGACAATCGTCTGTGCGAATTGGGTCGTTTCGGCCAGAAAAGTGGCAATGGCTATTACCACTATGAGTCGGGCAGTCGCCAGGCTGAGCACGATGTTGAAGTCGATGCGCTGGTGTTGAAGGTCAGCGAAGGGTTGGGCTTCCAGCGTCGCGAGATAAGTCCCGAGGAAATTCTTGAGCGTTGCTTGCTGGCACTGGTCAATGAAGGGGCGAAGATCTTTCAGGAAGGGATTGCCGAATCGGCGCACGACATTGATCTGGTGTATCTCAATGGCTACGGCTTCCCGGCGGACAAGGGCGGGCCGATGGCCTGGGCGGATCAGCAAGGGTTGGCGGATATTCATCAGCGTTTGATGGCGCTGGAGACCCGGCAGGGTGATCACTGGAATCCGGCACGGTTGATTGGGGAGTTGGCGGCGGTGGGCAAGGGGTTTTCTGAGCGCTGATTGAAGTAGTGCCTCTGATGGCCTCATCGCGAGCAAGCTCGCTCCCACAGTTTGATCTTCAGTGAGCACAGATTTTGTGTACGACTGAGATTCACTGTGGGAGCTTGCTCGCGATGAGTACGACGCGGTTTTCGCCTTAGACTGGCAATCCAACTCCAGGAATCGACGCTGATGTCCAACCCGATGCCCCAACGCACCGACTACCCCCACTTCCAGCCCATCACCACCCGCTGGCACGACAACGACGCCTATGGTCACGTCAACAACGTTACCTACTACAGCTTCTTCGACACGGCAGTGAACACCTACCTGATCGAAGTCGGAAGTCTGGATATCCATGACGGCGAGGTGGTGGGCTTTGTGGTGAGTTCGGCCTGCGATTACTTTGCTTCCATTGCCTTCCCCGATCGAATCGAGATCGGTTTGCGGGTGGGCAAGTTGGGTAACAGTTCGGTGCAATACGAACTGGCAGTGTTCAAGGCCGGGGAAGACGAAGCCTGCGCAGCGGGGCGGTTCGTGCACGTGTTTGTAGACCGGGTGTCGAATCAGCCGGTGGCGATTCCTGCCGGGTTACGGGGGGCGCTGGAGCGGTTGGTGGTTTGACGGACAAAAAAAATCGCAGCCCTTGGGCTGCGATTTTTTGATGCATCGGCAAGCGAGGCGATTCAAGCCTCAGTCGCGATCGCGATGGTGATGCTTGCGGTGGCCATAGGCATGACCGCGCCCCGGGTGGCCGTCACGGTAGTAGCGACGATCATCATCATCATAACCACGACGATAGGAGCGACGATCATCGTCGTCATCGCTCTTGTTGCCCATGTAGTTACCCAGCGCGCCACCGGCGCCGCCGCCTGCTGCGGAGCCGATCAGGCTGCCGGAGGTGCCGCCCATGCTGCGGCCTACCACGTTACCGCCTGCTGCGCCCAACGCACCGCCAATGGCGGCTTCGCCACGGCTGCGTCTGTCTGCGCCGACGGCGCTACCACCCGCGCCACCCAGGGCCGCGCCGATGGTGGAACCTGTATTGCCGCCTAGTGACTGACCGACGACTGAGCCCAGAACCCCGCCCAATGCGCCGCCCACACCTGCTTCAGCGGTGCCGCCAGCAGAAGCGATGCCACTAGCCAGGCTAAGGGACAACAAGAGAATCGAGGAGAACTTCATAGAGGAATCTCAAGGGGATGACGGCGCGATCCTGAGGCTGTGTCATGGTCGTGACAATCGAAATCCGACGAGTAACACGACTTGAGCACATTTCTATAAGTTACTGTTTTGTAGCCGGAACTTAAGTGTTTTTCGCCGGTCTTTAGCTACTTCGGACAGGCCGTTTTTATGCAAAAGCGGCCTTTTTTGTGGGCGATGGAAAAGTGTGATCGACGCTCCGCGTGGGAATGCAGCTCGGGCTCAGGCCGACTTCGCCATAATCAACCCAGTCGCACTCGCCGCTTCCAGCCGGATCGCCACAAACTTCGATGTCGGCGTATGGCTGCCATCCCCGATGCTTTCCAGCGGCACCAGCGGATTGACTTCCGGGTAGTAAGCCGCCGCTTGCCCGGCAGGGATATCAAACGCCAGCAGCGTAAAGCCCTTCACCCGACGCTCACGGCCATCATCCCAGATCGAAACGATGTCAGCCTTTTGCCCCGGCTTGAACCCCAGGCGAATGATGTCGGCTTCGTTGACGAACAACACATCACGCTGACCTTTCACCCCGCGATAACGGTCGTCGAGACCATAAATGGTGGTGTTGTACTGATCATGGGAACGCATCGACTGCATGATCAGGTCCGGCAATACGCCGGTGGCGCGAGTGCGTTCGTGCACCAGATCTTTAGGCAGGATGTTCGGACGGAAATTGGCACGCCCCGACGCGGTATTCCAGCGGCGAGCACCGGCGCTGCTGCCGAGGTAGAACCCGCCCGGGTTCTGGATCTTCTCGTTGAAGTCCTTGAAACCCGCAATGGTGTCGGCGATCAGCTCGCGGATGCGCCGGTAATCGGCCACCAGCCAGTTCCAGTCCACCGGTTTGCTGCCCAGGGTCGCGGCGGCGATGCCGGCAATGATCGACGGCTCCGAGCGCATCTGGTTCGACAGCGGCTGCAACTGGCCGTTGGAGGCGTGAACCATGCTGAACGAGTCTTCGACGGTCACCGCTTGCGGGCCTTCGGTCTGGATGTCGATGTCGGTGCGGCCCAGGCACGGCAGGATCAGCGCCTCTTTACCGTGTGCCAAATGGCTGCGGTTGAGCTTGGTGCTTATTTGCACGGTCAGGTCGCAGTTGCTCAGGGCCTGGAAGGTCCGTGAGCTGTCCGGGGTGGCTTGGGCGAAGTTGCCGCCCAGCCCGATAAAGACTTTCGCGCGGCCGTCGGCCATGGCATGGATCGCCTCGACCACGTTGTGACCGTTTTCACGCGGCACCTTGAACTTGAAGCGACGCTCCAGGGCGTCGAGGAACGCCACTGGCGGACGCTCGTTGATGCCCATGGTCCGGTCGCCCTGCACGTTACTGTGGCCTCGCACCGGGCACAGACCGGCGCCGGGCCGGCCGATGTTGCCGCGCAGCAACATCAGGTTGGCGATTTCCTGGATGGTCGCCACCGAATGGCGATGCTGTGTGATGCCCATCGCCCAGCACATGATCACGTTCTTGCCTTTGGCGTACATCCGCGCCGCTTGCTCGATTTCAACCCGCGTCAGTCCGGATTGTTCGACGATCTGCTCCCACGAGGTGTCGTCGACGATGCCCAGGTATTCCAGCACGTTGACACTGTGTTCGTTGAGGAAGTCGTGATCGAATACGGCAGGCTCACCCGCCTTCTGTGCGTCACGCTCCCACTGCAGCAGGAATTTGGCCATGCCGCGCATGATTGCCATGTCGCCGCCCAATGCCGGACGGAAGTACGCGGTGTTGGTCGGCTTGTCGCCGTTGGTGAGCATTTCGATCGGGTGTTGCGGGTGCTGAAAGCGTTCCAGGCCGCGCTCCTTCAAAGGGTTGATGCAAACCACCTGAGCGCCGCGTTTCACCGCTTCGCGCAGCGGTTCGAGCATCCGCGGGTGGTTGGTGCCCGGGTTCTGGCCCCAGACAAAAATCGCGTCGGCGTGTTCGAAGTCGTCGAAGGTGACGGTGCCTTTGCCGACGCCGACACTTTGCGCCATGGCCACACCGCTGGCCTCGTGGCACATGTTCGAGCAATCGGGGAAGTTATTGGTGCCGTAGGCACGCACGAACAATTGATACAGGTACGCCGCTTCGTTGCTGGCGCGGCCCGAGGTGTAGAATTCGGCTTGATTCGGGCTCGATAGGCCCTGCAAATGTTTGGCGATCAAGGAGAACGCAGCTTCCCAACTGATCGGCTTGTAGCGATCGGTCTCGGCGTCGTAGCGCAGTGGCTCGGTCAGGCGGCCCTGATACTCCAGCCAATAGTCGCTCTGTTCCAGCAACGAGCTGATGCTGTGTTTGGCAAAGAACGCACCGTCGACACGGCGTTTGGTCGCTTCCCAGTTCACCGCTTTGGCGCCGTTCTCGCAGAACGCCACCATGCCGGCTTCGTTGGAGTCGCCCCAGGCGCAACCGGGGCAGTCGAACCCGCCGTTCTTGTTGGTCTTGAGCATCATGCGCAGGTTTTTCAGCGCGTTGTCGCTGGTCAACCAGGCCCGGGCAACGCTGGCCAGCGCGCCCCAGCCACCGGCCGGGCCTTTGTAGGGCTTGTAGCGGGGGACGGGTTTCTGGTCGGCTTGACGATGTTGACTCACGCTTGGTTCTCCGTCGCAGGGCTGTAGACCCGCGGCGCACTTTTCTGCGGCAGGTGGATGAGATTGAGGTTGTGACGACGGGCCCATTGCACGGCAAGGCCCGTGGGCGACGACAGGCTGATCAGGGTCTGGATACCTGCGCGCAACACTTTCTGGATCAATTCGAGACTGCAACGGCTGGTGACAATCGCCAGCCCGCCGGTGGTCGGGATCTTCTGGCGAATCAGTCCGCCAATCAGCTTATCGAGGGCGTTGTGTCGGCCGATGTCTTCGCGGCCCAGCAGCAATTGGCCCTGACTGTTCATAAACACGGCGGCGTGCACCGCGCCGGAGTACTGGCCAAGCGGCTGAAACGCACCGATGCGCTGACGCAAACCATCGAGCCATTCGGCGGGCGGCAAGGGTGCGCCGGGCAGGATCTTGAGGTCTGGCAATGCCTGCTCCACCGCCTCCACACCGCAGAGCCCGCAACCGCTGGTGCCAGCCATTTGCCGACGCTGTTGCTTGAGGTTCCAGAAGGCGCGATTGGCGATGGTCACTTGCGCGTATTGCGCTGACCCCGAGCCGCTGAGTTGCAGGTCATAGATATCGCAGGCGTCTTCGATGATGCCGCTGCCGAGGCTGAAGCCGACGATGAAGTCTTCAAGGTCCGTCGGCGTCACCAACATGACCGCCTGACTGATGCCGTTATAAGCGATCGCCAACGCGACTTCTTCGGCCAGCGCGGTGCTGGCTGATTCGGTGTCTTGAAGGTCGCAATAACTGTATGTCTGGCTTGCGGCGGGCGCTGGCGTTTCGAGGGCTGGCGCCGCGCAGGCAGGGCGCTTGGCGTTCATGAGGTATCACCGACGGTTTAGGCTGCTTTAAGCCTAGGCGCGTCAACTTGTCGCGTCTAATCGCTAATACTGATCTACCGATAGATGGCGTCGATCAAGAACTCGGTAGTGATTGCTGAAGAATCGCGAAACAGGCTTCCGCGAGCGCCGAACGCGGGGCGCTGCGACGCATGATCAGCCCCAGCCGGGCGAGGGTTTGAGCATTTTCGATGGGTTGCAGGCGCAAATGATCGGTGAGTTTTTCCAGGCCTCCGTCCAGCGGCATCACGGCGCAGCAGAATCCGCCGTGCACCGCTTGTAACAATTGGTGGACGGCATCGGTTTGCAGTAATGGCTGTGGGGTGAGGCCACGACTGTGGAAATTGTGGTCGATAGACTGGCGAAAATGCATACCGCTGGTGAGCATGCCCAGCGGCAGCTCGATCAGCGACTCCCAACTCAGCGGCGCCTCGCCGAAACTGAAGAAGCGCTGATCGTAGAGCAGGCCCATGCGGGTTTCGCTGAACGCCAGGGAATCGAAGCGTTCGCCGTCCAGTCGCTCCAGGTACGAAACACCGAGGTCCAGGCGATTGTTTGCCAGTTGTTCGAGGATCTGTTCGGAACTCAGGGCCGAAAGTTCGAAGCGCAGGTTCGGGTGTTCGGTGTGCAAGCGTTGCATCAGCGGCAGCGGATCGAAACTCGACAGCGGCACCACGCCCAGACGCAACGTACCGACCAGATTGCCACGACAGGCAGCTGCCTCGGCCTGCAAGCCGTCGTAGGCCGCCAGCACGGTGCGCGCCCACGCCAGCACCCGTTCACCCGGCGCGGTAAAACTTTCAAAGCGCTGACCGCGATTGACCAGCGGCAACTCGAGTTCTTCTTCGAGGCTGCGCAGGCGCATGGACAGGGTCGGCTGGGTGATGTGACAACGCGCAGCGGCCTGGCCGAAATGCCGGGTTTCGTCGAGGGCGATGAGGAATTTCAGTTGCTTGATGTCCATCTTCGCTCCAGGGCGCGGGAAGGTTCGGATTCTAGCGCTTGGGGGGAAGCGGCGTCATTGGTCGGGTTGGAACCGCAGGTGACAGCCTTGGTCTAGGCTTTTGCGTCTGCAACCCAAAACCCAAGGAGAGTGCACCATGAGTATTTTTAGCTTTGTGAAAGAAGCAGGCGAAAAACTTATCGATCTGCTGACGCCAGGCAACGCCAATGCCAGCGAGCAGTTGAAGGAACACATCAGCAAGGTCGGCCTGGGTAAACCGAATGTGCAGGCGACGGTGGATGGTGACAAAGTCACCGTGACCGGCGAAGTCGGCAGTCAGGAAGAGAAGGAAAAAATCCTGCTGGCGGTGGGCAATATTGCCGGTGTTGGTAGCGTTGATGACCAGATCACCGTGACCGGGCCGGTGGCTGTGGCCGCGAAGTTTGTAACGGTCGTGAAAGGCGACACCCTCAGCGCGATTTCCTTGCGCGTGTATGGCGATGCCAACAAATATCAAAAAATCTTCGATGCCAACAAACCGATGCTCAAGGACGTAAACAAGATCTATCCGGGGCAGTCGTTGCGGATTCCTGAGTAAGCCTCAGGACCGTGTGATGGCCTTCGCGGGCAAGCCCACACATTTGATCTTCGTCGCGCACACATTTTGTGTTCGCTGGAATTCTAATGTGAGAGCGGGCTTGCTCGCGAAGCAGGCGACTCGGTCTAAAGCCCTTCGATCAACTCCCGATAATCCCCCACCGCCGCAAACTCCGCCGTGTCCTTCGGCCCTTTGCGGCTGTCCGGCTCACGCACGGCCAACAAGTGCGCCACCCCAAAATTCCGCGCGCTACGCAGGATCGGCAACGTATCGTCGATAAACAGGCTGCGCGCCGGGTCGAAGCCGATGTCCGCCTGCAGAGCATCCCAGAACTGCGGGTTTTCCTTGGCGAAACCGTAATCATGAGAGCTGATCAACCGTTCGAAGTACGGCGCCAGTTCGATTCTTTCCAGCTTCAATGACAGCGAATCGCGGTGTGCATTGGTGATCAGCACCACGCGCTTGCCGGCCTGTTTGATAGCGGCCAGAAAGGTATCCGCGTCCGGTCGCAAGGCGATCAGGTGCGCGGTTTCCAGTTTCAGTTCGCGCACCGGCAGTTTGAGCTCGGCGCTCCAGAAGTCCAGGCAATACCACTGCAGCTGGCCAGCGTTGCGTTCGAACAGCGGCTGCAGTTCCAACTCGGCCATGGCCCGGCTCACCCCGTGCAATTCGGCGTAACGCTGGGGCAGGTGCTCCATCCAGAAATGGTTGTCGTAGTGCAGGTCCAGCAGGGTGCCGTCCATATCCAGCAGAACGGTGTCGATGTCGCGCCAGGGCAGCAGGGACATAAAAAACTTCTCCAGCGGTAAAAAAGATATCCGAGGTAAACAATCAGGATAGGCCGGGTATAGTAACGCGCTATCGCCAAGGAGCCGCTCATGCGCCAGAAACCCACCATCCTCGCCCGCGAGATCGTCGCCACCAGCCGCTTGTTCTGCGTCGAAGAGCTGAAGTTGCGCTTTTCCAATGGCGTGGAGCGAACCTATGAGCGACTGGTGGGCAAGGGTGCCGGTTATGGCGCGGTGATGATCGTGGCGATGCTGGATGCGGACCACGCGGTGCTGGTTGAAGAGTATTGCGGCGGCACCGATGAATACGAGCTGTCCTTGCCTAAAGGCTTGATCGAGCCGGGCGAGGACGTGCTGGCGGCGGCCGAGCGGGAGCTCAAGGAAGAGGCCGGGTACGGCGCGCGGCAACTGGAGCATTTGACTGAGTTGTCGTTGTCGCCCGGTTACATGAGCCAGAAGATCCAGGTGGTGTTGGCCACCGATTTGTACGAAGAAAGCCTTGAAGGCGATGAGCCCGAGCCGATGGGCGTGGACAAAATCAACCTGCGTGAGTTGTCGGCCCTGGCCCAGAACCCGCGATTCACCGAGGGCCGTGCATTGGCAGCACTGTATCTGGCCCGTGATCTACTGACTCAGCGTGGAGTGTTCCAGCCATGATTTTCCCCCATCCGTTGATGGCGCCTGTTGTTGAACTGGCGCTGAAAGCCGGTGAGGCGATTCTGCCGTTTTGGCGTGCCAACGTCGCCGTGACTGCAAAACCCGATGATTCTCCGGTGACGGCCGCCGACATGGCCGCTCACCATGTGATCCTGGCCGGGCTGACGGCGCTGGACCCGAGCATCCCGGTGCTGTCCGAAGAAGACGCCAACATTCCCCAGAGCGTGCGCGCCGGGTGGCAGCGTTGGTGGCTGGTGGACCCGCTGGACGGAACCAAGGAATTCATTTCCGGTAGCGAAGAATTTACCGTCAACATCGCGCTGATCGAGCAGGGGCGAGTGGTGTTTGGCGTGGTGTCGATGCCGACCAACGGGCGCTTCTACGTCGGTGGTGCGGGTCTGGGCGCGTGGCGTGGCGATAAAGACGCGGAGCCTTTGCCGATTCTGGTTCGCGAGGTTCCTGCTGAGGGTGAAGCGTTTACCGTGGTCGCCAGTCGTCGGCATACAAGTCCTGAGCAGGAGCGCCTGCTGGCCGGGTTGAGCGACAGTCTGGGTGAGCTGCAATTGGCCAATATCGGCAGTTCGCTGAAGTTCTGCTTGTTGGCGGAAGGGGCGGCGGATTGTTATCCGCGGTTGGCGCCGACTTCGCAGTGGGACACGGCGGCGGCACAAGGCGTGCTGGAAGGAGCGGGCGGTGAGGTGCTGGATTTGAGTGGTGCGCCGTTTTGTTATCCGGCGCGGGAGTCGTTGTTGAATGAGTTTTTTTTGGCGCTGCCGGCGAAGGCTGCCTGGCGCGAAAAACTGCTGGCGTTGGCGCGGGCGTAAAGATCTTTTGCGTTAGCGGTGGAGTACGTACTGCCCAGTAAACTTCACGGCATCGTCATTACTGTCCGTATTTACGATCCGAGAATGCAGTGTCAACCGCGCTCGTCCATACCGCGCATACATCGCCAAAAACTTCTTCCAAACCGCCGCACTCGGCGCATGGCAAATCGCTGTCGCGTCCATGGTTACTGGCAGCGGATAGCTGATCTGTCCTTCCTGAATCACGATGTGCCCGCCTTCAACCCCTTCTTCACGCAAACGCAAATGCAGCCAACCCCAACCGGCCAGCACGGCGCCGCAATACAGGCTGCCGCCGAACATGGTGCTTTTATGATTGACGTTGGCCTCCAGCGGCAAGTGCAGGCGCAGTTGCTGGTCGTGCCAATCGAGCACCTTGAGGCCCATGTCCCGCGTCAGGGGAATGTCGCGATGGAGGACTGATTCCAGATGACGGCTGTCGCGGTTCATGCACGGATCTCTTGTTTGAAGATGATGAATTGACGGTAGCTCAATCGAGTTCGTCGGTGTGGCTGCTGCCACCGTCGGCGAAGTTCAGCCCGTGCTTGCGCAGTTTGTCGTGCAAGGTCTTGCGTGGGATGCCAAGGGCTTCGGCGAGGCTGCGCACCGAGCTGTGAGAACGCGCCAGTTCGGCAGCGATCAAACTCTTCTCGAAGTTTTCCACTTGTTCGCTGAGACCGCCACTGACCACTTCTACCGTCATGCCGACAGCGCCATTCGGCGCGTTGTGGTCCAAGGCCAGTTCCAGGCCCAGGGCAAAGCGTTCGGCGGCGTTCTGCAATTCCCGCACGTTACCCGGCCAGGTGTGGCGCAGCAGGAGGGCGCGTTGTCCCGGTTGCAACTCGTGGGGTGGTAGGCCGTGGCGAGCGCTGGCTTCATCGGCAAAATGCTGGAACAGCATCAGCGCATCTTCGCCACGCTCGCGCAGCGGTGGAATACGCAGCGGTGCGACGTTCAGGCGGTAATACAAGTCGGCACGGAAGCGGCCCTGATCGGCGGATTGACGCAGGTCTTCCTTGGTCGCGGCGATGATGCGGATGTCCAACGGGATCAGCTGATTACCGCCCAAGCGCTCGACCACCCGCTCTTGCAGCAAACGCAGCAACTTCACCTGCACATCCAGGCTCATGCTTTCGATTTCATCGAGGAACAACGTACCGCCATTGGCGAATTCGAACTTGCCGATGCGGCGCTTTTGCGCGCCGGTAAAGGCGCCTGGCTCGTGACCGAACAGCTCGCTTTCTACTACCGACTCGGCCAGGGCGCCGGCATTGATCGCCACAAACGGACCGTTACGACGGCTGGACAGATCGTGCAACGCACGTGCGACAACTTCTTTACCGGCGCCGGTTTCGCCAAGGATCAGCACATCGGCCTTGGTCGCTGCCAATGCACCGATCTGCTCGCGCAGGCGCAGCATCGGCGCCGATTGCCCAACCAGTCGGGTGCTCAGCTCATTGCGATCGCTCAGGGCCAGACGCAGGCTGCGGTTGTCCAGCACCAGCCGGCGCAGGGCCAGGGCGCGGCGCACGCTGTCGAGCAGGGCGTCGCTGGCAAAGGGTTTTTCCAAAAAGTCATAAGCCCCGGCGCGCATGGCTTGCACGGCCAGCGGCACATCGCCGTGACCGGTAATCAGCAGCACCGGCAGTTCCGGATCCTGGGCATGCAGTTCAGTCAGCAATTCGAGACCGTCCATGCCCGGCATGCGGATGTCACTGACCACCACGCCGGGCCAGTCGCGTTCCAGTTGCGCGGCCAGACCCTTGGCTTCGGCCAGTGGCAGAATTTTCAGGCCGGCGAGGTCCAGGGTCTGGCTCAGGGCTTGACGCAGGTGCGGGTCGTCGTCGATCAGCACGACCTGGATGCGGTTGTCGATGGTCATGCACTTCGGTCCTCGGACGGTTGCAGGCTCACACCCGGTGCGCCTGCACGCAGCTTCAGGGTAATCAGGGCGCCGCCTTCCTTGTGGTTGGCGAACGACAGTTCACCACCGAAGGCACGCATCAGGGTTTCGCAAATCGCCAGCCCTAACCCAAGCCCCTGAGTGCGGGTCTTGGTGGTGTAGAAGGGCTCGCTGGCGCGGCCAAGTGCCTCCAGGCAGAACCCGGGGCCATTGTCGCGAATGTAAAGATTGACGCCGTCGGCAGTGGATTGGGCACTCAACCAGAGCTTACGCGGCGGGCCTTTTTCCGTCAGGGCGTCCAAGGCGTTGGCCAACAGATTGCCCAGTACCTGACGCAGACGGGTTTCCCCGGCCTCGACCCACAGGGTGGCGGCCGGCAAGTCGCGGATCAGCTCGACTTCCATGCTGCGTCGACGCTTGGCCAGCAGCGCCAGCGCGTCGTCCAGCGCAGGTTGGAGGGCGACGCTTTCCGGGGCGTGGCGATCGCGCCGGGCGAAGGCGCGCAGGTGGGCGATGATCGAGGCCATTCGCCCGGTCAGTTCGCTGATCAGCTTGAGGTTGCCGCGCGCATCGTCGGTGCGCTGATGGTCGAGCAGCACTTCGGCGTTTTCCGCGTAGCTGCGGATCGCCGCCAGCGGTTGATTCAATTCGTGGCTGATGCTCGCCGACATGGTGCCAAGGGCCGACAGTTTGCCGGCCTGCACCAGATCATCCTGAGCGCGAACCAGCTCTTGCTGGGCCTGTTCGCGTTCCAGCACTTCCTGTTTCAGTCGACGGTTGAGGCCTTCGAGGTCGCTGGTCCGCTCGGCTACCCGGCCTTCCAGCTCGCGACGGGCCTTGGCTTCGAAGGCGATTCGATCAAGGTAATGCCGGCGTCGCTGCATCATCAGACCCAGCAGCAACATCAACACCAACAACGTCGCGCCGCCGATGGCGACGACCGTGCGTACCGGGCGATCGATCAGGGTGCGTGGGGCGAGGATGCTGACGTTCCACCCGGTTTCTGCGATGGGCTGAGTTTGTGTCAGCCAGGCGTTGGGGTTGAGGCGCAATGGTTTGGGATCGCGGGTCGGATAGGGTTGAATCGCGGTGATCGCCTTGCTTTCCTCTTCGCTCAACGGGCGGGTTGAGCGGAATCGCCACTCGGGCCGCGACGTGAGAATGACCACGCCGTTATGGTCGGTCAGCAGCAGTTGTTCCGGGGTTTTGCCCCAGAGGCTTTCGGTGTGGTCCAGGTCGACCTTGACCACCAGCACGCCGATGATCTTTTCGCCGTTACGCACGGCGGCGGCGAAGAAATAGCCACGCTTGGCCGATGTCGTGCCCAAACCGAAAAAACGCCCAAGCCGTCCGGCCATGGCTTCGCTGAAATACGGCCGGAAGGAAAAATTACGCCCGACGAAACTGTCGTGTTTGTCCCAGTTGGACGCGGCCAGAGTCTTGCCCGTAGTGTCCATCAGGTACATGACTTCGGCGCCGGTCTGGGCACTGATGTTTTTCAACAAGCGATTGGCGTTGCCTTGGGTGACGCCATCGTCGGGCGCGCCGAGGACGGCTCGCAGGGCCGGCAGATCGCCGAGGATTTGCGGCAACACTTCATAACGGTGCAGGGTACCCAGCAGGTTGGCGACGTAAAGGTCGAGGGTCTGACGGTTCTGCCCGGCCAGTTCGCTGCGATAGTAACGCTCGGCCAGATGCTCCAGGGGCCACAGCAATGGCGCCAGGCACAGTGCGAGCAGGGCCAGGCTGCGCCAGCGGGGTCTGCGGGGGAGGGTTGGATTCATGAGCATCGGGCGCCTGTGGGTACAGGCGCATTATGCCTAGGCTTGAGGGCGCAGTCTGCGCGCCATGGGTCAGGCACGCTTGCGCGGTGAAGATTCAGACGGTGTTTCAGGAAAAGACGTCAGCGTCCTTGAAGAACGCGGCAGCCTGATCTTTACCGGACAGTTGCGGTGCTTCATCCAGTTGCCAATCGATGGCGAGGTCCGGGTCGTCCCAGCGAATGCTGCGCTCGGCGGACGGTGTGTAGTAGTCGGTAGTTTTGTAGAGAAATTCGGCGAACTCGCTCAGCACCACAAAACCGTGGGCGAAACCCTCCGGGACCCAGAGTTGGCGATGGTTCTCGGCGGACAGACGCACGGCCACCCATTTGCCGAAATGTGGCGAGCTGCGGCGAATGTCCACCGCCACGTCGAGTACTTCACCCGCTGTGACGCGCACCAGTTTGCCCTGAGTGTTTTCCAGTTGGTAATGCAGGCCGCGCAGTACGCCTTTTTGCGAGCGGGAATGGTTGTCTTGAACGAAATTCGTCTCCAGGCCAGTCGCTTCTTTGAAAGCCTTGGCATTGAAGCTTTCATAGAAGAAACCACGCTCGTCACCAAATACCTTGGGTTCGATGATCAGAACACCGGGAAGGTCGGTGGTGACTACTTTCATGGTCTTTCTCCAGCAATAGGCGTTGATGGGCGTCATTCTTGCGCAAAGTGACGGCCGGTGCGAGTGGAGTGTGTTTTTTCCTGATTCGTTTACTGATTCTGTCGAGCCTCGGGTGGGTTTCAGGCAGGCGAAGGGGGTTGCGTATCGCCCCAAGCAGTGGCGATATAAGCGACTAATAAAATTTCAGGGGTCGTTGTATGCCACTCGCCACGTTGATTCATCGCGCCAGTTTGCCCAGCCCGCAAGTGTCTGCGGAGCAAGCGCTTGAGCTGCTGAAGGGACATTACGGCCTGAGTGGAAGGTTGCAGGCCCTCGGCAGCCAGCAGGATCTTAACTATCGGGTCGACAGCGACCAGGGGCGTTTTGTCCTGAAAATCTGTCGTGGCGACTACTCGGCGCTGGAGCTGCACGCCCAGCACGCCGGGCTCAAGCATTTGGGTGAACACCCCGATGTGCATGTGCCACGAGTGATTCCCGCCAAAAACGGTGCAGACCTTCTCTCCCTGGAAGTCGGTGGCCAACCGGTGCATGTGCGCCTGCTCGATTACATCGAAGGCCAGTCGCTCACACACCTGGATCATCTGCCCGGTCCAGTGGTGGCCGGTTTCGGTCGGCTCTGCGGTGAAATGGATCTGGCGCTGGCCGGTTTCGACCATCCGGGCCTCGAGCGCACCCTTCAATGGGACGCCCGCCACGCCAACGCGTTGATCGCCCATTTGCTGCCGGTCATCAAGGATGACCAGCAACGCCGGTTGATCGCCGATGCGGCTGAGCAGGCCGAACGTCATTTGCAGCCGCTTGTGGATAAGCTGCCGGTACAGGCGATTCACATGGACATCACCGACGACAACGTGGTGTGGCAGCGAGATTCGCAACGCCAGTGGCAATTGCAGGGGGTGATCGATTTCGGCGACCTGGTTCGTACCTGGCGCATCACTGATCTGTCGGTGACCTGCGCGGCACTGCTGCACCACGCCGATGGCGATCCGTTCTACATTTTACCGGCGATTCAGGCCTATCACGCTGTCAATCCGCTCACGCATGAAGAGCTACTGGCGCTCTGGCCACTGATCGTCGCCCGTGCAGCGGTGTTGGTGCTCAGCGGCGAACAGCAGGTCAGCATCGATCCTGGCAACGCATACAGTCGCGACAACCTCACCCACGAGTGGGAGATTTTCCGCGTCGCCACATCGGTGCCGTTGGCGTTGATGGAAGCGGCGATCCTGACCTCGGTCGGCCAGAACCTGCCGAGCATCGGCAGCGAAGGCTTCGCGCCGCTACTACCGAGCCTGGTCGGGCGTGAGTTTGCGTTGATCGATCTGGGCGTGCTCAGTCCGCATTTCGAGGCCGGCAACTGGGAGCAGGAGGGGATCGATCAACGACTGCTGACCGAAGCTGCTGCGGCTCATGGTCTGGCAGCCAGTCGTTATGGGCAATATCGCTTGTCCCGCACCCGGCCGGACAGCGCCACTGAGCCGGACACGTGCCCATTGCACGTCGAATTGCGAGTGCCCCACGGCACGGCGGTCGAATCGCCGTTTGCCGGGGTGGTGCATCAGCCGGCGGCAGGCGTGCTGCAATTGGATGGCCCGCAACTGAGCGTGCGGTTGTGGGGCGTGACGCCATCGCTGCACACCGGCGTAGCGCTGGTCAAAGGCCAGGTGCTGGGTTCGGTCAGCGGGCCGTTGATCGTGCAGTTGTGCCGGGTCGCTTCGTTCACGGCGCCGTTGTTTTGCACGCCGTCCCGCGCGGCTGCCTGGCAAGCGTTGTGCCCGTCACCGGCGGCGCTACTGGGACTGGCCTGTGACGCTGAAGAAGAACTCGATCCGCAGACATTGCTTGCCCGTCGCGATGCGAGTTTCGCTCGTTCCCAAAAACATTATTACGTCGACCCGCCGCGCATCGAACGCGGCTGGCGTAATCACCTGATCGACATGCAAGGCCGCTCCTACCTCGACATGCTCAACAACGTCGCGGTGCTTGGCCACGGTCATCCGCGCATGGCCGCGGTCGCCGGTCGTCAGTGGTCGCTGCTCAATACCAACTCGCGTTTTAACTACGCAGCGATTGCCGAGTTTTCCGAGCGTTTGCTGAAACTGTCGCCGGACTCCATGGACCGAGTGTTCCTGGTCAACAGCGGCAGCGAGGCCAACGACCTGGCAATCCGCCTGGCATGGGCCTACAGCGGCGGTCGCGACATGCTCAGCGTGCTAGAGGCCTATCACGGCTGGACAGTGGGCGCGGACGCAGTCTCGACCTCGATTGCCGACAACCCGAAGGCTTTGAGCAGCCGTCCGGACTGGGTGCATCCAGTCACCGCGCCGAATACTTATCGCGGCGAATTCCGTGGACCAGGCAGCGCGCCGGACTACGTGCGCCGCGTCGAACACAACCTGGCGAAAATTGCCGAGCAGAAACGTCAACTGGCCGGTTTCATCTGCGAGCCGGTGTATGGCAATGCCGGCGGTATCTCGCTGCCGCCAGGGTATTTGAAGCAGGTTTATGCCCTGGTTCGCGCTCAGGGCGGTGTCTGCATCGCCGATGAAGTGCAGGTCGGTTACGGCCGCATGGGCAACTTTTTCTGGGGTTTCGAAGAGCAGGGCGTGGTGCCAGACATCATCACCATGGCCAAAGGAATGGGCAACGGTCAGCCGCTGGGCGCAGTGATCACTCGCCGGGAAATCGCCGAAGCGCTAGAGGCCGAGGGTTACTTCTTCTCGTCGGCCGGCGGCAGCCCGGTCAGTTGCCAGATTGGCATGGCGGTGCTGGATGTGATGGAAGAAGAAAAGCTCTGGGAAAACGCTCAGGTCGTTGGCGGGTATTTCAAGGAACGGCTTGAAGCGCTGATCGATATTCATCCGCTGGTGGGCGCGGTGCATGGTTCCGGCTTCTATCTGGGCGTCGAGTTGATCCGCAATCGCGAAACCCTGGAACCGGCAACCGAAGAAACCACGGCGCTGTGTGATCGATTGCGCGAGTTGGGAATCTTCATGCAGCCGACTGGCGATTACCTGAACATCCTCAAGATCAAACCGCCGATGGTGACTTCGCGTCAGAGCGTGGATTTCTTCGTGGACATGCTGTCGCAGGTTTTGGATGAAGGGTTGTAAACGGTATTTCTCGATGTACACGGACTAATGTGGGAGCGGGCTTGCTCGCGAAAGCGTCGTTTCAGTCGACATCAATGTTGAGTGATCAACCGCCTTCGCGAGCAAGCCCGCTCCCACAGGGGATCGCGCTAAGTCCGATTATTATCGAGTGTTAGTGCGTTGTTTTAGACGGAATGGATATTTATCGCTTTTAAAGCCGATTTTTATCGGCTATAAAGTCGTCATTCTTCTTTCTGTCATCGGTCGATGCCACCTTCGACCCTCAAGCAATTGCCCCGGAGATGATTCATGAGCCGTATCGTTACCGTCGCCGCCACCCAGATGGCCTGTTCCTGGGACCTTGAAGCCAACATCGAGACCGCTGAGCGGCTGGTCCGTGAGGCCGCGGCGAAAGGCGCGCAGATCATCCTGATCCAGGAACTGTTCGAGGCTCCGTACTTTTGCCAGAAGCCAAACCCGGATTACCTGCAGCTGGCCACGACCGTTGAAGACAACGTCGCCATCAAGCACTTCCAGAAAATCGCCAAAGAGCTGCAAGTGGTTCTGCCGATCAGCTTCTACGAACTGGCGGGCCGCGCGCGTTTCAACAGCATCGCGATTATCGATGCAGACGGCAGCAACCTC
The DNA here is from genome assembly GCF_008370005.1 of Pseudomonas sp. ANT_J28. Taxonomy (NCBI): domain Bacteria; kingdom Pseudomonadati; phylum Pseudomonadota; class Gammaproteobacteria; order Pseudomonadales; family Pseudomonadaceae; genus Pseudomonas; species Pseudomonas sp. ANT_J28. The sequence goes on from NZ_VOBM01000052.1 coordinate 34,589, forward strand.
GGGATTTATCGTAAAAGCCATATCCCGGACGGCCCTGGCTACCACGAAAAGTATTACTTCAATCCGGGCGATACCGGTTTCAAAGTCTGGAACACCCGTTACGCGAAAATCGGTGTGGGTATCTGCTGGGACCAGTGGTTCCCGGAATGTGCCCGCAGCATGGCGTTGCTGGGCGCGGAAATCCTGTTCTACCCGACCGCAATCGGCAGCGAGCCACACGACAAGACCATTTCGTCCCGTGATCACTGGCAGCGCGTGCAACAAGGCCATGCCGGCGCCAACCTGATGCCGCTGATCGCCAGCAACCGCATCGGCAACGAAGAGCAGGACGGCTACGACATTACGTTCTACGGCTCGTCGTTCATCGCCAACCAGTTCGGCGAGAAGGTTCAGGAGCTCGACAAGACCGAAGAAGGCGTGCTGGTTCAAAGCTTCGACCTCGATGAGCTGGAGCACATCCGCAGCGCGTGGGGTTCGTTCCGTGATCGTCGCCCGAACCTGTATGGCACACTAAAGACCCTCGACGGTTCCCTGGAGTCCTGATCGCTATGACCACTTTGAACAGCACCCCTCGCGCTGATGGCTTTTACATGCCAGCCGAATGGGCGCCGCAAACCCAGACCTGGATGATCTGGCCCGAGCGCCCGGACAACTGGCGCCTGGGTGGCAAACCGGCGCAGGCCGCGCACGTCGCGGTGGCCAAAGCCATTGCCCGCTTCGAACCGGTGACCGTGGCGGTTTCCGCCGGCCAATACGAAAACGCCCGTGCCCGTCTGGACGTGCCGAATATTCGTGTGGTGGAGATGTCCAGCGACGACGCCTGGGTTCGCGACACTGGTCCGACGTTTGTCATCAATAACGGTGGCGAAGTCCGTGGTGTGAATTGGGACTTCAACTCCTGGGGCGGTTTCGACGGGGGGCTTTACTCGCCGTGGAATCGCGATTCGCAGGTGGGCGGCAAGATCCTCGAGATCGAGCGCAGCCAGCGCTACCGCACCGAGGGCTTCGTGCTCGAAGGCGGTTCGATCCACGTCGATGGCGAAGGCACGCTGATCACCACCGAAGAATGCCTGCTTAACCGCAATCGCAACCCGCACATGAACCGTGCAGAAATCGAAGCGGTGCTCCGCGCCAATCTGGCTGTGGATAAAATCATCTGGCTGCCGGACGGTTTGTTCAACGACGAAACCGACGGCCATGTGGATAACTTCTGCTGCTACGTGCGTCCGGGCGAAGTGTTGCTGGCCTGGACCGATGACCCGCAGGATCCGAACTACCCGCGCTGCCAGGCAGCAATGAGAGTGCTGGAAAGCAGCACCGACGCCAAGGGTCGCCCATTCACGGTGCACAAGATGCCGATTCCGGGGCCACTGTATGCGACCGAAGAAGAGTGCGCTGGTGTTGATCCGGTGGACGGGACTCAGGAACGTAATCCGACCGTGCGTCTGGCCGGTTCCTACGTGAACTTTCTGATCGTTAACGGCGGCATCATCGCGCCAAGCTTTGACGACCCGTTGGATGGCCCGGCAAAAGAGATTTTGCAGGCACTGTTCCCGCAGCACGAAGTGGTGATGGTGCCCGGCCGCGAACTGTTACTGGGAGGCGGTAACATCCACTGCCTTACCCAACAACAGCCAGCACCGCACAAGGAGTGAGTGAGGTTGTAACAGCTTGAGTTGATTGCAGAATCGATTCGGCAAGCGTTTTGCCTTCTCGCCTTGCAGAGAGCCCGCAGTCCTTCAGGACCGCGGGCTTTTTTGTATCCACTCGTCGACAGTTACGAAACCTTGGCACAGCTCTTGTATCTCTCATGGTGCAAAACAGGGAGGGGGAGAACTGCGATGTTCTGTCATAAACCTTGGATAAGTTAGCCGCTCACAAACCAGGAGAGAGCGCGGAAATGAACGCCGAAATGAATGTAGTGAGCGAGCGGGCGTTGCATCCCCTGGCAGTAAACAGCGAATCGCTCCAGGTCCTGGCGCACTGGTTGAAGTCCAATGGAACGCGTCAGATCAGAGAACCTGATCCGCGCCGGATGATGATCGAACGCTACCCCGCTGATTTATTCAGCGAAGCGGAGCTGGAAGCGTTGTGGGATGTGATGGAAGGATAAGAAGAAAAAACAACGGATTGGTAAAAGCGCTGCCGGGATGGCGGCGCTTTTTTTATGGGCGAAGGTTTTTGTGATCACTGCAGACCCAATGTGGGAGCGGTGTTTAGAAGCTGTAGGTTCCGGTCACGACCAGGCTGCGAGGTTCACCCGGCTGAATCTGCGCCGCACTGGTGGCCGACGAGTAATAGGTCTTGTCGCTGATGTTGTTCAGCGCCGCGCGCAAATCCCAATCCTTCTGCCGGAACCCGGCCAATGCATCCCAACGGCCATAACCCGGCAGGACGGTGGTGTTGAGGTTGTCGGCATAACGCTGGCCCACCAGGGTCAGACCGGTTTCGGCATACCAACCCATTTCCGGTTTCCAGGTCAGGAACAGGCTGCCGTTGTGCTTGGCCACATTGCTGATGCGTTTGCCTTCAAAGCCGTTGTTGTCCTTCTCGACCGTCGCGTCCTGTACACCCACACCACCGCGCACATACCAGTTGCCGGCGATCTTGCCGGTGCCAGTCAACTCGACTCCGCGGGAACGTTGCACGCCGGTCATCAAGGTGACGGTCGGATCATTCGGATCGCTGGTACGGCGGTTGTAGAGTTCCAGTTCGTAGATCGCCAACGTGGTACTCAGGCGATCATCGAGCCAGTCGCTCTTCACCCCGATTTCCTTTTGCTTGGTCAGCTCGGGACTCAGGTCATTGCTGTTGCCGGCGGCCCCTGGGGCGATACCGATCAAACCACCGCCGACCGGCGAAAACGTCTTGGTCCAGGAGGCGTAGAAGGAATGATTCCGCAGTGGCGTCCACACCAGTCCTACACCCGGGCTGGTGCTATGGCTGTCGCGATCTTCGGAAATGTCCCGCAGCTTGTTGGTCGACTCAATGTCGAAGGTGTCGTAACGCAAGCCGGCCAGCAGTTGCCATTGATCGTTCAGGCGCAGTTGATCCTGCACGTACACCGCACGGCTTTCGACTTCGGTGTGAGTGCTGCTGGAGACCTGCATCCGCCCGGTATGGCGCAAATTGCGATCGGGGTTGTACAGGTCCAGTGCAGGTACAGGCTGAGCCCCGCGTCCGGTGGCTGCGTTGTACAACGTAGGGTCGCGCCGCTGGCTGCCGATTTCGACGCCGGTCAGCAAACGATGCTCAAGGCCGAATGTGTCGAAACCGCCTTCCAGTTCGACGTTGTTGTAGACGTTGCGGGTGGTCAGGTCCTGTTGCCAGTGCTGGCGCGTGACCTTGTTGGTCGCCGGGGTATAACCCGTCAGGTAGGTGTTGTCGAAATCGCTGTTTAGCTTGAACACGCCCAATGTGTGGCGCAGCTGCCAGTTGTCGCTGAGCTCATAACTGAGTTTCGAGCGCAGGGATTGCGACTTGTCGTCGATGAAATCGTGTTCGCTGCCGTAGGTCGTATCCCGTCCTACGTCCGCCGGGCGTCCGTTTACACCGGGGATGCCGCGATCCGGCGTACGGTTGTAGCGGCTGTATTCGTACTGCATCAGCCAGTTCAGGTCCGGCGTCAGTTGCCAGCTCATCGACGGAGCGAACAGTTGGCGATTGCCGCTCACGCCGTCGCGGAAGCTGTTTTGGTCCATGTTGCCCATGTTCAGGCGCAGGCTGATGTTCTCGCTCGGGTCGGTGCTGAGGTCGGCGTAGAGGCTGCGCAAATCATCGCTGCCGCCCTGGGCCTCGAGGGTCGAGCGACGACCGAATTCGGGAAGTTTGCTGACCCGATTGACGATCCCGCCCTGACTGCCACGGCCATACAAAACAGCGGCCGGGCCTTTGAGGACTTCGATGCGTTCGATGTTGTGCAAATCGCGCACGTATTGGCTGTCGTCACGGATGCCGTCGAGGTAGAAGTCGTTGCTGGCGTCGAAACCGCGGATGCGCAGGCTGTCGAAGCGAGTGTCGGCGCCGCTGCTGACATTGGGGATGCCGCTCAGCGCGGTGCCCAGATCGTTGGTGCCGTAATCCACGACGTTCGCGGTTTTGATCGAGTCGATGGCTTGTGGAACGTAGCGCACCGGCGTGGCGGTGCGGGTCGCGGTGCTGGTTTCTTTCACGCGCGGGTCATCGACTTCAGCTTCGGCGCTGATCGACGTCTCGGGTAAAACGGTGGTGGCGGCGCAGGTAAAACCGGCAGAGAGAAATGCAGAAAGCCCAAGGGTGACGGGCGTGAGGCGAAAGGGGGCAGGCATCTGAAGCGCATCCGAGAGGGTGGAGAAATCCGATGGCGCGAATGGTAATGCTTGTTATTTACTTCCGTTAATTATTCTTGAAAGGTTTCACTGTTTGATTATTTCGAATTGTGTCGAGATGGCTACAGTGGGGCCGTGAGGCCATTCGACCGATTCATGAAACAGACTGAAAGCCATTGCAGCGTTTTTCAGAAACGGGCGGAGGACTAATCTGCCGGCATCTCGTTTTCCTACGCTTTTGCCGGAGTCTTCCCATGATCCTTCACTACATTTACGACCCGTTGTGCGGCTGGTGCTATGGCGCAAAACCGCTGGTGCAAGCCGCCCAGGCTGTTTTGCCAGTGATCGCCCACGGCGGCGGGATGATGACCGGTGCCAACCGCCAGACAGTCTCGCCACAATTGCGCAACTACGTGATACCCCATGATCGGCGTATCGCCGAGTACACCGGCCAGCCGTTCGGCGAGGCGTATTTCGAAGGATTGCTGCGCGATGAGACAGCGGTGTTCGATTCCGCACCGCCGATTGCCGCGGTGCTGGCAGCCGAGCAGATCGCCGGCCGAGGACTGGAGTTGCTGGGGCGTTTGCAGAGTGCTCACTACGAGGAAGGTCGACGCATTGCCGATGAAGCGGTCCTGTTTGAACTCGCCCAAGTTATCGGTCTGGAACTCCAAGCGTTTCAGGCTGCTTTCAACGAAGCTGAAACCGATCGCCACATCAAGGACAGTCGAGCATTCTTGGCCGAGGTCGGCGGCCAGGGTTTCCCGACCTTCGCCCTGGAACACAACGGTCAATTCACCTTGATCGATATCGGCCCATGGCTCGGCAAGCCGCAAGCCTTTACGGCATGGTTGAGTCAGTCGCTTCCCGCACAAGCGTCATCATCGGAGCTTCAAGCCTGTGGCCTGAACGGCTGCGCCCATTGACGTCGACCAGTGATTTCTTAGACGTCTTTCGCCTTAAATAACAAAAAGGCCCGCCACGTTTTCTTCGTGTGCGGGCCTTTTTGTTTGGGGTGAAAAAAGAGTGCGGTAGCGCCGTTTCAGCCGTTCGACACAGCGCGTATCAACCGGTCATAAGGAAAAGAACAAAATGTTGAACAAGCGAATCAGCCTGATCGTTCTGGGGATGTTGGGCGCTACACTGGTCATGGCTAACGACCAGGCCGAATCCAAGGGTTTTGTTGAAGACAGCGGCCTGAAAGTGCTGCTGCGCACTGCCTACATCAATCGCGACAAAAAACACGGCAACGACGACCAGCGTGAATGGGGTCAGGCTGCCATCGGCACCTATACCTCCTGGCCAAAGCCGGTGGCACGGTAAAATTCCGCGTATCCAGCACTGTCCTGACCTACGGCGACCAGATGCCGACTTTGCCGGTGTTGAACTATGACAACTCCCGCCTGTTGCCAGAAAGCTACACCGGCACGCTGATCACCTCCAAGGAGATCAAAGGCGTGGAGCTGAACGCCGGTCGCTTCACCGCCAAATCGCGCAAAAGTGCTGAAGGCCGTGACAGCGGTGGCCTGAAGTCGATCAACGTGTTGGGCGGTAGTTACCAGTTCACCGAACAGTTCAAGGCTGCACTGTACGCCTCCGACGTCGAAGACGTGCTGAAGAAGCAATACGTGAACGCCAACTACGTGTTCCCGATCGACAAGGATCAGTCCCTGACCCTGGACTTCAACGGCTATCGCACCAAGCTGGACGATTCCTACGTCCGCGTAAGCGGTGCGACCGGTGACGACAACAAGATCTGGAGCCTGGCCGCCACATTCGCCACCGGCGCGCACTCGTTCACGCTCGTCCACCAGCGCAGCACCGGCGACAGCAACTTGGGCTACCCCTACGGCGGCTACCAGAAAGACCAAGGTCGCATCGGCGACGGCGGCAACACCATCTACCTGGCGAACTCCTACTGTCCGACTTCAACGCCGAAGACGAACGCAGCTGGCAACTGGGCTACGGCCTGGACTTCAGCACCTTCGGTGTTCCAGGCCTGAGCTACAACTTCGCCTACGTGCGCGGCGACAACATCACCACTTCCACCAGCGAAGGCGGTACCGAGCGCGAAATCTTCAACCAGTTCAAATACGTCGTGCAAAGTGGCCCGGCCAAAGACCTGAGCGTGAAACTGCGCAGCTCGATCCTGCGTGTCTCGCAGAAATCGAGTGAGTGCAACTCCAGCGGTAATGAAGTGCGTGTGTTCGTGGATTACCCGATCAACATTTTCTGATGATCGGTTGCGCTATCGAGGCCTGATGCAAGGCTGAGAAAGGAAAAGCTCCGATTGATTCGGCAATGCTGTTCACTTAAGCGGAGCAGCCTTGCGGTTAACCGGATACCGGGTTTTAGACATCTTCACCGCCCTAGGCCTCGCAGGCCTGGGGCGTTTTACTATAAAGAGCACACCAATGCTGCCGCGAAGCTCGTCCAGGCGTCTTGCCGTGTGTGAGGGCGAGACCGCTCCGGCCATGACCATTAGATGGCTGGCG
>NZ_VOBM01000053.1:0-41133 GCF_008370005.1 Pseudomonas sp. ANT_J28
GGAAGAAGACAGGGATTGATCAATCGAACTATGATTTTTCATGGACTCGCCCTCGCTGTCGTTGGCTGTTTAGACTGCCACCGTGGCGCATTGACGCCTCGGCTTGGGCGAGTCCATCCAATTACATGAATCTGTGGCACCACCTTCTATGCATATTCCTAAAAGTTAGTTTATTAATTTTTTATACACGCTTAGGGTATATGCACCGGACCACCGGACATTCTTGTTTTCGTTCGTCGCAACCCTCGCGGCGTTTCCATGAGATGTGAGGTAGGTATGGTCCGGAACACAATCACCCCAGTGCAGATCGCCAGGGCATTGCGTGCAGCCAAGGAGCGGCACTGATGTCCAGTCTGGCAGATACAATCGTCCAGAGTGATCTGGACATCGCCCCGTTGTTGTTGCCCGCGCAGGTCTTGCGCAACGACGCACAAGCCATCAAGGCCGCCCATGAGCTGGCGCAAGTCGCCCGTCTACAAGCAGCCAGACGCGACCAGCAGCGCAAGCTGCCATGGTCGGAAATCGAACAGTTCACCCGCAGCGGCCTGGGCAGCATTGCCATCCCGCGTGAGTACGGTGGCCCGCAGGTTTCGTTCGTCACCCTTGCCGAAGTCTTCGCGATCATTTCCGCGGCCGACCCGGCATTGGGACAGATCCCGCAGAACCAGTTCGGCATTCTCAACCTGGTGCTCGGCAGCGCCACTGAATCGCAAAAAAAGCAGCTGTTCAAAAGCGTGCTCGACGGCTGGCGGATCGGTAACGCGGGCCCTGAGCGCGGCACCAAAAACACCCTTGAACTCAAGGCGCGAATCACCGCCAGCGGCGACGGCTTCGTCCTTAACGGGCAGAAGTTCTATTCCACCGGCGCCCTGTTCGCCCACTGGGTCGCCGTCAAGGCGCTGAACGACGATGGCAAGCAGGTTCTGGCCTTCGTCCGCCGCGGCACACCGGGCCTGCGCATCGTGGATGACTGGTCGGGCTTCGGCCAACGCACCACCGCCAGCGGCACCCTTTTGCTCAACAACGTGCAGGTCGACGCCGAGCTGGTGGTGGATAACTGGAAGATCAATGACAGCCCGAACATTCAGGGTGCCGTGTCGCAGCTGATTCAAGCAGCCATTGACGCCGGCATCGCCCGGGGCGCCATCGACGACGCCATCGCGTTCGTGAAAACCCGGGCACGGCCGTGGATCGACGCCAAGGTCGAACGGGCCAGCGACGATCTTTATGTGATCGCCGACATCGGCAAACTGAAAATCGAATTGCACGCCGCCGAAGCGCTGCTGCGCAAGGCCGGACAAGTGCTCGATCAGGTCATCGCCGCGCCGCTCACCGCCGAGTCCGCCGCCCGCGCCTCGATTGCCGTGGCCGAAGCCAAAGTCCTGACCACCGAGATCTCACTGCTGGCCAGCGAAAAGCTTTTCGAACTGGCCGGCAGCCGCGCCACCCTCGCCGAATTCAACCTCGACCGCCATTGGCGCAACGCCCGCGTGCACACGCTCCACGACCCCGTACGCTGGAAATATCACGCCGTCGGGACGTATCACCTGAACGGCACTTTGCCCGCTCGCCACTCCTGGATTTAACGACCAGATCTCTGGAGAAACACATGACTCTTTCTCACCACGTCGCGGTCATAACCAGCGATGAGCAAGCCCTGATCGTCGCCAGTGACCTGGCCGAAGATTTCAAACGCGACAGCGCCCTGCGCGACCGCGAACGCCGTTTGCCACACCCGGAACTGGAAGTGTTTTCCCGCTCGGGTCTTTGGGGCATCAGCGTGCCAAAAGAATACGGCGGCGCCGGGGTTTCCAACGTCACCCTGGCCAAGGTGATCGCGCTGATCGCCCAGGCTGACGGTTCCCTCGGCCAGATCCCGCAGAACCATTTTTATGCGCTCGAAGTATTGCGGGTGAATGGCAGCGAAGAGCAGAAAAAACGCCTCTACGCAGAAGTATTGGCCGGCCAACGCTTCGGCAATGCCCTCGCGGAACTGGGCACCAAAACCGCCCACGACCGCGTCACCAGCCTGACCCCTGATCTGCATGGAGAACGTGACGGCTATCGCATCAACGGTCGCAAGTTCTACGCCACCGGGGCGATTTACGCCCAGCGCATTCCGACGTCGGTGGTGGATGAAAATGGCATGCAGCAACTGGCGTTCGTGCCGCGCAACAGCAAAGGGCTGACGGTGATCGACGACTGGAGCGGTTTCGGCCAGCGCACCACCGGCAGCGGTTCGGTGGTGTTTGAAGATGTTTACGTCGCCGCCGAAGACGTGATCCCGTTTCAAAGTGCGTTCGAGCGCCCGACCACCGTCGGCCCGCTGGCGCAGATTCTTCATGCCGCTATCGACACCGGTATCGCCCGCGCCGCCTATGAAGATGCGCTGCATTTCGTGCGCACCAAGACCCGGCCGTGGATCGATTCCGGTAACGACAAAGCCACCGAAGACCCGCTGACCATCAAGAGCTTCGGCCACTTGAGCATTCGTCTGCACGCCGCCGAAGCCTTGCTGGAACGCTCTGGCGAATTCCTCGACAAGGCTCAGGCCGACACCAACGCCGAGACCGTCGCCGCCGCGTCGATTGCGGTCGCCGAAGCCCGCGCCATCAGCACCGAGATTTCCCTCGCCGCCGGTAGCACGCTGTTTGAACTGGCCGGCAGCCAGTCAACCCTGATCGAACACGGTCTGGATCGCCACTGGCGCAACGCTCGGGTTCATACGCTGCACGACCCGGTGCGCTGGAAGTATCACGCGGTCGGCAATTACTACCTCAACGATGAAAACCCGCCATTGCGGGGGACCATCTAAATGAGCAAGAAAAAAATTCTGCTCAATGCGTTCAACATGAACTGCATCGGGCACATCAACCATGGTCTGTGGACGCATCCACGGGACACTTCAACCCAATACAAGACGATCGAATACTGGACCGAACTGGCACAACTTTTAGAGCGAGGTCTGTTTGACGGATTGTTCATCGCCGATATCGTCGGCGTGTACGACATCTACCAAAACTCGGTAGACGTGCCGCTCAAAGAGTCGATCCAACTTCCGGTCAATGACCCGCTGCTGCTGGTGTCGGCCATGGCCGCAGTGACAAAAAACCTTGGCTTCGGCCTCACCGCCAACCTGACTTACGAATCGCCCTATCTGTTCGCCCGACGCATGTCCACGCTCGATCACCTGAGCCGTGGCCGGGTCGGCTGGAACATCGTCACCGGCTACCTCGACAGCGCCGCCAAGGCCATGGGTTTGAGCGAACAGGTCGAACACGACCGTCGTTACGACCAGGCCGACGAATACCTGCAAGTGCTCTACAAACTCTGGGAAGGCAGCTGGGAAAACGGCGCAGTGCTTAACGATCCGCAGCAGCGGATCTACGCGCAACCCGAGAAAGTGCACAAGGTCGAGCACAAGGGCGAGTTCTATCAGGTCGAGGGTTATCACCTCTGTGAACCCTCGCCGCAGCGCACGCCGGTGCTGTTCCAGGCCGGCAGTTCGGATCGTGGTTTGCTGTTCGCCGGGCGACATGCCGAGTGCGTGTTCATCAGCGGCCAGAACAAACCGTCGACCAAAATTCAAGTGGACAAGGTGCGCGCCAGTGCCGTCGAGGCCGGGCGAAACCCCGAGGACATCAAGGTATTCATGGGGCTGAACGTGATTGTCGGCGCCACCGAAGAGCTGGCCTGGGCCAAGCATGCCGAGTACTTGAGCTACGCCAGCGCCGAGGCCGGCGTGGCGCATTTCTCGGCCTCCACCGGGATCGATTTCTCCGAATACGCCATCGACGAACCGATCCAGTACGTAAAGAGCAACGCGATCCAGTCCGCCACCAAAAACCTGCAAAACAACGACTGGACTCGCCGCAAATTACTCGAGCAACACGCCCTCGGTGGTCGCTACATCACCGTGGTTGGGTCGCCTGAGCAAGTCGCCGATGAGCTGGAATCGTGGATCGCGGAAACCGGCCTCGACGGCTTCAACCTGACGCGAATTGTCACGCCGGAAAGCTATGTGGATTTCATCGATTGGGTGATTCCGGAGTTGCAACGCCGAGGGTCGTACAAGACCGCTTACGACAGAGGCAGCCTGCGAGAAAAACTGTTTCACGGCGAGGCGCATTTGCCCGAGCAACACACCGGCGCGGCCTACCGGAGCTAAAAGTATTGCGAGCAAACACCACACAACTATGCACTGCCTGGAAAACTCATCATGACCAGAAACTATCTCTCTCACCCAGTCAAAGCACTGGCCCTGGCCCTCGGCCTTTTCAGCTCCATCACCTTCGCCGCCGATGCGCCGCTGAAAGTCGGCACCACTGCAGCCTTCGCCATTCCCCTGGAAGCCGCCGTCGAAGAAGCCAAAAAACAAGGCTTGCAAGTCGACCTGGTGGAGTTCAGCGACTGGATCGCCCCCAACGTCAGCCTCGCCGCCGGTGACATCGATGTGAACTACTTCCAGCACGTCCCGTTCCTGGAAAACGCCAAGGCCGCCGCCGGTTTTGACCTGGTGCCGTTCGCACCGGGGATCATCAACAACGTCGGTCTCTACTCGAAGAAATACAAAAGCTTCGACGAGCTCCCGGAAGGCACCAGCGTGGCGATCGCCAATGACCCGATCAACAGCGGTCGTGGCTTGCAACTGCTGGCCAAGGCTGGGCTGATCACGCTTAAACCGGGCGTTGGCTACAAGGCCACCGAAGAAGACATCATCGCCAATCCGAAGAAGATCAAAATCTTGCAGGTCGAAGCCGTGCAACTGGTACGCGCCTATGACGACGCCGATCTGGTCCAGGGTTACCCAGCCTACATTCGCCTGTCGAAGACCTTCGATGCCGGCTCCGCCCTGCTGTTCGACGGTCTCGATCACAAGGAATACGTGATCCAGTTCGTGATCCAGCCGAAAAGCAAAACCGACCCGCGCCTGATCAAATTCGTCGACATCTACCAGCATTCGCCGGCCGTTCGTGCAGCGCTGGATAAAGCCCATGGCAAGCTCTATCAAGCTGGCTGGGAAAGCTGAATATGACGGCAGCCACCCAACTGCGACTGGAAACTCCAGAGCCCCACAAAGTCGAACAGACCGAACTGCATCCAGCGCTCAACCGCGCTCACGTGCGCTTCATCAGCCTGGGCAAAACCTACAACGGCCAGCAAGGTCCAGTGGCGGCCCTGCACGGCATCGACCTGGCGATCCAGCGCGGCGAGGTGTTCGGCATCATCGGTCGCAGCGGCGCCGGCAAGTCGTCGCTGATTCGCACGATCAACCGTCTGGAACAACCGAGTACGGGTCGCGTGCTGATCGATCAACTCGACATCGGCGAGTTCGATGAAGACCGCCTGGTGGCGCTGCGTCGGCGCATCGGCATGATCTTCCAGCACTTCAACCTGATGTCGGCCAAGACGGTTTGGCAGAACGTCGAGTTGCCGCTGAAAGTGGCCGGTGTACCGAAGGAAAAACGCGAGCAGAAAGTCCGCGAATTGCTGGAACTGGTGGGCTTGCAAGAGAAACACAAGGCCTACCCGGCGCAGCTTTCCGGCGGGCAGAAACAGCGCGTCGGCATCGCCCGCGCCTTGGTGCATGACCCGGCGATTCTGCTGTGCGACGAAGCCACTTCAGCGCTGGACCCGGAAACCACGCAATCAATCCTCTGCCTGCTGCGCGAGATCAATCAACGCCTAGGCCTGACCATCGTGCTGATCACCCACGAGATGGCGGTGATTCGCGATATCTGTGATCGCGTCGTGGTACTCGAACACGGGCAAATCGTCGAGCAAGGGCCGGTCTGGGAGGTCTTCGGCAATCCGCAGCATGAGGTCAGCAAGACCTTGCTCGCGCCGCTGCAACACGCGTTGCCGGAAGAACTGCAAAGCCGCCTGAGCCCGCAACCACAGTCCTCGGACGCCGCTGTTGTGCTGCGTTTGCAGTTCACTGGCAGCGCCAGCGACGAGCCTGACCTTGCGGCGTTGTTCAGTGCCCTCGGTGGTCGCGTGCGTTTGCTGCAAGGTGACGTGGAACGGATTCAGGGCCATGCCCTCGGGCAATTGCTATTGGCGGTGACCGGTTCGTCCCTCGGCGCAGAGGAATTGCGTCAACGCGCCGGCAACTGGGCGCAACAGGTGGAGGTGCTGGGTTATGTGGTTTGATCGCTTGCTGCAAGGCGTCATCGACACCTTTCTGATGGTCGGCGTGTCGTCATTGATCGCGCTGCTGGCGGGCATTCCGCTGGCGGTGATTCTGGTCACCAGTTCCAAGGGCGGAATCTATGAGGCGCCGACGCTGAACCGTGCGCTGGGCGCGTTCGTGAACCTGTTCCGCTCGATTCCGTTTCTGATTCTGATGGTGGCGCTGATTCCGTTCACCCGGCTGATCGTCGGCACCACGTACGGCGTCTGGGCGGCAGTGGTGCCGCTGACGATTGCGGCCACGCCGTTCTTTGCGCGTATCGCCGAAGTCGGTTTGCGTGAGGTTGATCACGGGTTGATCGAAGCGGCGCAGGCGATGGGTTGCCGGCGCTGGCATATCGTTTGGCATGTGTTGTTGCCCGAGTCGCTGCCGGGGATTGTCGGCGGTTTCACGATTACGCTGGTTACGATGATCAACTCGTCGGCCATGGCGGGGGCGATTGGTGCCGGCGGGTTGGGCGACATCGCTTATCGGTACGGGTATCAGCGATTTGATAGCCAGATCATGTTGACGGTGATTGTATTGCTGGTGGTGTTGGTGGCGGCGATTCAATTGGGCGGGGATCGGTTGGCGCGGGGTCTCAATAAGCGTTGAGCCTGGCTGAAGTCATTGGTTGTCAGTGATACCGCTTTCGCGAGCAAGCCCGCTCCCACATTCGACCGCGTTGCCCGGGTGGACGCGATGAAATGTGGGAGCGGGCTTGCTCGCGAATGGCTGCGCAGCAGCCTTCTGCCTCATGGCGTATATTCGGCGAACTCACATTGCCTGCGCAGCCGACCATGAAACAGACCCCCACCGACCTCGAGCAGATCACCTCCACCACCCTGGGCCATTACAACTCGGTAGCTGAAAGTTTTCGCGAGGGGACTCGCGATCACGATGTCAGCCAGAACATTGAGGCGCTGCTGCGGCATATTCAGGGGGAGGCGCCATTCGACATTCTCGACTTTGGCTGTGGGCCGGGGCGTGATTTGCAAACCTTCACGCGCATGGGCCACACCGCTGTCGGGCTTGATGGCTCGGAGAAGTTTGCGCAGATGGCGCGGGAAGACAGTGGCTGTGAGGTCTGGCAGCAAGATTTTCTGAAGCTGGATTTGCCGGCAGAGCGCTTTGACGGGATCTTCGCCAATGCGGTGCTGTTTCATATTCCGCGTCAGGAATTGCCTCGGGTGTTGACGCAATTACGCGGGACGTTGAAACCGGGCGGGGTGTTGTTCAGTTCCAATCCTCGTGGGGAGAATCAAGAGGGGTGGAATGGGCCGCGTTATGGGGCGTATCACGATCTTGAGGCGTGGCAGGATTTGCTGACCGAGGCGGGGTTTGTAGAGTTGGAGCATTACTACCGACCGGCGGGGCTGCCGCGGGAGCAGCAGCCTTGGTTGGCGAGTGTCTGGCGCAAGCCTGCGTAGTCAGTGCCGACGCCTTCGCGGCCAAGCCCGCTCCCACAGTTGACCGCATTCTCCTGTGGGAGCGAGCTTGCTCGCGAAGGTCTTCAGCGCGACGAAGCAACCTGATAGCTCACCACTGACCCATCCACGCCAAACGCCGTGATGCTCTGCCCGGCCAACCGTTTGCCTTCAACTTCACGCTCGCGCACATCGAAATTGGCCACCAGCCGCGTGCTATCGGCAAACGTGGTTTGCTGCACCTGGCGATCCTCGGTCAACCAGCGAAAATCCGTCATCGCCTGAGTCGCCAAGCGTTCGTGCAGTGGCCGAAAAAACCCATCCTGTCGTGCAATCACCGGCAATCGCTGCTTCAACGTATCCGCGCTCAAGTGATAGAGCGGCGGCACGTTATAGAGCAACTGAGTGAGCTCGTTCTCGACCCGCACATTGCTCAGCTTCAGGCTGTCGAACAGCCAGTGATGAGTGGTGATCACCGAGCCGTGGAACACTGCCTGATACAGCGGCAACCGGGTCTGCGGGGCAAAGTGCACCGTACGATAAGGTTCCTTGAGCGGCACCGACTTGAAAAAAACCTGGGGCTTTTCGTTCGGAAACCAACGGCCCAGGTAATACGGCGACTTGGGGTTCTTGCTCATGTCCGAATCCCCCCAGCCGATCACCGGTGTCTGCATGCCATGGGCAAATAGCACGCCCCGAGCCGTGGTGGCGTTGCCGTCCTCGGAGCCGGCAGGCAACTGCAGTGTCTCGTTCAACCAGCGGGAGGCATCGATATTGCCCTCGGCGTTTTGGGCTTGGCTCATGGTGGCGCCGGGGCGATAGCTGTCGAACACCATGCCGGTGGCGTAGGCATCGAGGAACCAGCTATTGAACCCGGCCTTGGCCTGTACCGCACGAACTCGGGCTTCAAGCAGTGGCCGCACACAGCGCGGATCGGTGTAGTGCCCGGATTGCTGGAAACCGCTTTTGAATTCGCCACTCCTCAAGACAATCGCGCACTCAAGGTTGGCCCGAGAGCCCAGATGCGCGGTGGTCCAGTCCGGGTTTTCAGTGGTGGTCAGTGCGGTTTCGTAAGAGTCGTAAGGCGCCACCAGATACCCGGCCGCCACGCCTTGGCGCACCGCTTCAGGATGCCAGAGGCCGCCCTCCCAACCCTCGCCGAGCCCTAACCATAAGCGCGACAACCCGGCGGCTTGCAACTGTTCGAATGTTCCAGACGACAACGTGTTGCCCCAGCCTTCAGGGGTTGCTGTCAGCGCCTCGGCAAATGCTTTCGCCACTTGCGTGCGCAGTCGACCATAACCCTCAGCCAGTGATTGCATGTCCGGCTCAGCGACTGACTGCCAGCCGCTTCGCGCCTTTTTGTTCAGCGCACCATTGAGGCTACGCAGCAACGTGGTTTGCTGGTAACGGTCGAGGGGCAGTCCGGCACGGCTCAGGATCTGCCGGGTTTCGGCGTCGAAGCTGTCACGCAATTTACTGGCCAGTGCGTCATTGCCCCGCAACAGCTTCAACAACGCCGGCCAACTGCACACATCGTCAGGGCCCAACAGGTCGTTGCCCCATAGATACACATGGCTGGCTCCCAACAGCTTTTTCGCCTCGGGGTTTTGCCGCAGTTTGTCGCTCAAGGATTCGTATTGCCGGTTGTCGATCAACCATTGGCGATAGCGTTTGGCTCCGGCCAACGGATCAGCATCGCCCAACGACAGCGTTAACGTCAGCGGTGTGCCTGAATCAAGGGAGGTGAACTCGTGACGGGCGGCCAACGCCAGGGTCTTGCCCTCGGCGCTGAAAGTCAGCCGATTGTTGAAGGGGTTAGTCATCAACCAATTCAGTGTGAAGCTGCCGTGATCGACACCCCACAGCGGCAGGCTCAGGTCCTGGGTGGTAGTGAACTCGCCCTGATCCAACAGAAAGCTTTGCCACAGCGGATCCCCGGCGGGTACGTAATGCCCCTCTGCCAGCGGCCAGAACAGGCCTTTGCCCATGGCGCTGCCCGGTTGCTTGAGGAAGCTCAGTTCACCGGGATCGCGAGCGCTGATGGACAGGGACAGATCACGTTGATCGAGGCTGGCGCTGAGCGTCCAGGCACCATCATCCCACTGCCAGTCAATGCGCTTGGTGGTCTGCACAAGACGGCTGACCTTGTGCACGGGCACGCCGGCCGACGCTTGCACCGGCAAGCGCCGCGCGGGAGTGACGCGAACCGCCAAGGTCGCGGGGTCAAGCTCGACACGCCACAGCGGGTTTTCCAGAACGATATCGGCCAAGGCCCACGGCGAGAGCAGCAAAGTGCAGATCAGCATCAGATAGCGATGAAGTGGCTGCATGGGGCGTCCCTTCTGCGTTAAGAGCAGGGAGGGTAAGGCAAGTGAAACGGGAATGTCGGTCAGTAAGATGTTGGAAAATTGTAGAACGCCTTCGCGAGCAAGCTCGCTCCCACAGGGTTTGTGCCTTAACGGGTTTCTTTCTTCGGTTCGCGAATCTTGTACCAGGCCACGTAAAGCGCCGGCAAAAACAGCAACGTCAGCAACGTCGCAATAATAATCCCGCCAATCATCGCGTAAGCCATCGGCCCCCAGAACACTTCTCGGGCGATCGGGATCATCCCCAGGCTCGCCGCCGCTGCCGTCAGCAGAATCGGCCGGCGACGATGCTCCGTGGCTTGCACCACCGCATCCCACGGTGCGTGACCGTCCTTCTCCAGGGCATCGATCTGCGTCACCAGAATCACCGAGTTGCGGATGATGATGCCGATCAGCGCCAGAATCCCGAGGATCGCCACAAAGCCCATCGGCGTGCCCGTCGGGATCAGCGCCAGCACCACGCCGATCAAACCGAGCGGCGCAACGCTGGCCACCAGGAACAGCTTCTGCACGCTGTGCAACTGGATCATCAGGAAAGTCGCCATCAAAAACAGCATCAACGGCACAACCTTGGCAATTGGCCCCTGGGCCTTGCCGCTTTCCTCGACGGTGCCGCCAGTGGCGACCTTGTAGCCCACCGGCAAACCGGCGGCGAATTTATCGATGTCGGGTTGGAGTTGCTTCACCAGGTCGGTCGGCTGAATTTCGTCGCGCACCGCAGCCTTGATGGTGATGGTCGGTTTGCGATCGCGGCGCCAGACCAGCGGTTGCTCAAGTTCATAGCGCACGGAGGCAAAAGCCAGCAGCGGAATCGACGTGCCGCCCGGCGTGACGATCTGCAAATTCTGCAGGGTTTCCGGGGTGCCGCGCTCAGCATCGATAGCACGACCCACCACGTTGATCAGGTAGATATCGTCGTCGACCTGAGTTACCGGCGCACCGACCACGATACTGTTCATCAGGTTGGCCACGTCTTCCGACGACAGCCCCAATTGCCGTGCCTTGTCCTGCGCGATGTCGATGCGCAGGACTTTGCCCGGTTCGTTCCAGTCGTAAATGATCTCGCCAATGTGCGAGTTTTTATCCAGTTCGATGGCCAGGGCGATGGCGTGCTTGCGCACCTGATCGATGTCCTTGCCGCTGACCCGGTACTGAATCGGCCGCCCCACCGGCGGGCCCATTTCCAGCGCCTGGACGTAACTGCCGATACCGACAAAATCCTTGCGCAGCCGCTCGCGCAAGCGTTGGCTAAGCGCGTTACGCGATTCCAGCCCTTTACTGACGATCACCAATTGCGCGTAGTACGGGTTCTGCAATTGCTGGTCGAGGGGCAGGTAGAAACGGATCGCCCCTTCGCCGATGTAGGTGCTCCAGCGCACGATGTCCGGGTCGCCCTTGAGCGTCGCCTCGAGCTTGTCCACCGCCTTGCGGGTTTCGGCGATCGAGGCGTTTTGCGGCAGGTTCAGGTCGACGAGGATTTCCGGGCGGTCCGAAGACGGGAAGAACTGGTTCTGCACGAACTGCATGGAAAACACCGACGCAACAAACAGTGCGATGGTGATGCCGATCGCCCACCAGCGATTGCGCATGGACCAGAACATGCCGTAATTGAACGCCCGACCGATGCGTCCCGGTTCTGCGTCGTGAGGTTTCACGTTGGCGCTGAGGATGTGCACGCCGATCACCGGGGCGAACAGCACCGCGACAATCCACGACACGATCATGGCCACCGCGATCACCGCGAACAGCGTGAAGGTGTACTCGCCGGCCGAGCTGGCGTTCAGGCCGATGGGCACGAAACCGGCCACCGTCACCAGCGTACCGGTGAGCATCGGGAACGCAGTCGAGGTGTAAGCGAACGTCGCTGCTTGCTCCTTGGTCTCGCCCATTTCCAGGCGCGTGACCATCATTTCGACGGTGATCATCGCGTCATCCACCAGCAGCCCGAGGGCAATGATCAGCGCACCGAGGGAAATCCGCTGCATGGTGATGCCGCTGTATTCCATGAAGACGAAGACCATCGCCAGCACCAGCGGAATCGAGCACGCCACCACCAGCCCGGCGCGCACGCCGAGGCTGATGAAGCTGACGATCAGCACGATCACCACCGCTTCGAACAGTGCGCTGGTAAAGCCGCCGACGGCTTTTTCCACCACTTCGGCCTGGTCGGAAACGTTGTGTACACCGACGCCCACCGGCAGGTCGGCGGTCAGGTCGGTCATGCGCTGGTGCAACGCCTTGCCGAACACCTGAATGTTGCCGCCCTTCTTCATCGCAATGGCGAGGCCGATAGCAGGATGGCCGTTAAAGCGGAACTCCGGTGTCGCCGGGTCGACATAACCACGGCTGATATCGGCAACATCGGCGAGGCGGTAGAAACGATCGTTGAGTCGCAGGTTGACGTTTTCCAGGTCTTTCTCGGAGGCAAACTGCCCCGAAGTCCGCACGGAAATCCGCTCGGGACCGGCCTCGATCACACCGGCCGGCGTCACCGCGTTTTGCGATTGCAGGCTCTGCACCACCTGACGCTGATCGATGCCCAGTGCCGCCAGTTTGCGAGTGGAGAAGTTCAGGTAAAGGACTTCATCCTGCTCGCCGACCATCTCGACCTTGCCCAGCCCCGGCACTTCGCGGATCTCGGCGCGGACTTGCTCGACGTAATCGCGCAATTGGCGCATCGACAAACCGTCGGCGGTAAAGGCATACACCGAGCCGAACACGTCACCGAATTCATCGTTGAATCCCGGCCCTTGCAGGCCTTGGGGGAAGTCGCCGCGAATGTCGTTGATCTTCTTGCGCACCTGATACCAGATTTGCGGAATGTCCTTGGCGCTGGTGGTATCACGCAAGTTTACGAAAACCGTCGACTCGCCGGGGCGGGTGTAGCTTTTCACGTAGTCGAGCGAGTCGAGCTCTTCGAGTTTTTTCTCGATCCGGTCAGTGACCTGCTTGAGGGTTTCTTCCTGGGTCGCGCCCGGCCAGCGAGTCTGGATCACCATGGTTTTGATGGTGAACGACGGGTCTTCCTCGCGGCCCAGGTTCAGGTACGAGAACACGCCCATCAGCAGCGCGACGAACATCAAATACCAGACAAACGACTGATGCTTGAGGGCCCATTCGGATAAGTTGAAACTCCCTTTCATTGCGGGCTGTCCTCATCGATTTTTACTTTTTGCCCCGGTTTCAGGCTATTCACGCCGGCACTGACCACCCGCTCGCCAGACTTCACGCCGCTGGCCAGGACCATCGTTGAGTCAGTGCGGCTGACCAGGCTGACGTCTCGTGGGGAAACGGTTTGAGTCTGCGGGTCGATGACCCAGATCCGCGGTTTGCCATCGACCTCCTGAAGCGCAGTCAGGGGCAGTTCGATACGCGGTTTGATCGCGGAGCTGAGGGTCACGCTGATCGCCGTGCCCAGGCGAAACCCCGGTGGCGTGTCGGTCAGTGTCAGGCGGGCGCGACGGGTGCGAGTCGCGCTTTGCGCCTGGGGCTCGATTTCGCGAACGATGGCTGTGGTGGTGATGCTCGGGTCGAGCTGGACGGCAACCTGAAACACCACGTCTTCCGGCGACTGGTCGACCAGGGTGTCCGGCAGGTCGATCACCGCTTCTTTGATGTCCGGCTGCGCCAGGGTCACCACTTGCTGGCCGGCGCTGACGACTTGCCCGGCTTCGGCATTCCACGCGGTGACAATGGCCTTGTGATCGGCGCGCAGTTCGACGTAGTTGAGCTGGTCCTTGGCCTGATCGACCGCAGCCTTCGCTTGATCGAGGGAGGCCTGGGTGGTTTTGAGGTCGGTCTGTGCGACGTCGAGTTGTGCCTGGGCACCCACACCACGATCGAACAACTCTTGCTGACGCCGGGCGTTGGCCTGGGCGTTGATGAGTTGCGCCTGGACGCTGGCCAGATTGCCCTGAGCGGAACGCAACTGATTCTGCTGATCGGTGGGGTCGAGCGTGGCGAGCAACGCGCCTTTATCAACTTCGGCACCGACATCGACGTTACGGCTGGCAATGCGTCCCGGCACCCGGAACCCGACATTGCTTTCATATCGAGCCTGGATGCTGCCGGCGAAGCGGCCCAGACTTTCTTCGTCCAGGGACTGGACCTTGATGGACAGCACCGGACGCACAGGCTCCGGCGGCGGTTCTTTTTTCGAGCAGGCCACCAGCATCACACCGGCGCAAACCAGTAACAGACGCTTCATGGCTGGGCTCCCGCGGCTAAATCCTTATAGGTGTTTTCGGCGATTTCCACCTTTACGCCTGGGTGCAGCAACTGGCCGCCGGCGATGACGACTTTTTCGCCACCCTTCAGGCCGGCGCTGATGATCACTTTGCCAGTCAGGTAGCGGCCGACCGTGACGGTGTGCAGCTGCGCCTTGCCCTCGTCGTCCACCAGCCACACGGCCGGGTCGCTGAGATTTTTCGTCAGTGCCGACCAGGGCAGTTCGACCGCCGACTTGCCTGGCGTCTTGGCCGTGGCACTCACCACCGAACCGAGCTGCATGCCTTCCGGTAGTCCGTTGAGCGAGACTTTGACCTGCACCGTGCCAGTCTGCGCGGAGACGGCCGGGGTGATTTCCCGAACGGTGCCGGTGGTTTTGATCGCGGGGTTGTCGAGCAGGCTGACGACCACCGTTTTATCCTCTGGAGGCTCTTTCAGCAGCGATTCGTAGACGTTGAACACTGCGTCGCGCTCACCGTCCCGGGCCAGGCTGAAAATCGGCACGGTGGCCTGCACCACCTGGCCGACCTCGGCCTGGCGTGCGGTAATCACCCCCGGCGCGTCGGCGACCAACGCGGTGTAGCTCAGTTGTTCACGGGCGTTGGCCAGTTGCGCCTGGGCAGCCGTCAGGGCGCTTTGGCTGCTGCGCAAGGCGGCTTGGGCGGAATCGAACTCGCTCTGGCTGGTGTAGCCCTTGGGCAGGAGTTTTTGCTGACGGACGAAAGCGGCGGCGGTCTGTTTGACTCGCGCCTGTTCGGCAACAACCTGCGCCTGAGCCGAGTCGACGCTGGTTTGCAGGTCCTTGGGATCGAGCTTGGCCAGTACCTGTTTGGCCGAAACCCGATCACCGACATCGACTGTACGCTGGATGATCTTGCCGCCAACGCGGAACGACAGATCGGTCTGAACACGCGCCTGAACATCACCGGTCAGGGTCACCGTCGCCGCGTAATCCGCAGGTTTTACCTCTTGCACGAATACCCGCGGACGGTCCTTTTCGACCGGTTTTTTATCGCCACAGGCGCTCAGCAGAACAAGGAGGCTCAGGCCAACCACTGTTTTCAATCCGGGACCCAGCATGCAGACTCCTTTGCGTTGTACGTTCGTGCCAGTGACGATACGACTGTGAGCTTAGAACAGGGTTCAAAGGGTGCGCCTCACGGTTTGAAATAAAGCCTGGCGCACGATGACGTGGACAATAAGGCAGAATCGCGCACCACGTAGCAGGAAGCTCCCCATACTCAAAACCCTCGCCGCGGCCAATTACCGCTCGATCAATAAATGGGTGATTCCGTTGGGTCGGTTGAACCTGATCACCGGCCCCAACGGCAGCGGCAGATCCAACCTCTATCGCGCGTTGCGCCTGCTGGCGGAAACCGCTCAGGGCGGCGTGGTCAATGCGTTGGCCCGCGTTGGCGCGGTTGATTATCCGTGCGTCGAAGCAGTGTCAGGTGTGGGTGGTTTCTCATGCGCGGCGGTTGATTTCGGCGTTGCAGCAGGATCTGGAGTGCAATTGCATTGTGCTGGAGAAGAACCTGGGCCAGACAGGGATTGTCGGGCAGCGGATGCTGGATGAACCAGCGTGGTATTGGCCGGACTAATCAGCGCCTGTTAAACCGAATCGCGATCGGAAAGTCACCGCATAACTCAGCGAATCACTCCTGCCACTTGCAACGTCACGCCCACGGCTTTAAGAAACGCCGGCAGGGGGCCGAGGATAAATTTGAACATTCTGGACGCCGCAGGGTAAGCGACGGTGGTGCAGTCCAAGGGCGGTGGATAACTACCCGGCAGGCACCGACTTTAAAGGTATAAAAAGAAGAATTTAAATACCGTTTAGGCATATTGATATCACGCAAAAAACTATCCTCCGAATTTGCTGCGGCAGCGGAAGACGACTATTTTTCTTTGCGCTGTAGGAAGGATCTTTTTTTCATAATCCCCCTCCAAGGACGCACAGCTTTTGGCCAGACTCCCCGGCCGAACCATCACAAGGAAGAGAAAATGGCTGACGTAAAAGTGCCACAGCGGCTGGATCCGCAGGACATCGTGAAGTTGTTGATGGCGTTGCGCAGAGCGTTGAAGGCCAGGGCGGCCTGAGTCTCCTGAGGCGAACAGATCCCCTGTGGGAGCGGCGGTGCGACGATTCGACTTGCTCGCGAAAGCGATCTGTCAGTCGACATTGATACCAACAGACACGGCCTCTTCGCGAGCAAGCCCGCTCCCACATGGGTTTCGTGCAGGCACAAAAAAACGCCGACGCTTTTGTTAGCCGTCGGCGTTTGAAACCTTGAAGGGTTTGATGCTGCGTCGAATCAGAACGCCGGCAATACCGCGCCGCTGTACTTCTTCTCGATGAAGGCTTTCACTTCCGGGCTGGTCAACGCCTTGGCCAGTTTCTGGATGGCTACGCTGTCCTTGTTGTCCGGACGAGCCACCAGGAAGTTCACGTAAGGCGAATCTGCACCTTCGATCACCAGCGCGTCTTTAGCCGGGTTCAGACCGGCTTCCAGCGCGTAGTTGGTGTTGATCATGTCCAGGTCGACCTGGTCCAGAACACGCGGAAGCATGGCCGACTCCAGTTCCTTGAACTTGAAGTTGTGCGGGTTCTTGGCGATGTCTTTCGGGGTGGCCAGAGCGTTTTTCGGGTCTTTCAACTCGATCAGGCCAGCCTTCTGCAGCAGGATCAGAGCACGGCCGCTGTTGCTGCCTTCGTTCGGGATTGCGATGGTTGCGCCGTCTTTCAGCTCAGCCAGGGTTTTGACTTTCTTCGAGTAGCCGCCGAAGGGTTCGACGTGCACGCCGATCACGGTCACCAGATTGGTACCTTTGCCTTCATTGAAGCTCTTCAGGTACGGCAGGGTCTGGAAGTAGTTGGCGTCCAGACGCTTCTGGTCGACCTGTACGTTCGGCTGAACGTAGTCGGTGAAGACTTTGATTTCCAGATCCACGCCTTCTTTGGCGAGGGTTGGTTTGATCAGTTCAAGAATCTCGGCGTGTGGAACCGGGGTCGCCGCAACCACCAGTTTCTCGCCAGCCTGGGCCAGGCCCGCGGTCAGGGCAGCCGCCAATGCGGTGAACAACAGAACCTTTTTCATGCAGTGTCCTTATCGAAAATCGCGGTCGTGATCGACGACGGCTTGTTTATTACGAGTGGTTTTTGTAAGTGCTAATGAAGTGCTATCGCTGGCGTGACGCGGACAATACCGGGATTTTTTATTCCCGAACAATATCTTTTATTCACTTTCATATTCCATTTTGTTCATACAGATCCCTATAGCGTCTGCGTCAGGCTTTCTAGCAATTTCTTGAGTGCAGATCGCTCGGCAGCCGTGCCGTTTTTAATTAGCCGAGCAGCTTGTTGCTCGATCTGCACCAATGACGGCGGCGCCTCGGGCAGATTCAAATGCTCGGGCAAAATCTCATCGCCGGTGCTGACCAACAACGCAAAGTGAATGACGTTTTCCAGCTCCCGAGTGTTGCCCGGCCAACTGTGTTGCTCAAGCAAATGCTGCGCGGCTTCGCTGATCAGCGGCACCGGCAGGTCCAGGCGCTGGCTGTAGATGCCGAGGAAATATTCCGACAGCGACAAAATATCGCCCACCCGCTCACGCAAGGCCGGCAGTTCGAGCTGGCCTTCGCTGAGGTAGTGGTAGAGACGCTCATTGAATTTTCCGGCGGCCACCGCTTGGGCCAGGTCGATGCTGGTAGCGGCGACCAGGCGCACGTCCACCGGGCTTGGTTGGTGAGCGCCGACACGCGTGACTTCGTGGTTTTCCAGCGCCGCGAGCAATTTGATCTGGATCGGTAGCGGCAAGTCGCCGATCTCATCCAGGTAGAGCGTCCCGCCGTTGGCAGAACCGAACCAACCCGCGCGACTGCTGGCCGAACCGCTGTAACTGCCGGCGGCATAACCGAACAATTCCGCATCGGCGTAAGTCGGACTGATCGCGCCGCAGTTGACCGAGACGAACAACCCGCCACGATCACTCGCGCGATGGATGTGCCGCGCGAGCAACTCCTTGCCGCTGCCGGTTTCGCCACGGATCAACACCGAGATCGAGCGCGGCGCCAATAGTTCCAGCTCCTGGCGTAACTGACGCGAACGCGGATCGACAAACACCAGCGCCTTGGCGCGAATGCTCAGGGGACTTTTTTCTGCGTCGGGGAAGGTCAGCAGCGGCTGACCGAAGACTTCGAAACTCATGGCAGACTCCCGCCCTAAACCGCCGGGAGACGGGGGACGTTGTTTTAAAAAACAAAAGCGAAAAAGAAAAGGTTCAAGCACGTCGCAGGGCGTGGTGTTCCATTCGGTTTTGCAGGCGATAGAGATAGGCAAAACCCTGCTCCCAGCGTTGGTGACCGGATTTCACGTTGATGTGCCCGGCACCCGACAAAATCCCCGCCTCGGCGCCCCAGTGACGTGCCAGTTCCAGTGCACGCGGTGTGCTCACGGCGCTGTCGTTGTCGGAGCTGACAACCTGACTCGGGAACGGCAGCAAGTGGCTCGGAATCGGCGCGAAGTTGCGCAGGGCCGGTGCGCAGGCCGGACGTTCGACGTCCGCCGGGGCGACCAGCAAGGCGCCGCGAACCTGGCGCAAAAACTGCACGGGCGCGGTGGCAGCCCAATGCGCGACAGTGATGCAACCCAGGCTATGGGCGATCAGGATCACCGGCGTGCTGTCGGCGGCAATCGCCTCAGCCAGTGCCGCGACCCAGTCTTCACGACGCGGCGTCAGCCAGTCGGCCTGCTCCACCCGCGCGCTGTTCGGCAGGCTGTTCTGCCAATGGCTTTGCCAATGATCTTCTGGCGATCCTTGCCAGCCCGGCACAATCAGGTAGCGAATTGATTCGTTGCGCATGGGGGGAGCTCTCCTGCTGCGTGTCTGTTCCAGAGCAAGTATAGGGAGGAGAGTTATATTCGTTAAGGAATAAGAAGCTATTTATTAAGACCTATAAAGAATATGCAGCAGTTTGGGACAGACAAAAAAAGGGGCCGCACCCTGCCAAGGAGACGGCCCCGGAAACTCAAAATTTGATAATGCGATGATTGGCTGAAATGCATATCCAATAAAGGAATATTTAATTACTTTATTAGATCCAAAATGCATATATCAATCAGCGATACTGTCACCACCAAGCAACCCTGCTTGCGTCATAACGTATCGCCCTATTGGGTCAGATTGATGACGAAATTCGTTATCTTGAGTTTCCGGTCACATCGATCAAGCCTGAGCGGCACGAACCTCCTGTGCCTCTGTTGTTTCCTTGCGCACAAATCGATTCGCCCGCCCAAACGTCCCGAAATCATTGAACCGCACACCCATCTCGCGCATGACCTTATGCGCCACCGGCACGGTCATCTGACGGATGTAAAACGGCTCCTTCACCACAAAATGATGGATGCCGTGGCTGCTGCCAAAGTTGAAGCAGAACGCCTGCAATGGCCACATCCACCACGGGTTCAGCACCTGGGTCTGCTGGATTACATTGCCCGGCTCCACGTCACCGTAGTAGTGCATGTTCGAGCTGACGAAATGCAGGCAAAAGGTTCGCAACACGTTCGGGCCGATGATCACCACGGCAGCGATATCGATGACTTGCATCACCGACAAAGTAGTCGCCGACCATTCGATAGGCGTACCCAGCAGATGAGCGATGCCTTTCGCCGCGTGAAAGCCGAGAAACATGTACCAGGCGCCCCAATGCACCAGCGCCAGCGGCGCGTAGACCCTCAGGGTGCGCTTGATGATGCTGATCTTGTGAGCCCAGGTCTTGGCTCGCAGCATGCGGATGAACGCCGACATCACGTTGTCGCCGACCATCAACAGCCGCGCAAAACCCCAGGGTTCGCCGTTGGTGATGGCGCGCTCTTCCATGTCGGATTCTGTGCCGGAGACCTTGTGGTGATTGAGGTGCAGATGCCGGCGAATCCACGGATTTATCGTGCTCGGCCGCGCCAGCCACACCAGTCCCATCATCAGGTTGTGCGGTACGCGCTGTTTGCGGAAGTACATGCTATGAATCAGGTCGTGTTCCAGCTCGTGAGTCAGCGAGGCAAAAAATGCGTTGAGCAACAGGCATGCCCACCACGCCATGTGCCCGGTCATGTAGAGCGTCGCCGAGCCAATCATGCCGACCAGCGCGAAGGCCAGAATGCCCGCGCCCAGGGCGTCCTGATGGTTGAGAATCGGGTAGCGCTGACGCAGTTCGACCCCCTTGGCCAGCACCACTTGGCGAATATGCGCTGATCGCTGAGTTGCATTCAGTCGCTGGGGACTTGCAGAAGTACCGTGCATGCTTCCATCCTCTGGTTATTGATGTTCGCATCCTGCCTTGTGAACCCTCGCAAAGCGGTAGCCGTGAACGCCAACCTGTTGACCGGAAGCGCCAATCAGCATGACTGAACCGACCTCCCTCGCCAGCTGGACCCGCGCCCTGCGCAAGCAACTCGATGCGCTGGGCCTCGACAGCACCGCCCTGTGCCAACAGGCGGGGCTCGACCCGCGACTGATGGACGACCCGAACGCCCGTTACCCGTTGTCCGGCACCACGCGCCTGTGGGAAATCGCAGTGCGAGTCAGCGGCGACCCGGCGATTGGTTTGCGGGTATCGCGCTTCGTCAGCCCAACCACGTTTCACGCACTCGGCTATGCGCTGGTGGCCAGCGGCAGTCTGCGAGAAGTGTTCGAGCGCATCGTGCGTTATCACCAGGTGGTCAGCGATGCCCTGGAACTGGAACTGACCCGCACCGAGGACCGCTACCGCTTCCGCCTGAAAATCCCGCCAGGCAATCCGGCCCCGGCTTTCGAAGCCATCGATGCTTTCACGGCGATTTACGTACGCACCTGCCGCAATCGCCTGGGCCGTGATTACGCCCCGCTGGCGGTGTACCTGCGCCGCCCGGAACCGGCGGACCCGCATCAATGGCACAAAGTCTTCCGCTCACCGGTGTACTTCGCCGCCGATGAAGACCGACTGGAATTCGCCGTCGGGGACTTCGACAGCCACCTGGACGACGCCAACCCGGAACTGGCCGAGCACAACGAAGCCGTGCTCAAACGCACCCTCGCACAACTCAAACCCCTGACTTGGGAACGCAAGGTTCGCGACGCCATTGAGGAACAATTGCCGGAAGGCGAGCCCAGCGCCGAACACATCGCCCAGGCACTGCACCTGAGTTTGCGCAGCCTGCAACGGCATCTGGCGGACGAGGGTTACCGCTTTGATACATTGCTCAACGAAAGCCGCGAGAACCTGGCGCTGCTGCATTTACGTGATCCGCAATGCTCGTTGAGCGAGATCAGCTATCTGCTGGGATTTGCGGACACGAGCAGCTTCAGCCGCGCATTCAAGCGCTGGACCGGGATGACACCGGGGCAGTTTAGGGATGGGTTGCGGTAATCAGCTTTTGACCAGGCTACGCGCTACGCCTGATTTCCACTGTTCGATCATCGCTTCGCCAACCATGGCAAAGGCGCCATTCCCCCTGATGTAATCAACCATTTCCGCCTTCGCGACATCCATTCCATGAGCGACTTGCTGTAGCAGTTCATTGCACCGTCCCTCGGTCAGGTTGCAAGCCGACCGACCAAAACGCATCAGCATTTTGTATTTGGGCCACGCCTTTGATCCGCCTAACAGCAACGCCATACTGTCTGCCTTGATGTAGACCGTAGTCGTGACGATGTCATAGGCCGGAGCCAGTCTGATTTGCGCATCAGCCCCGCAATGTTCGTACAGCACACCGAAGTTCTTGAGGTGAGCATCGCCATTCTTCAGAGCGGACGACAACGCCACTATTTTGAAAAAAGACTCAAGGGCGTCATTGAGCAATGGCGGGGAGACAAACTCCTTGATCTGCCTCGCGGCGCCTTCGTACGAACCATCGTATTTGGCCTTCGAAGGCCAGGCATTGAGCACGCAGAAATCCTCAAAGCCCAGATAACCTCTTTCATTCAGATCGAAACGTTCGACGACCAGAAATTTAGCGTGATCGCTCAGTTCGAAAACCGGCACTTCAAGACCCGAATGCAGCGCAGCCCTCATGCAGAAGTATTCGTTGGCAGCGAGTTCAGGGTACTCCTCTGGCCGAAACGATTTGACCAGATGCGTTGCCCCGCGATGGGTCAATCGGTCGACAGTTGTCGCACGGTCACGGATAAGCACCTTCGGCTGCACACCGGAAACGCCCGAATATTGGCCATAGGTGTGCAGCAGATCTTCGAACAAACCTTGGGCACCGTCATGAACCAGCAGATCCGCGAGACTGGTTTCAGGCAGCCGGTCACTCGCCTCTTGCGCGTTTTTAATCCCCACTCGCCCAAGCTGGTGCGGGCCGACGATCGCCAGCATCGCGAAGTCGTCAAACCCTCTAATCGCTTTGCTAAAGCGACGAGTCAATTCATCGCGCAGAGAACCTTCCGGTAGATTCATTTCAAAAACCGGCGGGACACCTCGCTCCCACGTGTAGCTCTCGAGGCGAGCGGGCATGGTCAATGAGACGGCATTTTCTTCTAGCGCGTCTTCGGCGTAGGCAAACACTGAATCAATGCGAGACTGACCACGGCCGAGGGTTCCGACCGTTGTGCCGGAAACACTGATGTGCAGCCTGTCCTTTTCCTGCTGCTCACCCATGGAAGTTCACCTTTTTGAGGGTGTCCAGTGTAGGACGCGTCGACCGCCGCGGCACAGCCGTCAGTTCGTACCCGAAGCCATTGAGGATCGCTTCAACCTTGCGCAGGCCAATTTCGGAAATGGTGTTGTTCTCGATACCCGAAATCGTGGAACGGCTCATGCCGTACTGCTTTGCCAGGTCTTGTTGAGACAACTTTCGTTCTTTGCGCAGCAACCTGATCAGTTCACCGAGGTTTTCCATCCCGCCCACCTGCATCATATACAGTGCATATTTACTGAAATAATTTAATTGCATTGTATTTAATGCATAAAAAGGTCGAAGTCTAGCTCATTGATTGATCGGACCCGGCCTCATCGCCCCCGATCCCGCCGCAACAATTTACGCACCCGCTTCACCAGTTCACTCACGGCAAACGGCTTGAGCAGGTAATCATCCTCATGCAACTCCAGATCGCGCAGGCGATCCTCGATGCCGTCCTTGGTGGTCAGGAACAGCACCGGCGTTTCGCCGAGCTTGCGGATCTGCTGCAGCAACTGCCATCCATTGAGCCCGGGCAGCATCACGTCGAGGATGATCAGCTCGTATTCGCCAGACTCGATGAAACGACGGCCGTCCATACCGTTGACCGCCACATCGACTGAGTAACTTGCCTCGCTCAGACCTTTAGCCAGGAGTTTGGCGGTCTCAGGTTCGTCTTCCACTAACAGCACACGCATGGCACACCTCGATTGTCGTCATCACAGGCTAGGCGCCTTCGCGTCCAAAGCCCACCACTAACGCCGGGTTTTAGATAATCGCCAACATCCGCAACCGTTGCGCATCCAGAATCTCGATCTCGCCGTACTTGAGATTCACAATCCCCTGCCCCTGCAAGTCCTTGAGAATCTGGTTGGTGGTCTGGCGCGACAGCGAAAGCATCGACGCCAATTGTTCCTGGGGCAGTTGCAACACCCGTCGCGGCGGGTCGATTTCGCCGTAACCGTCGGCGATCATCAGCAAGCGATGAGCCAGTCGAGCGGCGGTTGGCATGAGGCTCAGTTGTTCGAGATTGATGAAGGTCAGGCGCAGTTTCTGGCTCATCAGCAATGCCAGTTGCCGCCAGTACGCCGGTTGTTCATCAAGCAACGTCAGCAGCGCGGTTTGCGGGATGTGCAACAGGGTGCAATGGCCCAGACAGAACGCATCGTGAGTGCGCGGCTGGCCATCGAACAGGCAGATTTCGCCGAACCAGTGGGGCGACTCCACCAGGCTCAACAGCGCCTCCTTGCCCTGCTCGCTCACCGCGCCGATTCGCACCGAACCTTCGAGCACCGCGTACAGCCCGCACGGTGGATCGCCGCGCTTGAACAGCCGCTGGCCTGGCGACAACCGCCGCACCTTGGCGGCGGCCAGCAGACTATCCTGTAAAGGAACAGGTAAATGGCTGAACCACTGCCCTTTATCCAGCCGCGAACGCCAAACCTGCATGTCCATGAAAACTCCTGGAGATTGTCGCCTGCCTGACAGAGCGAGCTGTGGACCCGGGGCATGATTCATCACCCAACAGGAGGAACAACAATGAAAAGCCTCGTCGACCATCTCAGTCAATACGCCGCCTACCACCGTGACCCGCGCAATATTGCCACCCACTTTATCGGTATTCCGCTGATCGTCGTCGCGGTGGCGGTGCTGCTGTCACGGCCCGCGTGGCCGCTGGCCGGGGTGTGGGTGTCACCGGCAGTGCTTTTGGCGCTGGCTTCGACGTGGTTTTATCTTCGATTGGAGTTACGACTGGGCGTGCTGATGACCGTGTTGCTGGGGCTTTGTGTTTGGTTGGGTCATGTGCTCGCACAGCAGAGCACGCTAGTCTGGCTTGCCAGCGGCATCGGGATGTTTGTGGTGGGTTGGGCGATTCAGTTTGTCGGTCATCACTACGAAGGACGCAAACCGGCGTTTGTCGATGATGTGACGGGGTTGATTGTCGGGCCGTTGTTCGTGGTGGTTGAGTTGGCGTTTTTGCTGGGGTTGCGGCATGACCTCAAAGAGCAGATCGAGGCGCGGGTGGGTGGTGTGCGGGTCAATCCGAATCGCGCCGCTGCGTAGATCGCTTTCGCGAGCAAGCCCGCTCCCACATTGGATTTGTGTCCACCATAGATCCAGTGTGGGAGCGGGCTTGCTCGCGAAGCTTTTGATCTTAGATGTTGGCGAGCTTCTGCCAGACCTTCGGCTTGAAGAACAGCGTCTCGCCCTTCGCCAACCCGATCAGGCTGTCGTGATCTTTCACCACTTCAGCTTCGATCAATTCGCTCTGGCCTTCGACCTTCAGCGTCACCCGTGTCGTCGCGCCCAATGGACGAATATCCCGCACTTCTGCTGCGTGGTGATCCTCCAGCTCATGGCGCGACAGCGACACTTCGTGAGGACGGAACAGCACATGGTTGTCTTCACCCAGATGCAACCGGTTCGAGTCACCCAGGAAGTGATAAACGAAATCGCTGGCCGGGTTTTCGTAGACGTCGCCCGGTGAGCCGATCTGCTCGATCACGCCCTTGTTCATCACCACGATGCGGTCGGCGACTTCCATCGCTTCTTCCTGGTCGTGAGTCACGAACACCGAGGTCAGGTTGATGTCCTCGTGCAGGCGTGCCAACCAGCGACGCAGCTCTTTACGGACCTTGGCGTCGAGGGCGCCGAAGGGTTCGTCGAGCAGCAGGACTTTCGGTTCAACCGCCAAGGCACGAGCCAAGGCAATACGTTGACGCTGACCGCCGGAGAGTTGTTCCGGGTAGCGATCAGACAGCCAATCCAGTTGCACCATGTTCAGCAGCTCGTGGACTTTCACCGCGATCTGGCTTTCGCTCGGACGCTGGTTTTTCGGCTTCATGCGCAGGCCGAACGCGACGTTGTCGAACACGGTCATGTGGCGGAACAGCGCGTAGTGCTGGAACACGAAACCGACGTTGCGATCACGCACATCGTGACCGGAGACGTCTTCACCGTGGAACACGATGCTGCCCTGATCCGGGGTTTCCAAACCGGCGATGATCCGCAGCAGAGTGGTCTTGCCGCAACCGGACGGGCCAAGCAGCGCCACGAGTTCGCCGCTTTGAATGTCCAGGCTGATGTTGTCCAGCGCCTTGAACGCGTGAAAGTTCTTGCTGACGTTACGCACTTCGATCGACATGACTTATTCCTCCGCGGCGCTGGCGCGCAGGCGGTTAATACGGTTTTCGCTCCACTGCTTGAGCAGCAGGATGAAGAGCGCCAGGATCAGCAACAGGCTCGCAACAGCGAACGCGGCCACGTGGTTGTATTCGTTGTAGAGGATCTCGACGTGCAGCGGCAGGGTGTTGGTCACCCCGCGAATGTGCCCGGAAACCACCGACACCGCACCGAACTCCCCCATGGCCCGCGCCGTACACAGCACCACGCCGTAGATCAGGCCCCATTTGATGTTGGGAACGGTGATGTGCCAGAACATCTGCCAGCCATTGGCCCCGAGCAGACGCGCGGCCTCTTCTTCCTGCGTGCCTTGTTCCTGCATCAGCGGGATCAGCTCACGCGCCACGAACGGCACGGTGACGAAGATCGTCGCCAACACGATGCCCGGCAAGGCGAAGACGATCTGGATGTCGTGGTCCTGCAGCCACGGCCCGAACAGGCCCTGAGCACCGAACATCAGCACGTAGACCAGACCGGCGATCACCGGCGATACCGAGAACGGCAAGTCGATCAGGGTCACCAGCATGCTCTTGCCGCGGAACGAGTATTTACTCACGCACCACGCGGCGCTGACACCGAACACCAGGTTCAGCGGCACTGAAATCAGCACGGCAATCACCGTGAGTTTCAGGGCCGACAGAGCGTCGGGTTCGAAGATCGCGGTGAAGAACGCACCGAGGCCATTTTTCAGCCCCTGGGACACCACGATGAACAGTGGCAGCAACAGAAACAGCGCAAAGACCAACCAGCCAAGACTGATCAGGATTCGCCGCGAAGTGGCACTGCCACGGCGGGCGGCGTTGGCCGAGGAAGCGGCGCTAATAGACGATTGGGACATTTCGCGCCTCCTTATGGGGTTTCGATGCGCCGCTGCAGCAAGTTGATCAGCAGCAACAGGACGAAGGAAACCACCAGCATCAGTACACCAATGGACGTGGCGCCGGTGTAATCGTACTGGTCGAGTTTGACCATGATCAGCAGCGGCAGGATCTCGGTTTTCATCGGCATGTTGCCGGCAATGAAAATCACCGAACCGTACTCGCCGACCCCGCGGGCAAAGGCCAACGCAAAACCGGTCAACCAGGCTGGCAGCAGCGCGGGCACCAGAATATGGCGGAAAACCTGCAACGGTTTTGCACCCAGGCACGCCGCCGCTTCTTCCACTTCACGCGGGATATCAGCCAATACTGGCTGTACGGTACGTACTACGAATGGAAGTGTCACAAAAGTGAGGGCAAGGGTGATGCCGAGGGGGGTATACGCGATTTTGAAACCCAGGTCCGCTGCAAACTGACCCACCAATCCTGTGGGGGTGTACAACGCAGTGAGCGCGATACCGGCCACGGCAGTGGGCAGTGCGAACGGCAGGTCGATCATCGAGTCGATGATCTTGCGACCGGGGAACGTATAGCGCACCAGCACCCAGGCCAGCAGCGTGCCGATGATGCCGTTGATGATCGCGGCATAGAGCGCGGTGCCGAAGCTGAGCTTCAACGCCGCCAGCACCCGTGGCGCCGAGATAATCGCCCAGAACTGGTCCCAGGTGAGTTGAGCGGCATGCACGAACATCGTCGCCAGTGGAATGAGCACAATCAGGCTGAGGTACACCAAGGTGTAGCCCAGCGTCAGCCCGAAGCCGGGTATGACGGGGGAGATACGACGCGACATAAAAGTCCTTGGTTGAGAACGCGCAAAGCCCCGACGGTGAAATCGGGACCCGTTGGTGCGTAACCTGTGGGAGCGGGCTTGCTCGCGAAAGCGGTGTGTCAGACAACATCGATATTGACTGTGCCGCCGTCTTCGCGAGCAAGCCCGCTCCCACATGAATTGCGTTTAACTGATCGTTTTCAGGTTATTGCGCCTGATAAATCTGGTCGAACACGCCACCGTCGTTGAAGAATTTCGGTTGAGCGGTTTTCCAGCCGCCGAAGTCCTTGTCGATGGTCACCAGGTCCAGTGTCGGGAACTGCTTGGCGTACTTGGCGGCAACATCCTTGTCACGTGGACGATAGAAGTTTTTTGCCGCGATTTCCTGGCCGGCCGGGCTGTACAGGTGCTTGAGGTACGCTTCGGCGATCTCGGTGTTGCCCTTTTTCTCGGCGTTCTTGTCGACCACGGCTACCGGAGGTTCGGCGAGGATCGACAGCGAAGGCACGACTATGTCGAACTTGTCAGCGCCACCGTCTTCTTTCAGGGCCAGGAAGGCTTCGTTTTCCCAGGCCAGCAACACGTCGCCCTGACCGTTGTTGACGAAGGTAATGGTCGAACCGCGAGCACCGGTGTCCAGCACAGGCACGTGTTTGAACAGGGTTTGCACGTATTCCTTGGCTTTCGCTTCGTTACCGTCATTGGCTTTCAGGCCATAGGCCCACGCCGCGAGGAAGTTCCAGCGTGCTCCGCCGGAAGTTTTCGGGTTTGGGGTGATGACTTCCACGCCGTTCTTGGTCAGGTCGCCCCAGTCCTTGATGCCTTTAGGGTTGCCCTTGCGCATAAGGAACACGATGGTCGAGGTGTAAGGCGTGCTCGCTTCCGGCAGACGCTTCTGCCAATCCGCTGGCAGGGTCTTGCCGAGTTTGGCGATTTCATCGATGTCACCGGCCAGGGCCAGGGTCACCACGTCGGCACGCAGACCGTCGATCACTGCCCGGCCCTGCTTGCCCGAACCACCGTGGGACTGCTGGATTTTCACGTTGTCGCCGGCGTGGTCTTTCTGCCAGAACTTGACGAATTCAGCGTTGTAGTCCTGATACAGCTCGCGAGTCGGGTCGTACGACACGTTAAGCAGTTCGTAATCCTTGGCAACCGCGGAACCAGCAAAAAGGGCACTGGCCAGGGCGGCCAAAGCGAAATGACGAATCGACGACATGGTGAAAGCTCCTGGAATTCTGATTGTGTTGGCTTTTTCTTATGGTGTGCTGGTATCGGGTTGCCGGTTTTTTAGCTCGGTTTGTTGCTTGGGTTCTGCAACCGGAATTTCTCTTTGCGCTCGATCTGGACCACCTGGGCGTTGTGCACGGTGATTTCCACTGCGCCAAAACGCAGATCGCGCAAGGCGCTCTGGATCTCACGCAAAATGGTTGCTTCGTCCTGGCCGTCAACGCTACGCAGGGATGCGCTCATGGTGCTGCTCCTTCAACTAGAGGTTGCCTGGCAGTGGCGGGACTGCTTGCGGCGTGAGACCAATAGTAGATAAGCGCGGATATTCTTAAAAAGACTATTTAAGAATTTTAATATAACCAAAAAACTGATCAGTGCTGAAGAATCAATGGAGCACGTTTCCAATCCAGCTGCCCGGCCGGCACCGGCCGTCCAAACCAGTAGCCCTGCCCCAGATCGCAGCCGTGCTCGAGCAGGAAGCCCGCCTGCTCGACCTGCTCGACCCCCTCGGCATGAACTTGCATCCCCATGCTCTGGGCCAGCGCGATGATCACCCGCACAATCGCCGCGTCATCCTCATCCCACGGCAACCCCGCAACGAAGCCCTGATCGATCTTGAGTTTCTGTACCGGCATTCGCTTGAGGCGCAGCAACGACGAATAGCCTGTACCGAAGTCATCGATGGCCAGCCGAACGCCTAATTCACGCAACCTGTGCATCTGCTCCAGCGCGACTTCCGGGTCATCCATCACAGCGCTCTCGGTAACTTCCAGCTCCAGACAGGCAGGATCCAGCCCGGTTTCGTTCAGCACCTTCGCCACCTGCCCAAACAACTCACGGCGGGCGAACAATCGAGAAGAAACATTCACCGCGACAAACGACAACACCACCCCGGCCTGCTGCCACTGGCACATCTGCTCACACGCCTGGCGCATCACCCAGGCATCAATTTCGGCGATCAGACCGGTGCGCTCGGCAATGGGAATGAACTCTGCCGGCGACACCAACCCTCGCTGTGGATGCTCCCAGCGCACCAATGCCTCGACGCCGATCAGGCGGCTGGTCTTGAGGTCGTGAACCGGCTGGTAATAAACCCGCAATTCCTGCTGCTCCAGCGCACGGCGCAATTCGAATGCAGTCTCGACCCGTTTCTGGGCATGGGCGGTCAATTCTTCGGTATAGAGGGCGTAGCCGTTGCGGCCGGCACCCTTGGCCTTGAACAGCGCCGAGTCGGAGTTGCGCAACAGCTGCTCGGCACTCAAGGCGTCGCCGGGGAACAGGCTGATGCCGACGCTGATATTGACAAACAACTGATGCCTGTCGATCTGGAACGGCTCTTTGAGGCCATCGATGATCCGCTGAGCCAGCGCCGCCGCGTGCACCATTTGCGGACAGCTTTCAGCCAGCACGGCGAACTCGTCACCGCCGAGGCGCGCCAGCGTGATTCCCGGACCGACCATCGCTTTCAAACGCTCGGCCACACCCTTGAGCAGTTGGTCCCCAATGCTATGCCCGAGGCTGTCGTTGATCATCTTGAAGTGATCAAGATCGATCATCAGTAACGCGCAGCCGCGCTTGTGGATCTGCGCCGAAGCCAGGGCCTGCTCGGTGCGGTCGGTGAACAGCAAGCGGTTGGGCAGATCGGTCAGCGGATCGTAGTGAGCCAGGTGCGTCAGCTCATGTTCGGAGTTCTTGATTGCGCTAATGTCGGAAAACACGGCCACATAATGGCTGCGCCGCCCCCACTCGTCGTCAATGACGCGGATGGTCTGCCATTGCGGGTAGATCTCGCCGCTTTTGCGGCGGTTCCAGATTTCCCCGCTCCACTCGCCGGTGCTGTTGAGTGTCGCGAACATCGCCTGGTAGAAAGCCGGCGGGTGATGACCGGACTTGAACAGACTGGGGCGCTGGCCGAGCACCTCCTCGCTCTGATAGCCGGTGATTGCCATGAAGGCCCGGTTTACATGGACGATCAACCCTTTGTTGTCGGTGACCAGCACCCCTTCACGCGTGCAATCGAACACCGCCGCCGCCTGACGCAAACGCTCGCGGTCTTCAGTGCGCTCACGCAATTTTGCGCCGATCCCCAGGCAACGGAACAATCGCGCCCGGGCGAGGAAAATCAAACCGGCACTGAATACCACCCAGGCATAACCGTTGATCAGTTGCCATAGCATTAGCTCAGCAGAGCTATCGAAGAAACTGTTCAATAAATGACCGCTGAATAGCAGCCAACCTACAGAAACCAGAAGGTAAAGCAGTGCTGCACGCAAAGCATCGCGATAGGTGGCAGACATTCGGCTGTCCATGTCCCTTCAAAAAGGATGGAGTTATCGTTTAAAGAAACATCCAGCCACTCTTATCTGAAAGGGCGACTGGTTTTATCTGTGGGCTAAGTGATAATGCAACGGCTGTTTTTTTCTTTATCGAGGGCCCAATAGCCTATGTGGTACGAAGGTTTTCTCGGCTTGTCGCCCTGGTCACTGGTGGCAGTCACCCTGCTGATGACCCACGTGACGATCATCGGCGTCACGGTCTATCTGCATCGTTATTCAGCCCATCGCTCGCTTGAGCTCAATGCTGGCCTGAAACATTTCTTCCGGTTCTGGCTGTGGCTGACCACGGCACAGAACACCCGCGAGTGGACTGCTATCCACCGCAAGCACCACGCCAAATGCGAAACCGTCGATGACCCGCACAGCCCGGTCATCAAGGGCCTGTCCACCGTTCTGCGCAAAGGTGCTGAGCTGTACCGTGCCGAAGCGGAAAACCCCGAGACCCTGCGCATCTACGGCAAGAACTGCCCCGAAGACTGGATCGAACGCAACCTGTACAGCCGTTTCCCGCTGCTGGGCGTGGCGATCATGGGCGTCATCGATCTGCTGCTGTTCGGCACCATCGGCATCACCATCTGGGCGATCCAGATGATGTGGATCCCGGTCTGGGCCGCCGGCGTGGTCAATGGCCTGGGCCATGCCATCGGCTACCGCAACTTCGAATGCCGCGATGCGGCGACCAATCTGGTGCCGTGGGGCATCCTGATCGGCGGCGAAGAACTGCATAACAACCATCACACCTACCCTAATTCGGCAAAACTGTCGGTGAAGAAGTGGGAATTCGATCTCGGCTGGGCCTGGATCCAGGTCTTCAGCTTCCTGCGTCTGGCCAAGGTTCAGCGGGTCGCGCCAATCGCCCATCGGGTCGAAGGCAAAGGCAACCTGGACATGGACACCGCCATGGCGATCCTCAACAACCGCTTCCAGATCATGGCCCAGTACCGCAAATTGGTGATCGCACCGCTGGTCAAACAAGAGCTGGAAAAGGTCGATCACTCGGTCCGTCACCAGTTCCACCGTGCCAAGCGCTTGCTCTCGCGGGAAACCAGCCTGCTGGATGACAAACACCACATTCGCATCCAGACCATGCTCGAGCACAGTCAGGCGCTGAAGGTAATTTACGAGAAACGCCTGGCCTTGCAGCAGATCTGGGTCAAGACCAGCTCAAATGGTCACGACATGCTGGCCGCCATCAAGGATTGGGTACACGAAGCCGAAGCCAGCGGGATTCAATCCCTGCGCGACTTCGCCGATCAGTTGAAAACCTACTCCCTGCGCCCCGCCGCTGTTTGACGCCGTTGATCGGTGCGCCCCGTTCGTGGGCGCACCCTTCGGAACTTCGCTCCAAATCCCCTATCTCAAAGACACTTCGCCATTTAGGCGGGCTCTGGTATTGGCCGCTTTCGAACCTCGAGCGGCGCACGCCCTTTGAGATTTTGTGTCGATGGTCAATAAAAGCCTGCAAGACTCATCCCTCCCGCAGTGGCCCGAGGCCGCGCAAACCTTGCTGGCGCTGATGCATGCACAAGGCGAAGTGGCGCGCCTGAGCGAACGCGAACAACTGTTCAGCGCTCTGCTGGTGAGCGTCAACGCCGTGCTTTGGGCCTTCGACTGGGAATCCCGTCGTGTGCTCTATGTCAGCCCTGCGTATGAACGGATTTTCGGTCGCTCCGCAGGCTTGTTGCTGTCCGACTACAACCAATGGCGCGACAGCATTTACCCCGACGATCTGGACTATGCCGAACGCAGCCTGGCCGAAGTACTGGTCAAAGGCGCCGATGAAGACCGCGAATACCGAATCATTGCCGCCGACGGCCAGGTCCGCTGGCTCAGTGACAAGTGCTTCATCAACCGTCAGGCCGAGCCGGGGCAACCGGTGATCATTGTCGGCATTGCCGAAGACATTACTGACAAAAAGCAGATGGAAACCGAGCTGCAACGCTTGGCCACCACCGACGTGCTGACCCAGAGCAGCAACCGCCGACACTTCTTCGAATGCGCCCACCGTGAGTTCGAACAGGCACGGCACCAAGGCACGCCACTGGCGTTCCTGCTGCTGGACATCGATGACTTCAAAGTGATCAACGACTCCTACGGCCACCAGGAAGGCGACAACGTGCTGCAACGAATCGCCGAGAGCGGTCGCGCGGCTTTGCGTCGCGGCGATGTGTTCGGGCGAGTTGGCGGTGAGGAATTCGCAGCGGTGTTTCCCGGCTGTGCGCCAGACATGGCCATGCAAGTGGCCGAGCGCCTGCAACGGGAGATTCAGCGATTGAGTTTCAGCCATGGCGACCAGACGTTCGGCATCACTGTCAGCCAGGGCCTGACCAGCCTCACCGCCGAGGACGAAAGCGTCGACAGCCTGTTTGCCCGCGCGGATGCGGCAATGTACCAAGCCAAACACCAGGGCAAGAACCGCATCATCTCGGCCTGACAGGCTCAACACAAAACCCCTGTGGGAGCGGGCTTGCTCGCGAAGGCGCCGTATCATGCAACATTGATATCGACTGACACGACGCCTTCGCGAGCAAGCCCGCTTCCACAGGGGGTTTGGGCAATGGCTACTTTTTGCGCAACCGCATCAATTCCGGCAACCCGATCTTGAGCAACCGCGCCGTCCTGCTCTTCGACAGCTCCTCAATGCCCTCATGCTCGGTCAGTCGCGCCAGTTGCGCAGCCATGTTCATCACCAGCGCTTCGCGGGAGTAAACCCCGCCACCGAGCTGGTAGACCGCCGCAATCAGCTCTCGCAGCTCCAGCGGCAGGCGCCAGCGAGTGCGAAGCGCCGAACCATACGCCGCGCCGAATTCAGCCAGTGCCTCGCCGACCTCCTCCCATTCATCCAGCTCACCACCGGCCTGCTTCCATTCCTGCAAACACCGCAACAGCGCAAGGTCGCCGAGGCGATGCAACATGCCGGCGCAATAACAGCGCTCTTGATCCAGATCCAGTAAACGCGCCAGGGTCCGGCCATACTCGGCAGTGCGCAGCGACAGCTCCCAATAGCGCTCGGCATAGTCGGCCAGAAACGGATCACTGAGGCGGGCACTGCGTTTGAGCGCCAGCCCCAGAATCAGGTTCATGCTTTGCCCGGTGCCAAGGTGGTGCAGCGCCTGGGACAGGGTTTGTACGGCGGCGCCATGGT
This sequence comes from Pseudomonas sp. ANT_J28, assembly GCF_008370005.1. Lineage (NCBI taxonomy): Bacteria > Pseudomonadati > Pseudomonadota > Gammaproteobacteria > Pseudomonadales > Pseudomonadaceae > Pseudomonas > Pseudomonas sp. ANT_J28. The sequence continues at coordinate 34,393 of NZ_VOBM01000053.1, forward strand.
GCTGGGCCGCGCTGTTGGCGGCGGCGATCAGCACAGCGGTGACTTGCGGATCAGTGCGGATCTCGTCATGCAGCACGGTCAAATCGAGGCCGTTGGGATTGAGGCTGCGTTTGACCGCCAACTGCACGTCAGTCATCAGCGGCGCACCGTCGGCAAACTCGCGACGACGCTCCAGAAATGCCGACAAAGTGATGCCCGGCGCCAATGACGGCGTCTCGCAAGAGACCTCTTCACCAGCGTTCAGCAGCAAATCCTGCAGACGGTGGGTCAGGCTTTCCATGTTCAGGGGTTTGGTCAGGTACGCAGCAGGCGCCAGGGGCAAGACTTCGCGCACACTGGCGCTGTCATTGCGGCAGCTCATCAGAATGAACGGCAGGGGGGGATTACGTTTGCGCTGGCGGACATTGCGCAAGACATTCAAACCATCGACGCCGGGCAACTCCCAGTCGACGATCACCAGGTCGTAAGGATTTTCCGCCAACAGGTGCAGCGCTTCCTGACCATCGGCACACAGATCCAGCCGCGCGTCGCAGCGCACATTCAACAAAACCTGCTTGAGCAGGTCGCGGGACCAGGGATCGGCCTCGGCAATCAGCACACGCGGTGCAGCGGGTAACACCACAGCAGTCATTTACACACTCCAAAGTAGTGCTTGCACCTTAGTCAATGCTGGCCATTCGATACAGCGCATTTGCCATCGATGGGTTTCAGGGACACAAAAAAACCCGCCGAAGCGGGTTTTTTTGTCGATCAGTTCACAAATCGATCAGAGCTTGGAAATCACAGCTCGGAGAAGCACTCTTCGATGATTGCCAGACCTTTGTCCAGTTGCTCGTCCGGCGAAGTCAGTGGTACCAGGACGCGCAGAACGTTGCCGTATGTGCCGCAGGACAGCAGGATCAGTCCCTTGTCGCGAGCCTTGGCCACAACGGCGGCTACCGCTGGAGCGTTCGGCTTGTGGCTGTCGCCATCAACGAACAGCTCGACCGCGATCATCGCGCCCAGGGCACGGACTTCGCCGATCACCGGGTATTTGGCCTGGATGGCTTTCAGGCCAGTGACCAGACGCTCGCCGACAGCTTTGCAACGGTCCAGCAGCTGCTCTTCTTCGAACACTTCCATTACGGCCAGGGCCGCGGCGCAAGCGATCGGGCTACCGGCGTAGGTGCCGCCCAGGCCGCCTGGAGCAATGGCGTCCATGTATTCGGCCTTGCCGCACACACCGGCCAGCGGGAAGCCGCCAGCGATGGATTTGGCGAAGGTGGTCAGGTCGGCAGCAACGCCCATCTGTTCCATGGCGAAGAAAGTGCCGGTACGACCAGCGCCGGTCTGTACTTCGTCAGCGATCAGCAGAATGCCGTGCTGGTCGCACAGCGCGCGCAGACGCTTCATGAACTCTTTAGGCGCGACGTAGAAACCACCTTCGCCCTGAACCGGCTCGATGATGATTGCAGCGATGTCACGCGGCTCGGCGTCGTTCTTGAAGATGCGTTCGATGCTGGCGATCGAATCGTCGATGCTCACACTGTGCAGTTCGTTCGGGTACAGCGCGCGGAAGATGCCGCCTGGCATCAGGCCCATGCCGGCCGAGTAAGGCACGACTTTACCGGTCAGGCCCAGGGTCATCATGGTGCGACCGTGGTAGGCGCCGGTGAACGCGATCACGCCAGCACGGCCAGTCGCGGCACGGGCAATTTTCACGGCGTTTTCCACGGCTTCGGAACCGGTGGTCACCAGCAGGGTTTTCTTGGCGAAATCACCAGGCACCTTGGCGTTGATTTTTTCGCACAGCTCAACGTACGGTTCGTAAGCCAGCACCTGGAAGCAGGTGTGGGTCAGCTTGTTCAGCTGCGCGGTCACGGCGGCGATGATTTTCGGGTGCAGGTGACCGGTGTTCAGCACGGCGATACCGCCGGCGAAGTCGATGAACTCGCGACCTTCAACGTCGGTCACGGTGGCGTTCTTCGCGGACTCGGCGAAAATCGGGTGAATCTGGCCAACACCGCGTGGTACAGCGGCTTCGCGGCGTTTCATCAGGGATGCGTTAGTCTTGCTCATAAAGTCCTCATTCACCGCTCATCGGGCGGCGTGGTTCAAGGAAAATGCGGCGGGGAGGCAACTGCGGCAGCATGCGATGATCGACTGCCACAGCTTTCCGGACCACAGAGAAAATTCCGTTTGAAGCACGCAAAGGGACAGCGCTCTCGTGCCCTTTGCGCTTGAAGCAATGCCTTGCCGGGCTTAGATGCCCAGGCAGAGGTATTTGATTTCCAGGTAATCTTCGATGCCGTACTTGGAGCCTTCACGGCCCAGGCCCGACGCCTTGATGCCGCCGAATGGCGCGACTTCGTTGGAGATCAACCCGGTGTTGACGCCGACCATGCCGTATTCCAGGGCTTCAGCCACACGGAACACGCGACCCAGGTCGCGAGCATAGAAGTACGAAGCCAGACCGAACTCGGTGTCGTTGGACATCGCGATCACTTCGGCTTCGTCTTTGAAGCGGAACAGTGGAGCCAATGGACCGAAGGTTTCTTCCTTGGCCACGGCAGCGTTTTTCGGCACGTTGGTCAGGATGGTCGGCTCGAAGAAGTTGCCTTCCATGACCTTGCCACCTGCCAGGATGGTTGCGCCTTTGCTGATCGCGTCAGCAATGTGCTCTTGAACCTTGGCCACGGCTTTTTCGTCGATCAGCGGGCCAGTGGTGGTGCCTTCTTCCAGACCGTTGCCGATCTTGAGTTTGGCCACAGCCACTTTCAGCTTCTCGGCGAACGCGTCGTAGACCGAATCCTGAATGTACAGCCGGTTGGCGCAGACGCAGGTCTGGCCGTTGTTGCGGTACTTGGAAATGATCGCGCCTTCGACGGCCTTATCCAGGTCCGCGTCGTCGAACACGATGAACGGCGCGTTGCCGCCCAATTCCAGGGACACTTTCTTGATGTCCTTGGCGCATTCAGCCATCAGCTGACGACCGATCTCGGTCGAGCCGGTGAAGGACAATTTACGCACGATCGGATTGCTGGTCAGCTCGCTGCCGATGTCGCCGGCGCTTCCGGACACAACACTGAACACACCGGCAGGAATGCCGGCACGTTGGGCCAGTTCAGCCAAAGCGAATGCGGAAAACGGAGTTTGCGAAGCAGGCTTGAGCACCATGGTGCAACCGGCGGCCAGGGCCGGGCCGGCTTTACGGGTGATCATCGCGGCCGGGAAGTTCCACGGGGTGATTGCAGCGGTCACGCCGATTGGCTGCTTGATCACGATCAAGCGCTTGTCTGGCTGGTGACCCGGAATCACGTCACCGTAGACGCGCTTGGCTTCTTCAGCGAACCACTCGATAAAGGAAGCGGCGTAAACGATTTCGCCCTTGGCTTCGGCCAATGGCTTGCCTTGTTCGAGGGTCATCAGACGAGCCAGGTCGTCCTGGTTCTCGATGATCAGTTCGAACCAGCGACGCAGCTTGTTCGCACGGTCCTTGGCGGTCAGTGCACGCCAGGCCGGCAGCGCTCTGTCAGCGGCTTCAATTGCACGGCGGGTTTCGGCAGCGCCCATTTTCGGCACGGTGCCCAGAATTTCGCCCGTTGCCGGGTTGTTGACCTTGATCGTCTGACCATTGTCCGCATCAACCCAAGCGCCATCGATAAAGGCTTGTTGGCGGAACAACTGGGTGTCTTTAAGCTGCATGTCGGCTTTCCTTAACAGCACCGCGGCAAGCGCGGAGCGAATTATGATTGTAGAAAGGCGCCTTATAGGCTGCCGTCAGGGAAATCATTCACCGGGCTGAAGCACATAAATAGCGCACTGATTGAAACTCGTGCGGTTCAGCACCCAGACAAGAGCGTTTGAAATCTCGAACGAATCCTAGGATCAATGCCGATAAAGGACAATAGGGCGTTCGAAAAAAAGAACGAAAACGGCGCATTTGCCTAATTTTTCTGATCAACGTAGCAGACACAGGTTACGCTTTGGAAAAGCGCAGGCGATTCAGCAGCATGGACGCCCGCAGTGCATATGAGTATCATGGCGCCCGCATTGCACCAGTAGCTCAGCTGGATAGAGTACTGCCCTCCGAAGGCAGTGGTCGTGGGTTCGAATCCCGCCTGGTGCACCATATAGCAGTCTAGACCTGTCTCAGACAGTCTACGAAACACCCCAAGAAGCCCGCCCCGTGCGGGCTTTCTTGTTTCTGGCTATCCCTCCCTGTCTACCTCTATAACTTCACGCCGTGTATGCCCACGTGTATGCTTTGAGATTCATTGAACTGGAGGCATACACGCAGTGAAGCGTACTGAAATCAAACGCCGCCCACTGGCCGACACTACTCTTGCAGGCTTGGAGGCAGAGAGTGCGACGTACCGCGAGCAAGACGGCAACGGCTTGTATTTTCGAGTCAAGGCAAATGGGCAGAAGTCGTGGGAATTGCGCTACAAAAAACCAGACGGGAAATGGTCCTGGCTGGGCCTAGGCGGTTACCCCGAAATCAGTGGCTCGCTAGCCAGGCAGAAGGCGGCGCAACTGCGGGATGACGCATCGACTGGTAAAAATCCTTTAGTCAGTAAGCAGGCTCGCAAGATTGCTGACCGGGTGGCTGCCAACAACACTTTCGAAGCGTTAGGGCGCGAATGGTTTGAGGCTAGGCGCTCAAGCTGGGAAGCTGGCACGTCCCGTCGAGTCCTTGGAGCCCTGGAGCTTCACGTATTCCCCATTTTCGGCAAACGCATCTACACAGAAATACTGCCCCTTGAATGGATGGAGTTTCTGCGCGGCATGGAGCAGAAAGGGATCATTGAGCAAATGGGCAGAGTTCGGGCCTTCTGCAAAGAGATCTACGACTTGGCACGAGTGACAGGCCGAGCGATCCACAACCCCCTTGAAGGCCTTAATAAATTTCTTCAGACACGTAGTGCTGAAAATTATGCACACGTATCAATAGAAGAGCTGCCCGCATTACTTCGAGCTATCAACTCTTACCCTCACGCAAAAGATGTCCGTCTTGGGCTTCGTTTGCTTGCTCTGTTAGCGGCACGCCCGAGCGAGATTCGAGAAGCACGCTGGTCAGAAATCGATCTCAACAAAAAGCTCTGGACGATCCCAGCCGAAAGAATGAAGCGTCGGCGCGAGCATGTAGTGCCTCTATCTCGGCAGGCCATTGAATCGATAACGGAGCTGCGCACGCTGACAGGCGCATACCCTCTTCTCTTCCCTGGAAGAAAAGATCGAACCATTCCCCGAAGCAATACTGTCTTTCTGATGGCGCTGCGCAGGCTGGGATATGCGGGCCGGCAAACTGGCCATGGCTTCCGTCACATTGCTAGCACGATCCTTAATGAACAGGGATTCGACGAAAACCACATTGAGGCCCAGCTTTCTCATGTCAAAGAGGGAATTGCAGGGGTGTACAACAAGGCGGTGTACCTACCTCAGCGCAAAGTCATGATGCAGTGGTACGCAGATCATCTTGATGAGCTAGTAGTTGGCAATGTCGTGCAAGGCCAATTTGGAAAGGTGATATGAAACTCCTTATCCACTCCCCCCCAAAAAACGGTGTTACGCGTGTTACAGGTGTTACGCCAATCTGTAACTTATTGAATATAAAGGGCTTAGCTCACGTTACACGAAGAAATGCTCAACGCTACACGATGTGTTACGCGGTCGAATCGTGTAACAACACTGGCCCAGCCACCTCACTGTTGGTCGAGGAGGACCGTGTCGTGAAACGCTGCATCCATGACGCCAAGCGGGGCCAAGGGGCGGTGAATGGACGATGAGAATATGCCGATTGGCCGCCTGGAAATTGCTGGCTTCGATGTCAGTAATTTGTTGTGGGAACTAGACGACATCGAACAGGCCGTGCGTGAGTTAGCGTTGTATTCGCCGTTTCGAAAGTATTTCAACGAGGCGCTGGAGCTGGCCAATTACGCCACCTCATTCTGGCTTGAGGATGGCCGTTATCCTGATCGAGCAGGATCGGTGGTCGCCACGATGTTTCGACTCCGCGACGAGATCGAGGAACATGCCAGCTACGCCGATGCAGCCTCATTGCCGAGTGTCATACGACGGTTTGATAGCGTTGATCGCAACGCTGCGGACTCGCAACTCGTGGCGACTTACACCCTGGTGCAAAGCATTCAAGCTGTTCAAGTTCTCGCCAACTGGCTCTTTGAAACGGAACTCTACGTCTTCGACCTGGACGCAGACCTCATAGCCCAAATGCAAGTAACAGATCCTAAGAAATATTGCGCACTGGCCGAAAAGGAGCGACTAAAGGATCCAGGCGGAGAAATTGACGCTCGTGAATCCTTCCGCACATTCATGGGCGATGCCGACAAGGCGATCATGCTAGCGAGCCTCTACAGACAAGTTGAGGACATCGACGTATCGAAGGGTAACTTCAATGTGGCCAATTTTCTAAGCGAGGCGCTGAGTAAAGCGTTTTCCGCCAAGGCATCGCAAAGAGGCGCGGCTGCGGGCAAGGCCAACAGGAAGCCGGAGTCAGTAAAGCAGCAGAATGCAGCGGATCTCCGCGAACGCGTTTGCAAGGCAGCTGATCGTCACATTTTGGCCAATCCTACTATTTCAGAGCGGGAGCTGAAAAAAGCATTGGTAGAACAGGAGTGGGGATTCCATGACCATCCGGACACCCATTCCACCAACATCCGGACACTGATTCCACGCTGATCCGGACACTCATTCCACGAGCATCCGGACACCGATTCCACGGCCATCCGGACACTTTCAGGC
>NZ_VOBM01000054.1:0-39118 GCF_008370005.1 Pseudomonas sp. ANT_J28
CGGTGTGTCAGCAACAGCGATGTCGACTGACACACCGCATTCGCGAGCAAGCCCGCTCCCACAGGGTACTCAGCGTTTGGGTAATTGGATGACTACCTTCAGGCCGCCCCACTCGCTTTCCTGCAGCCTCAATACCCCGCCCCACGTATCAACGATATCGCGCACAATCCCCAATCCCAACCCATGCCCATCCGTTTGTTCATCCAGTCGCGTACCCCGGCTGAACACCTGATCGCGCTGGTTTTCCGGAATCCCCGGCCCATCGTCTTCCACGCTCAACTCAAACCCTTCGGTCGTCTCGACCACGCTCAACCGAACTTCGGCATCCGCCCACTTGCAGGCGTTGTCCAGCAGGTTACCGAGCAGTTCGAGCAAGTCCTCGCGATCCCAAGGCAATTGCAACCCCTTCGGCGCCGCATAGCTGAGGTCCAGATGCTCACCATGAATCATGTTCAACGTCGCCAGTAACCCAGGCAATTCAGCATCGCAATCAAACAACGCTCCCGGCAACGCATCGCCGGATAACCGGGCGCGATTGAGTTCGCGATTGAGTCGCTGCTGGACCTGTTCCAGCTGCGCCTGAATCACCTTGCGCAGTTCCGGCTGCGCATCGAGCTTCGCGCTTGAGGCCAGGCTCAACAACACCGCCAGCGGGGTTTTCAAGGCGTGGCCGAGGTTGCCCAGCGCATTGCGCGAACGCTTGAGGCTGTCTTCGGTGTGCGCCAGCAAATGGTTGATCTGCGCCACCAGCGGTTCAAGCTCTACCGGCACCTGCTCATCGAGTTGCGAGCGCTGGCCCTGCTGCAACTGGGCGATCTGCTCACGCGCCTTTTCCAGCGGGCGCAAGGCGCGGCGCACGGTGATGCGTTGCAGCAGCAGAATCAGTAGCAGTCCCGCCAGCCCAAGGCCCAATCCGACTTGACGCATGCGCTGGAAACTCTCGCGCACCGGCGTGTAATCCTGGGCCACACTGATGGAAATCGATTGGCCCAGGCGCCGATAGTCCGAACGCAGCACCAGCAATTGCTGCCCTTCCGGCCCCAATTCCAGGTTACTGTGCAGGCCGGCATGGTCGAGGCGCGGCAGTTCCTGATCCCATAGCGAACGGGAGCGCCAGTGGCTGTCGGCAAAATCGATGCGGAAGTAATGCCCCGAAAACGGTCGCTGATAGGCCGGCGACAGGTGCCGCTCATCCAGCTGCAAACCCTGCGGCCCACGCACCAGCGCCACCAGCAGGTTTTCGCTGTCGTTGCGCAGCCCGGCTTCGAGATAACGCTGCAACCCCATTTCGAACAGCCACAGGCTGGTCTGCGCCAGGACCAGGCCGACGATCACCATCACGCTGATCAGCCCCAGGCTCAAGCGGCGCTGGATCGACCTCACTGGGCTTGCCCGCCGAACAGGTAACCCTGGCCGCGACGGGTTTCGATGACGCTGCGCCCGAGTTTGCGCCGCAGGTGGTTGACGTGGACTTCGAGCACGTTGGAATCGCGCTCGGTTTCACCGTCGTAGAGGTGTTCGGCGAGGTGGCTTTTGGAAAGAATCTGCTCGGGGTGCAGCATGAAATAACGCAGCAGGCGGAATTCAGCGGCGGTGAGCTGGATGTCGGCGCCGTCGCGGGTTACGCATTGGCGGCCTTCGTCCAGGTGCAGTCCGGCAGCCTTGAGCGTCGGCTGGTTGGCATGGCCGTGGGAACGGCGCAACAGCGCCTGGACGCGCAAGTGCAGCTCTTCGGGGTGGAAGGGTTTGGTCAGGTAATCGTCGGCGCCGGCCTTGAGGCCTTCGATCCGTTCGGCCCAGGAATCACGGGCGGTGAGAATCAGCACGGGCGTGGACAGACCACCGGCCCGCCATTGCGTCAGCACCTCGAGCCCTGGCAAACCCGGCAGGCCGAGGTCGAGGATGATCAGATCGTAAGGTTCGCTGCTGCCCTGGTACACCGCGTCGCGACCGTCCGCCAGCCAATCCACGGCGTACCCCTGCCGGTTGAGGCCGGCCATCAGTTCGTCGGCCAGCGGCACATGGTCTTCCACCAGAAGCAAACGCATCGATCAATCTTCCTTGTCTTTCAGTAACTGGCCGGTGGTGGCGTCGAGGTCCAGTTCGCGGACCACGCCTTCGGCGGTCAGCAACTCGACTTCATATATGTAGACATCGTGTTTTTTTTCGAGATCGGCTTCCAGCAGTTTGGCTCCGGGGTGGCCGTCCAGCGCTTGCTGCAACAGCTGCTCCAGCGGCAGGATCACCCCTTGTTGACGCAGGCGCAGGGCTTCGTCCTGATCCAGGTCGCGGGCCATGACCACCGAGCAAAAAGCCAGAAGCGCTAGAGCCATTCGACCGCTCGTGCACCGCAGTGAAAAAGAAAACACCTTCATTACGTATCCTGATGATCCTTGAGAATCTGCCCGCTGACAGCGTCCAATTTCAGGTCCCACTCAATGCCCTGAGGGTCGCGCAATTCCACCTGATAGATGTACTTGCCGTACTCTTCTTCCAGCTCGGTTTCGGTGATCTTGGCGCCGGGATGACTGGTCAGAGCGGTAGCGTTGAGCTTCTCGAAAGACACAATGGTACCAGCGTCGCGCAGTCTCAGGGCTTCGTCGGGACCGAGGTCGCGAGCGTGGGCGATGCTGGCGGTCACGCCGATGATGGACGCGGTGAACAGGGCAGTCAGGGTTCTCATGGGGTGTCTCCGTATTTTTTTATGTGTTGCCTACGGGAGCCACCTTAGCGATCCGAACTTAACTGAAACTGAATTGCCATCATTGGAGAGACACACAAAACCTGTGGGAGCGAGCTTGTCTATAATCCCCCGCTTGCCTGCATTCGAGACCGGTATGACCGCTATCCACATCAAGTTCCCCTCCCTGACCCTCAAGGCCGGCCCTCGCGCCTTGGCGCGCATCCGTGAAAACGGTTTGAGCGCCGCCGATGTCGGCACACTGCCAGGTGCCGCCGGTGGTCCCAAGGCGTTGGGGATTCAAGGTCTGGACCTGGCGTTGTTCGGTGAATGGCTGCCGACGGCACCGCGGGAGCGCTCGTTGATCGGTGCGTCGGTGGGTTCCTGGCGCTTCGCCAGCGCGTGTCTGCCGGATGCCGCCGAAGGTATCCGCCGCCTCGGTCACCTCTACACCGAGCAAAACTTCGCCAAGGGCGTGACCATGGCGCAGATCAGCCAGAGCTCTCGGCGCATGCTCGATGACCTGCTCGACGGCCGCGATGCTTCGATTCTGGACAACGCTCATTACCGACTGAACATCATGGTGGTCAAAAGCCACGGCCTGCTGGCGGACGATCATCGCGGCCGACTGGGGCTGGGCCTGTCATCGGTGATCGCCGACAACCTGCGCGGCCGGGCGCGGCTGTCGCGGCATTTCGAGCGGCTGATCATTCACGATCCGCGTCTGGCACCACCGGTCAATGCATTGAACGATTTCCCCTCGCGCTTCGTTGCGCTGAATGCCGACAACCTGCGCCAGGCCTTGCTCGCGTCGGGTTCGATCCCGATGGTGATGGAGGGCGTGCGTGACCTGCCGGGGGCCGGTGCCGGGACTTTTCGCGATGGCGGTCTGCTGGACTATCACCTCGACCTGCCCTACAGCGGCAACGACATCGTGCTCTATCCGCATTTCACCGACCGGGTCATTCCCGGCTGGTTCGACAAGACCTTGCCGTGGCGCCGAGCGTGTCCTGCGCGTTTGCAGGATGTCCTGTTGCTGGCGCCATCGAAGGATTACCTGGCGCGCCTGCCCTACGGCAAACTCCCGGACCGCAACGACTTCAAACGCTTCATGGGCGATGCCCCGAGCCGGCAGAAATACTGGCGCACGACGATGGATGAAAGCCGTCGCATGGGCGATGAGTTCCTCGAACTGGCTGCCAGCGGTCGCCTCGGGGAGCGCTTGCTGACCCTTTAGTCAGTGTTTTCCCGCAACGCCAAACGCAAACTGTTAAACTCGCCGCCTGCCCACATCGCCGCGGCGATCGCCACCTGACAGAGCTGAAATCACTGTGGAAATCTTCAAAGAATTTACCTTCGAATCCGCCCACCGCCTGCCCCACGTGCCGGAAGGCCACAAGTGCGGCCGTCTGCACGGTCACTCGTTCAAAGTAGCGATCCACCTGAGCGGCGATCTCGATCCGCACACCGGCTGGATCCGCGATTTCTCGGAAATCAAGGCGATCTTCAAGCCGCTCTATGAGCGCCTGGACCATAACTACCTGAACGACATTCCCGGCCTGGAAAACCCGACCAGTGAAGTCCTGGCCAAATTCATCTGGAAGGAATTGAAGCCTCTGCTGCCGGAACTCAGCGCGATCCGCATCCACGAGACGTGCACCAGCGGCTGCATCTATCGCGGCGAGTAAGCCGATAGATCAAAAAAACCACCGAGACTGGTGGTTTTTTTATGCCTATGCTTTTTGGCTCCCCCACGCCAAGAGGACACCCTCAATGACTGACTGGCCGCTGCCTCAGACCTACCGCTTCAACGGGCACTCCGTTCGCTACGCCGTACGGGGCGACGGTCCGCCGTTGGTGTTCGTGCATGGCACGCCCTTCTCTTCTTATGTGTGGCACCGGATTGCGCCGCACTTCATCACCACGCATCGGGTGCATTACTTTGACCTGCTGGGTTATGGGCTATCGGAGAAAATCGACGGCGATGTGTCGTTGGGTGTGCAGAACGACCTGTTGGCTCACTTGCTGGATCACTGGGGCCTGGAGCGACCAGACCTCGTCGCTCACGACTTCGGCGGCGCCACCGCCCTGCGTGCTCACCTGCTGAACGGCAAGGACTACCGCAGCCTGACGCTGATCGATCCCGTGGCGCTGACACCCTGGGGTTCGCCGTTTGTGCAGCATGTGCGTCAGCATGAGGCGGCATTCGGTGGCCTGCCCGATTACATTCAGCGGGCGATTGTGCCGACCTATATTCGCGGGGCGATCAAGCGCGAAATTCCCGATGCTGAACTGGCGCCGTATGTGCAGCCGTGGCTCGGCGATCCGGGGCAAGCGGCGTTCTATCGGCAGATTGCTCAGATGGATGAGCGTTACACCCGTGAGGCCGAAGGGCTGTACCCGACGATTCGTTGTCCGGTGCAGATTCTGTGGGGGGAAGATGATCAGTGGATTCCCATTGAACGTGGGCAGGCGTTGCATCAGATGATTCCGGGGTCGCGGTTTCAGGCGATTCCGAATGCCGGGCATCTGGTTCAGGAAGATGCGCCGGAAGCGATCGTCGCGGCGTTGCTGCGGTTTCTGCCGCAACACAAATCCCCCTGAAAAAACCGAATCAAATGTGGGAGCGGCGGTGCGGCGATCCCACATGGGTTCTGTGTTCCTTCAGGTGCACCGCTTTCGTGCCCCTTTCCGCGCCAAGTCTCCCCGCTCGGCTATAAATAACTACACCACCCCACGCTTGGCACGACCACTGCAACACGCCCCCCGTCACTCATTCAGCAAGGAACGCCCCATGACGCAGAACGATCCCGGCAACGATTACCCCCTCAGCGAAGTCCCGATGCATGCCCGCAAAGGCCTGGCCTCAACGGCCATGGTGCTGCTGGGTTTCACCTTTTTTACCGCGACCATGTTTGCCGGCGGCAAGCTCGGTGTGGCGTTCAGTTTCGGCGAGATGATGGCGGTGATTATCGTCGGCAATCTGCTGCTGGGGATCTACGCCGCAGGCCTTGGCTACATCGCCTTCAAGAGCGGCCTGAATTCGGTGCTGATGGGACGCTTTTGCTTCGGTGAAGTGGGCAGCAAGCTCAGCGACCTGATCCTCGGTTTTACCCAGATCGGCTGGTACGCCTGGGGCACGGCCACTGCCGCCGTGGTGCTGGGCAAGTATTTCGAATTGAGCGAGGGCACCGTTCTCGGGCTGATGGTGCTGTTCGGCCTGGTGTTTTGCGCGACCGCGTATGTCGGTTATCGCGGCTTGGAGATTCTGTCGTACATCGCCGTACCGGCGATGATGTTGCTGCTGATGCTGTCGATGTGGGTGGCCACGGTGAAGGTTGGCGGGCTCGACGGTTTGCTCGCTGTAGTCCCGACGGGAACACTGGACTGGTCGACCGCCATTACTTTGGTGTTCGGCACCTTTGTCAGCGGCTCAACCCAGGCGACCAACTAAACGCGTTTCTCCCGTTCAGCACGCATCGCGGTGCTGGCAAGCCTGATCGGCTTCTTCATCGGCAACGGCCTGATGGTGTTGATCGGGGCCTATGGCGCAATCGTCTACCAGCAACCGGACGTGGTCGAAGTGTTGCTGTTGCAAGGCTTCGCCATGGCGGCGATGGCGATGTTGCTGCTCAATATCTGGAGCACCCAGGACAACACCATCTACAACTTCGCCGTCGCCGGTTGCAACCTGCTGCGCACCGGCCGTCGCAAGACCGTAACCCTGGCGGGCGCGGTGATCGGCACGTTGCTGGCGCTGCTGGGCATGTACGACATGCTGGTGCCCTACCTGATTCTGCTGGGCACTGTGATTCCGCCGATTGGCGGCGTGATCATGGCGGACTTCTTCTACCGCTATCGTGGTCAATATCCACGTCTGGCCGATGCCCGGTTGCCGGCGTTCAACTGGTCCGGTTTGGCCGCCTACGCGGTCGGCACCGTTGCCGCGTTCAGTTCACCGTGGGTCGCGCCGCTGGTAGGGATTGCCGCTGCCGCGTTAACGTATGTGCTATTGACCGGCGTGCTGGGTGCCCGTACTGCCAACGCACCATTACAAGATCTATAAAAGGATTCGCCTGATGCACATCATCAACGCCCGCCTGCGCAACCAAGATGGCCTGCATGAGTTGCACCTGGAAAACGGCCTGATCAGCAACATCGCCCGACAGACCGAGGCCCCCTCTCTGGGCCCCGATGATCTGGACGCTGGAGGCCACCTGGTGGTGCCGCCCTTCGTCGAGCCACACATCCATCTCGACGCCACGCTCACCGCCGGCGAGCCGCGCTGGAACATGAGCGGCACGCTGTTCGAAGGCATCGAATGCTGGGGCGAGCGCAAGGTGACCATCACCGAGGAGGACACCAAAACCCGCGCCAAGAAAACCATCCAGACCCTCGCCGCCCACGGCATCCAGCACGTGCGCACTCACGTCGACGTCACCGACCCGCAGCTCACCGCGCTCAAGGCGATGCTCGAAGTGCGCGAGGAAAGCCGTCACCTGATCGATATGCAGATCGTTGCGTTCCCGCAGGAAGGTATCGAGTCGTACCGCAACGGTCGCGAGCTGATGGAAGAAGCGATCCGCATGGGTGCCGATGTGGTCGGCGGTATTCCGCATTTCGAGTACACCCGCGATCAAGGCGTGAGTTCAGTGAAATTCCTGATGGACCTCGCCGAGCGCACCGGTTGCCTGGTGGACGTGCATTGCGATGAAACCGACGACCCGCACTCACGCTTTCTAGAGGTGCTGGCCGAAGAAGCCCGCAGCCGCGACATGGGCTCACGGGTCACCGCCAGCCACACCACGGCCATGGGCTCTTACGACAACGCTTACTGCGCCAAACTGTTTCGCCTGCTCGGGCATTCAGGGATCAGTTTTGTCTCCTGCCCCACCGAAAGCATTCACCTGCAAGGGCGCTTCGACAACTTTCCGAAACGCCGTGGCGTGACCCGTGTCAACGAGCTGCTCGAAGCCGGGATGAACGTGTGTTTCGGCCAGGATTCGATCGTCGACCCGTGGTATCCGCTGGGCAACGGCAACATCTTGAGGGTGCTCGAAGCCGGCCTGCACATCTGCCACATGCTCGGGTACCGCAACCTGCAAAGCGCGCTGGACCTGGTCACCGATAACAGTGCCAAGGCCATGAACCTGGGTGAGCGTTATGGACTGGAACGCGGGCGGCCGGCGAATTTGCTGATTCTGTCGGCGGACAGCGATTACGAGGTGATCCGCAGCCAGGGCCTGCCGCTGTATTCGGTGCGCGATGGCAAGGTGTTGATGAAGCGGCAGATGCCGGTGGTGGAATGGGCGGTTCAGCCCTAAATTCTCGCTGATTATGCGGGCCTCTTCGCGAGCAAGTCGAAGGCGATGTTGAATTCACCCCATCAACCGCGCCGTGCCGAACAACCTGACCCGACTCAACTCACCCTGCTCTTCTTCCAGAAGAATCGGCGCCGTACCGCCGGGCATGACCACTTTCACCTCCCCTGCACCGACCCATCCCATCCGCCACGCAGCGCAAGCCACCGCACTGGCGCTGGTGCCCGACGACGCCGTCGGCCCTTCTCCGCGTTCAAATACTCGCGCGACGACTCGCCCTTCTGACTCAAGCATCGCCCATTGCAGATTCACGCCAGCAGCACACGGCTCCCCTGCCCCGGTCGGCATGGCGTAGGCGATACGCGTCAGCCCTTCGGACAACCCCGGCTCGCGCATCTGCTCATTGCTCGGCAATGCATCGGCTTTCTCTAAAAGCGTCACACAATGTGGATTGCCAATGCGCACGAACTGGCTTCGAGACCAGGCGGGATCGAGCGCCGACAACGGCTGCACATGGCTGGCGTCGCGACCGTTCAACAGCACGCTTTCAACCCCTTTTGCCCCCACCGCGTCAGGCCCGAACGAGGGTTTGCCCAAATCCAGCCAGAACCCTTTTACACCCTCGATCTCGGCCGGTTTCACCGAAGTGTCCACCGGTGAAACCGCATCAGCCTTGTCATGATGAACCCTGAGCAAACAAACCTCGTCCCTCGGCAGCAGCCCTTGCTCACTCAGGGCCTGAGAGAAAATCGTCAGCCCGTTGCCACTGCGCTCGGCGAGCGTGCCGTCAGTGTTAACGATCAGCAGGTCAAACGGTGGCGAGTCTTGAAACGGCCCGATCAGCAAGCCATCGCAACGATGGTCCTTGGTGCCGGACGGTTGTGTACCAGGCGCCCAGCCACAGAAGGCCTCGATAGCCGACAGCGCCCATGCCTCGCGGGTTTGCGCTGCCGGACCGGCCAGCTCAGGTAAATCGATACCCGCACGGCGCACGGCCTCGGGCGCTACAACCGCGTAGATATTGCCTCGAGCATCGTAGAACGGCGCCATGGATCGGTCCTGAAATCAGCCAGAAAAGAACCTGTACTTTAGGGGCTACCGGAAGAAGACCGCAAACGATCCGGTTATTTAACCCCCGCCTCTTATCGCAAAACAATCGCTGCAACCTGTCAGTTGTGACAGCAGACAGCCCATCCAACTCGCCCCAAAGTAGAACCTCGCCTCTATCGTTTGGTGACGATCATGAAAAGGACGTTCCTATTGCCCCTGCTGATTGCCCTGGCATTGGGCGGTGCGGTCATCGCCGGTCAAAACGGCGCCGGCGTAAAGGTGATCTACGACGTCATGCCCAACCCCATAGCCGACAACAATAACCCCGAACCGCTGTTCCTCAGAGGCCGAAACGAATGGCGTCACGATTGTGATCCCTGTGATCAAGGCGACGCTTTCCTTGATGGCAAAGCCAACACTGACAATCCGCGCGTGTTCGAAACCTTCAACTCTGAATTCATCAACCTGCACGAGCATTAAGGTGCCCGGGGGGCGTGGGATCCTATGATCCGTCTAGCGGCGGGCGCTGGCTGCCGGGTCCCAACGTGAGCTAGACCAGCGAGATGGGCAGGACAACGGGAGGGGCGTTTTAACCCTGGATTAACGGTTACAAGAAATCCTCAAGGTCGCGACACGCTGTCTGATATGCAAGGATGCTCCTCTGCCTGTTGTCAGCAACCCGCAAAGCCAAGGATTTTTCATGACTGCCCTCAACACATCTGCGCCCGTCATCCCCGGACGCCTGGAACAGATGTCCACGCGCATTGCCTTTTTTATTGCCGGCTTCGGCATCGCTGCGTGGGCGCCGCTGGTGCCCTACGCCAAGGCTCGGGCCGAGCTGGATGAAGGGACGCTCGGTTTGCTGCTGTTGTGCCTGGGGGTGGGGTCGATTCTGGCGATGCCAATGGCGGGGCTTCTGGCCACGCGTTTCGGCTGTCGCCGAGTGGTGAGCACCGGGGTGCTGCTGATCTGTGCGGCCCTGCCGCTGTTGGCGACGGTGTCATCGATTCCAGCGTTGACTGCCGCGTTGTTCATGTTCGGCGCGGGCCTTGGTACGGTGGATTCGACGGTGAACCTGCAAGCGGTGATCGTTGAACGGGCCAGCGGCAAGAACATGATGTCGGGCTTTCACGGGATGTTCAGCCTCGGCGGGATCGTTGGCGCGGCGGGTGTCAGCGCCCTGCTCGGCTTTGGGGTTTCACCGCTGGGGGCAACGCTGGTGGTGATCGTGATGCTGCTGATCGCCCTGGCCAAGGCCGCGCCGCACCTATTGCCCTACGGCAGCGAAAGTTCGGGGCCGGCGTTTGCCGTTCCCCATGGCATCGTGCTGTTTATTGGCGGCATGTGTTTCATTGTGTTCCTGGCCGAAGGCGCGGCGCTCGACTGGAGCGCAGTGTTCCTGGCACAGGAACGCGGGATCGACACGGCGTATGCGGGGCTGGGTTACGCGGCGTTTGCGCTGACTATGACCGCCGGACGATTGACCGGTGATTCGATCGTCCGTCGTCTCGGCGCTACGCGGGTGATTGTGTTCGGTGGGTTGACGGCCGCAGCGGGCCTGTTTGTGGCGACCTTCGCCCCGAGTTGGGAAGCGGCGCTGGTGGGTTATGCATTGTTGGGGGCGGGTTGTTCGAACATTGTGCCGGTGCTGTACACCGCCGTGGGCAAACAGACGGTGATGCCCGAAAGCGTCGCCGTGCCGGCCATTACCACACTCGGTTATGCCGGGATTCTTGCGGGGCCTGCGTTGATCGGGTTTATCGCCCATGGCAGCAGTTTGAGTTTTGCCTTCGGGTTGATGGCGGTGTTGCTGGTGGCGGTGGCCATTGGCGGGAAGGTGTTGAAGGTCTGAAAGCGAAAAGATCGCAGCCTACACAGCAGCTCAGGGTGTACGCCATCTCTATGTAGGTGCTGCCGGAGGCTGCGATCTTTTGATCTTCAGCCGTTAAAACCCGACGCTAGCCTGCACAAAGAACGTGCGCGGTGCGCCAACGTACATCCCCGAGTTGTTGTCGCTGGAGCGGGTGAAGTACTGCTTGTCGAAAATGTTCTTCACCCCGGCGCCGACTTTCAGGTTCGAAAGCGTCGCGCCGAAGTCATAACCGCCGCGTACGTTCCAGGTGACGTAGCCCGGGATATCGCCGTACTGGCCGTCCGCGGTGCCTTCGGTGATGTAGTTGTTGGTGAAGCTGCCGTCAGCGTTGACGGCAACGCCTGGCGAACGCTGCTTGGACTGGGCAAACGCATCGAGGTTGTAGGTCCAGCGGTTGATGTCGTAACGCAGGCCGGCAGTCGCCACCTGACGCGAATAGAACGGCAGGTCACGGCCCTTGAAGCCCGGGATCTCGCCTTCATAAACGGCGCGGGTGTAAGTGAAGCCGGCGTTAGCGGTCAGGCCGTCGAGGCGTGGGTCCAGTGCCGCCATGTCGTAGTGCACCGAGGCTTCGAGGCCCTGGTGCGTGGTCGCGCCGAGGTTGGTCCAGCCCGCATCGTTGCTGATGTATTGCAGCTCTTTATCGAAGTCGATGTAGAACAGCGTCACTTCCCCGCCCCACACATCATTGTTGTAGCGTGTACCGACCTCGTAGGTCTTGGCCTTTTCCGGTTCCAGGCCGTTAGCGGTGTTATCACCCGCGCCACCCTGGCCGAGCTGGAAATACTGCAAGCTGCCGAACGAGGTTTCGTAGTTGGCGAACAGCTTCCACTCTTCCGACACGTGATACATCACGCTCAGGGCCGGCAGCGGCTCGTTGCTTTCGATGCTGCGGTTCTTTTCCAGCACCGGTTTGCCGGCGGTGTCGAGCACCGGGCGGTCGTGCCAGTCAGTGCTGATGTGTTCAAAGCGGATGCCGGGGGTGATGGTCCAGTTACCGACGTCGATTTTGTTATCGACGTACACCGAGTTGGCTTCAGTGCCACCGGTGCGGTCCTGATAGACATGGCCGTCGGAGTTCTTGGTCACGACCGGCTCGTTATTGACCAGCGCCAGGCGGCTCGCCTCTTCGTGCATGCCTTCCTTGAGGTAGCGATAACCGACACTGACTTCCTGGGTGGTCGGGCCGACGTCGAACACACGGGACACCCGCGGTTCAATCCCGAAGGTGTAGTAAGTACGCGGGAACGAGCCGAGAGTCTTCTGATCGCGAGCGGCGATGTTGCTGCCACGGAAGCTGTCGGAATAGTAGGTCAGCACTTCGGCCTGGGTGCGGTCGTCGATCTGCCGTGCCCACTTGAACGAGACGTCCTTGCGGCGGCCGCTGAAGTTGTCGTTGTTGCGGTCGGACTGGAACGGATTGGCGTCGTACTGCGCCTGGGTCAGGCCGCCGGGCATGTCGGCGCTGGCGTCGTAGTAGTGAAAGTTGAGGCTGAAATCGTCCACATCGGTGGGTGCCCAGTGGGTCTTGAGGATCACGTCGTCGATGTCGTTGCCGTTGTTGCGTTCACGGTAACCGTTGCCATTCACGCCCGAGTACAGCAGCGCCATGCCGATGCCGTTGTCCGCGGTGCCGCCGAGAAACGCCGTGTCGATATGCTTCCAGCCACCGTGCTGGGAGGTTTCCAGGGTCGAACCGATTTCACCGGTGGCTTTCTCCGGGATTGCGCGAGTGACGAAGTTGATCACGCCACCAACGTTCTGCGGTCCGTAACGCACGGAGCCGGCGCCGCGAACCACGTCGATGCTGTCGAGGTTGCCGGAGGAAATCGGGGCCATGGACAACTGCGGCTGGCCGTACGGGGCGAACGCTGCAGGCACGCCGTCAATCAGCACGGTGGAGCGTGGCGACAGGCGTGAAGTCAGGCCGCGCACGCCGACGTTCAGGGAGATGTCGCTGCCGCCGGTGCCGTTGGCATCTTGAACTTGCACACCGGGCACACGCTTCAACACGTCGCCGACGTTCATCGCACCCTGCTCGACCATCGCCTCGCGGCGAATCACCGTACGCGCGCCAGGGTGGTTCTGCACCACGGCGGCATCGGCGTCACCGAGCCAGTCACCGACCACCTTGATGTCGGTCACGCCCAGTTCCAAAGGGCCGTTTGCAGCCGAAGTCGGTGCCGGCATCAACGTGACCGAACCTTCGTCGATCTGGTATTGCAGACCGCTGCCTTGCAGCAGCTGGCGCAGCGCGTCTTCTGGCGAAAGGTTGCCGTACACCGCCGGGGCCTGTTTGCCGGCGACCAGCTCAGGGCTGAAAAACACCTGCAGCGAGGTTTGCTGGCCCAGTTCACTCAGGGCCTGCCCCAGGGGTTGCGCCGGGATGTGAATCGCGTCGGCGGCAAAAGCCTGGGGCAGCGCCGCGGTGACAGCCAGGGTGAGAGCGAGGCGCAACCAAGGTGATTTGTTGTTTTTAGCGGTGGATTTTTTCACGTCGAACGTAGTCCTGTGGATCGCAAGAGTGTGCGCTTGTTAATGCAAACCAGTTGCAGTTGGACAGGAAGACGATCAACTCGAAAAAAACCTGAATTTATTTTGAAATTATTTCCTGACTGCCGTCATCGAGGGTGCGCACGGCCACCGGCAGAATGCTCGGCAAGGCCTTGAGCAGTGCGTCGGTGTTGTCGGATTTGAACACGCTGGTCAGGCGCAGATTGCCCACTTTGTCGTTGCCGACGGTGAGCGGTTTCTCCCGATAGCGCGAGACTTCTTCGGCAACGTCGCTGAGTCTGGCGTTGGTGAACACCAGTTTGCCGCTGCGCCAAGCGGTCAGCTCGGCAGGATTGACCGCGTAAGCAGCGGCCACTTTGCCTTGGGCATCGATGTGCGTGCCGAGGCCGGCCGTGAGGCTGATGAAATCGCTGTCCGCCGCTGTGCGACCCTGAACCTTGACGGTGCCCTGCTCCACCACGACCCCGGTTTGGGCGGTGTCGCGGCGCACATCAAAACGGGTGCCGGTAACCGTGACCTTGCCGCTGCCCGCCTCGACCACGAAAGGCCGACGGGTGTCGTGCTCGACGCTGAACATCGCTTCGCCCTGCGTCAGCTCGATGCTGCGGCGGTCGTTTTCATAGTGCACCTGAACGCGGCTGCGGCTGTTCAGGTCGATCACCGAACCGTCCGGCAACGCCACATGACGTCGCTCGCCCAGAGCCGTGGAAAATTCGGCGGTGTAGATCGCCGGGTGATTCAAACCGCTGAACAGCCCCAACCCGAGCGCGACGGCCAACACACTGGCGGCCACCGCATAACGCACCAGCGGGCGGCGTTTGCTGCGCGCAGGCGCGGTTTCACACAAGGCTTGCAGTCGCGCCGCCGGCAGCAAATCAGCCGCCGACCATAAGCCCTGGAGCAACTGGAATTCATCGCGATGCTGAGGGTGTTCGTCCAGCCAGGCTTCGAAATGCCGGTACTCTTCGACATTGATCGCAGGTTCCTGCAAACGCACAAACCACCGCGCCGCCTCGTCGCGAACCGTTGTTCGCCCGCACGCACAATCACGAGTATCCATCATGGAAGTTCCTGTTTGGCTGGGGATGAGAAGACACGGAAGATCTGCCTTACGTAGGAGCTGCCGCAGGCTGCGATCTTTTGATCTTGATCTCCAGCGATTTCAATGCCGCCAAAAGATCGCAGGCTTCGCCAGCTCCTACAAAAGCCCCCGCACATCATGATTGCAATCCGTCAAGGCGGTCGCGCAGATGCCGCAGCGTGCGGATCATATACTTTTCCACCATGTTCTTGGACAGTCCCAGGCGTTCGGCGATTTCGGCCTGGGTCAGGCCTTCGATCTTCTGCCAGACAAACACCTTGCGGCAGTTGACCGGCAACTCGGTGAGCGCCCGTTCGATGGAGTCAGCCAACTGGATCGCCTGCATGAAATGCTCCGGGTCGCCGGACGACGACACACTGTGATCAACCGCCTCCGACTCCATGGCGCCCCGCCGATCCTCACGCCGATAACCATCCACCGCGATGTTGCGTGCGGTCTGGTGCAAATACGCCCGAGGTTGTGCAACCAAAGCCGAATCGGACTCAAGCACCCTCACGAAGGTGTCGTGGGCCAGGTCCTCAGCCTGCTGACGATTTCTCAGGCGACGGGTCCAGGTCCCGACCAACTCTTCGTAATGCTCGAAAAAGCCGTGTCTGCGGGGCAGCTTGGGGGTCATTGCGGTGTGCTGTGAAGACGGGGCGTGAATAGTAATGCTTCCTATTAACCGGAAGCAATGGGATTAAGAACCCGTAGGAGCTGTAGGCTTTCAAAAAAAATGACAAAAATGGCAAATAGATGATCCAGACAGACTCACTAACAAATTGTTTTCTTTGAAAAATCTCAATGACTGCCAAAAAAAACATGCGAAAGCATGCTCTCGCACCTTGCTTGAAAGGGGTGCCAACTCTACCGAAGGCCCACGAAAACTCCCCGCCTACGCTAAAAGACCATACTTGAATAAGTAGAGATGTGTATGTGTAATGTGCAATGCACACTGCGCATCCACCTATCGATAAATACTTAATCAAAATCTTCCCGGCAGTTACTGATAAAAGTTGGCTTCCTTGGAGGTCGCATCAAAGTCACTCAACCTTAACGTTCCATTGCTAAAAAGATTGATCGCCGAAGGCGAGCTTCACGGATACAGAGGCATCTCTGCATGCGGCAACAAGACGATTGCCGTCGATCTGATACAAGCTAGGCACCTCGCCGCTACCCTGCCTCGTTATATTGCGCAAGCAGCCAATCAACTAAAGCTGCCAGTCAATACCATCAAAGTGCTATGCAAAAACGGCTGTTTTACTTGCCGAGGCGGTCGGCCCGCAGCGGGACAATCGTGGTGGATCGATACAAACTCGTTCGACATCTCCAACGCATGCATCAAACATCGACGATCAAGCTCGAGCCCCCTCTCCTTGAGTGATGCACTCCGTCACCCCTTCATTTCAGGGGAAGGGGTAGCTCACCTTTTCAAAGCAATTCAGGAAGGCACCTTATCCGTTTCATTCAAAGCTAAATCAGACGCCGGTGTGATTGGGGAATGGCGACTGGAAAGTGATGAATGGCAGGCCTGGCTCAGCGCGCATATGAGGCAAATAACTGCCTCTCAATCGCTAAGCGTTGCACAAGCTGCCGAAATTCTAGGTATTACGAACGACGTCGCCTACACCCTCATTCGTCACGGGCTGCTGAATTCGACCGTTGAACTCAAAAACGGTGTTACATCACAACGGATCAATTTGGGGCTTGGCCTACTTGGTAGCAGGACAGCCTCTTGCGTTTGCTTCGCAAAAAAAGGGTTCGACTTTGATTGGCTTTCCGCAAGATGTGTCTACCAGACGCTTACTCCTGAGCGACGGCCAGCAATCGACTGAAACGGAGTCATTGGTCGCAGCACACTTATTCAACCTGTCGACGCATGGTCAGAATGGCGGTTCCGAAAAATATAAATGTTGAACCCACCACCCGGCTGATCCACCGTGACAGCTCGGGCCGTGTCAACGCCCCTTTTGCCCTGGAGGCAAGCGCGGAATATAAGCTCAAGGACACCACCGACAACGCCATGTAGATAGAGGTGAGGATCAGGAACTGCGGTAGCAACGTTGCATTCTGGTCAATGAATTGAGGAAACAGTGCGGTGAAGAACATCGTCGCCTTAGGGTTGGTTACAGCCGTCAGGAAGGCCGGCTTGAACAATCTGGAACGAGTGGGCCGACTCTTCTTGAAGTTGTCCTGAATACCGTCAGCGAGCATCGAACTCTTTCTAAACAACTGCCTGGCACCCAAGTAGAATAAATAACCAGCACCGATGACTTTCACCGCATTGAACAACCATTCGGAACTGGCAAGCAATGCTCCAAGCCCCAACATGGCAGCTGCTGACAGGCAGAAGAGTCCACTCGCATTGCCAAGGGAAGACCACACTGCGCTGCGTTGTCCATGGGCCAGAGTGTTGTTGATCGCCATCAAAGTCGCGGGCCCTGGGCTGGCAATGGAGACGGCGGCGACTAGCGTAAACGCAAGAATCGAATGAAGCACCATTTTCTAGGCTCCTAGAGGATAAGTTTTTGCACATTACTCAAGGGGGGCGGGCCAACAGGCTACATGTCGCTCGGCGACATCCGAGTTCGCCTTAACAATTGCGACCGACATAAGCGAAACATTTTGCATGAGTACACCCGCCGCGATTTCCCGTAACGATTGAATCGAGAGTCTCTAATTCTGGTAGCGCTACGCATCCCCTATGTTGATCTTTTGAATCCGCAAGTACATGGAGAGGACTACATCTCTCCCCGCATATAAAATCGAGTAACCTTGCACTTTCTCATCGAGCATCTTTGAAAACTTCCAAAGATACAAACTGCATTACTTCACCGAGAAAGCGGCTTGCCAATACTGAAACAAGCACAGCGTCACCGGATGTTAGCAACTTTAATTTAGGCTTGGGAGTTTGGTTGCCTTGAAGCTGCGGATGCTGATGTAGATAGTTCTTGAGAGACAGTGAGGCTATCCTAGCCTGAGATAGTAACACGCAATCAGATGGCACCACCGCCAGGAACGCATGCTCGACTAACGCGTAGTGAGTACATCCTAAAATTATCTTTTCTAGAGTGACTCCGTTTAACATATCCATCATCGACTTTACGTTAGCTTCTACTTCACGTTCTATGGCGCTAAATTCTGCGCCATTTTCAATCAGTCCTGCTAACTGTGGGCATGCTTGCTGAATTAGCTGGATTGAAGCGTCCCGCTTGGCAACCTCAATGGGAAAGTACTGACTAGCAACAGTTGCAGATGTGGCGAAAATTCCAATCGTGCGGACTTTAGAATCAAAATCTGTTTTTCTCAGTTCTTTTTCTGAATGCCAAGGACGACCAGCAATTTCTTCGATGGTTGGAACGACAATACCAAGTATTCGCCTACCCTCCCAATGTAAAGGCAACCACTCCTGCTGAAGCCTCCGTAGCGCAACTGTAGAGGCGGTATTACAAGCCAGAACTACAAGATCGCAACCCATTATGAAAAGCTTTTCCACACACTCACGAGTGTATTCATATATTTGTTCTGCAGTTCGAGCCCCATACGGGGCACGAGCGTGGTCGCCAAAATAAATGAATTCAGAATTCCTGAATTGCTTGGACAGTTCGGAGAGAATTGTCAATCCGCCCAGCCCTGAGTCGAACACACCGATCATATGAATTATCTTTAAAGTAATTTTTTTAAGATGGATTGCTAAAAGACGCGTTTAATCCCTCATCTAAATTCAGCACCAACACATGACGGCCACCTCGGAGTTTATTTATTTTTACCCTTACAACGCATTACCTGCGAGTATCTATATCCACTCAGAATGACAGCATCATCCAAACAGAGCGCCGTCACTGCAGTGCACCTGGTCATTTAACATATCCAAATGCACATACATACTCACACACCGAAAATCACTTATTTCCACCGCCAACAACCGAACAGCAACAGCAACAGCATAGTCCAGCACTTCTCCATGCTCGACTTTACATTACATTTCTTTTCGGTGCTGTACGATAGCTAGCGATTTAAAGCATAGAGAACTCAGTCGTTCCCACTGTTACCAATTTGTTCGAACTCAAAATCCCGACGACTCTTCGTATGCATCTGAGACCATGGGGACGCCCCCATATCAAGCAGCGCAGGTTTCAGGTCATCGACCCAGCAGGCGTCGGCATCATATTGAGCTAGAAATGGTCTGTTCACATAGGACGGGTCTCGGCATTGGAGGAAGCGGAGCGCCATATATTGCTCTCCGTTGATCTCCATCAAGCCATCAAAGGCGACTTTTCCAGGTGTTGCCGACATTACCGGGCCGCGAACAGTTCGGCATAGTCCAGAAACATTTCTATATGCCTCAGTGAAAATTTCATATGCGCGAACCAATGGGACTTCGAAATAGCTTCGCGGGCCAGTATCTCGCTCAATAAACATATAGTAAGGAAGCATCCCCAAGCGTACTTGCTTGCGCCACATGGAGGTCCAAACGTCGGCGGAGTCATTAACCGCCCGTATGATAGGACTCTGAGTTCTAATGGTCGCTCCTGTTGCAAGAACACGCTGAATCGCCTGCTCAACTGCCTTGGTCTCAAGTTCCCTAGGATGCGTAAAGTGCGCCATAAACGCTAAGTTCCTTCCGCTATTGACCACTCGCTCGAAAAGCTCAAGCATTTCATCAGCATCGGAGTCAGTCAAGAACTTGTAAGGCCAGTAGGATAAAACCTTCGTACCAATTCGAATAGACTCAATATGACTAAGCTCAGGATCATTAATGATTGGGTCAATATATTTTGAAAGTTTTTCCGCGCTCATCACCATCGGATCCCCCCCGGTTATGAGAACACTTGTAACCTCGCGGTGCTGGCGTAGATACTCACAGAGACTTTCAATTTCTCGCGATGATATCTTGTAGTCTGGCTCCTGCACAAATTGCGCCCAACGAAAGCAATAGGTGCAGTACGAATGACATGTTTGACCTTGGC
Organism: Pseudomonas sp. ANT_J28; assembly: GCF_008370005.1. Taxonomy (NCBI): domain Bacteria; kingdom Pseudomonadati; phylum Pseudomonadota; class Gammaproteobacteria; order Pseudomonadales; family Pseudomonadaceae; genus Pseudomonas; species Pseudomonas sp. ANT_J28. The sequence continues at coordinate 19,490 of NZ_VOBM01000054.1, forward strand.
TCGGAAAGAATAGGACAGTTTCTGGATATTTATGCTGAATCCCGTCGAATCGTTCGCCATTCAATAATGGGACATTAAGATCCAGTTGACCACCTGGGTGCGGATTTAGCTTCTTTCTAACATTTGATGCTGCCTTCTGAATTTCGCTGGTAGGCGCTCCACGAGTAAGAAGCTCCACAATGGGTTTAATATCTTCAAAGGGGAGCATATCCGGCTGCGGAAAGACGAGCCTATATATCGGGTCGTCTGGAGCGGCACTCCAGTCAATCAGCTCATCAATTACATAATCATTAACGCGAAACGGAAGAACAGCGGCTACCGCGCGTACAAGGATACGATCCTGATCGGACAGTCCGGCACGTTTGGTCAGGGCATCCAGATGCGAAGCGTTGTAAAAACGTAGCTTCTTGGGCTCGTTTTCAACAGCGGCCTGAATGAGATTAAGCATCGACAAAATCCTTTTGTTCAAGTTAGGTCATGCGAAAAAAACAGGGGGTTTGCTGTCAGCCCACGGCGCGAGCTGCTCAAGCTGACCAGCAATGCCAAGCAGCCGGGCCAGATTGTTTGGTCGAGAAGCTAGCTGCACGCCAATTGGCATACCCTCCTCTGTCCAACCAAGGGGCACGGACACGGCGCATAAGCCCGCAAGATTCACAAAGGCGGTGAAGGGTGCAAACTCGGCAGATCGCCTAAAGACGTCGTATGGATCTGTCGGTTCGGTGATCCAGCCGTGCGGTACCGAATGGCGTGCCAGTACGGGAGTCAGCAGAATCTCATTCTCGCCAAAAAGGCGCAAAATTCGCTCGGCATAGCTGTTCAGTCGTACAAACGCACGGTGGAACTCGAGGGCCGAGACGCTCTCCGACAGGGTGATCGCGTCACGCGTAGTACGGTCAAGTAGTTCGGAAGATGGGTCGCCATAAGCTACCGGAATCGTACTGCGCAGTAGCATCATATCGCCCAGGACGCGCTCATCCGACCAGTCTAATTTACGCTCCGAGATCCGATAGCCAGAAGCGCCTAGTAACTCGGCCGCACGGTATACCGCCGCTTCGCAAACCGAATCTACCGTACACTCAATAGGCGGCGCGCAAGTTAGAATTATTGATACCGGTGGAGACGTAGGCGCTTCGTTTACAGCCAATGCCAACTCTTCGCCAGTAATAGCATTCATACCAGCCAAATAATAAAGTGAGTCCGCGACTGTTCTGCTGATCACCCCATCCAGCGGACCTCGACCCAGAGCCGGTCGCGCAGGTGCCGGGAGTCTTCCATGGGGTAATGCAACCGCAAAAACACCGCAGCAAGATGCCGGGATCCGCAGCGAGCCAGCCCCGTCGCTTCCATGTGCAACCGAAGTCAGTCCTGCAGCTACACTTGCGGCCGCCCCGCCACTGGAGCCTCCCACGCTGGACTCGAGAGACCACGGGTTACGACAGACACCGTTAAGCTCCGATTCGGTGACGGGCAAAATACCAAACTCGGGGGTGTTTGTTTTTCCTACTATCGTCATGCCTGCAGCTTTCATCGCAGCCACCAACGGGGCGTCCTTTTCAGGAACATAATCGGCGAAGGCCTTGCATGAAAAAGTCGTGATCAGTCCTTGGGTAGGAGTAAGATCCTTAACCGATACAGGCACACCCCAGAGGAGCGGAGTTACCTCGCTAACCTCGCCTCCGAGCGACTTGGCATGTGCCTCAGCTTGCTCCCGTCCAACCGTCACAAAGCAATTTAAACTTTCATTTGCTTGCTCAATTCGATCCAGACTTTGTTGTGTCGCTTCCAAGGGCGACATCTCTCCAGTGTGAAGGCGATGTGTTGTTTCGAGTAGGCTACCCTTTGCTTGCGGAAACTTTCTACGTAGAAGTTTCTGAACCTCGATGGCAGATTCCTTGATTTCTTCTTTCATCACACCAGTTACTTCCTATATTCGCCATTAGAAACACTTAAGCGGCGAGCTTGTATCGCATCATAAAAAGCAATGAGCTTGCGTGCATCGAAAAGGATGACGTTCTGCTCCTCGCCATAGGCGTGGATGGTGTCGGAAAGAACAGTAAGTGGAACACCTGCCTTTTTGAGGGCCGTCCAGAACGGAGCGATGGTCATACCATATATAAATGGCCTCTCAAGCTCGACACATATTCGACTGGCGGAAACGACAAGTTCATGAAGGATGCGTTTACCATCTTTTTGGAAGTGTGCAACTCCCAAGCGGCCAAACTCTACTCCCCTCTCCTTATCCAGGGCTCCACTATATCGGTCTTCTATTGGCCAATGCCCGGTTAATGCCATTCGCAGGGATGCGATTGGCTCGCCCTCCGAATCTCTCACGAGCACGTGACGGCATTGCGAGTCATAGGCGTCGGTATACCATGCATCGGCTGACCTCTGATCACGACGGCTACCCGCAAATGCCACGCGACGAAGATCCAATACTACTTTTAGACGTTCAATATCGCTTCCTTCGAAAGTTTCTATCATGACGCACTCCTAAGTTGCCCCATACGCAGGAGAATCCGGCGCTCGACATCATCAAAGTGCCTGCGCCCATGCATAAAACGAGAGTTGTCGATAACCACGATCTCTCCTGGATTCCAGGAAACATTGAGAGAAACACGCTCAGCAACATCTCTAATTTCAGCCAGAATGTCGCTCGGAAATGGGCTCCCATCAGCTAGATGCACGCGAAAGTCGTCTCGAGCGTAGAAATCGCTCTTGGGCCGATAGGCATGAATCATCAAGGAGTTACAAAATGACGGCACTCCCGAAGTTAATGAAGGCACTACTGCCCGCGTACGGAACCGCCCATGCAAGTCTTCACCTTCAAAGTGATATTCGAGTTTTTCATAAGGTTTAAGCTTATTGTCAAGATAGCCAAGCGCTTTTTGGGCTTCTTCAATAGTACGAGCACCTAATGTTTGTTGCCAGCGAACCGGGCGAGCTTCCCAACTCCAGTACAATTCCAAATCTTCAACGAACTCACGAGTTGAAGTTTGAAGTTCATCCAAAAGCCGTGCTCCGTCACAAATGACCGTTTCCCCTCCTGAAGCGGCGGGTCTCTCGCAGAAAAAAATAAGGAGATCGGGACAACCAGGCGCGTAAGAGGCCTCCCGGTGAAGGGGAATTGAATCTATTCCCTTATTCACTGTTGATGTGCTCGGGTCTTTGCTTACCGGGTCACGTTCAATTGTATTTGTAGCGTGATGAACAATGGGGACCATAAGGGCATCGCTAAGTTCTATGAACTCACTCATCCCCGCCCCCTTGGCCCGAACCATCACAGCACCGTGACTTGTGAGAGCACTACGTACTGCCGTTACATTCGTGCTCTCAAGGATAGGTAAACGCTCGTCAACAACCATATAAACTTCCTTTTATTAATGGTAAGTGCAACTCAATATTCACGTTATATTTTATTTTTAGCTCAGCACAAGTGCGACACCTCCTAACCTCATCAAACAGTTTCAATCTTGAAAATGCAAAAAAAACACACAGAAAATTGACGCACTCATAAAAATGAGTACTTCTTCCCTAATCCGCCCAGGAGACTTTATCCTAGCTCGCCAACTTTAATAACGGTCAAGCACGAAAAAATTAAATATATTTAATGTTGAACCAACCAATCAATAGCTCACCGGAGAAACCGAGCACTCATGCGTCAATGACTAGTACTACAGACCAAATAGTACTAATCTATGAAACACTTGCGGCTAGCTTTTGACTCCACGCCAGAAACTAGCGTAGAGCCAGAAGCTTAATATTAAATTGCCTTCAGCCGACCAATACTTCATACCCTAACGCGCAGTGCTATAAAATGGGGACAGCACAATACTGGCAAGCAGCATAAGGCACGCCATGAGCACTACGCAGATATAGGTATATCGTTAGATACTTACCGCCATACGACATCTAACAGCAGGCGGTAGCAGATACTTACCCCGGTATTTAGGGAAGGTGGTCTCGCGAATTGGAGACGAAGTGATGGTTTTAATTTTTTGACTGCCATGTCCACGATAACTCTTCCATGTTGATCTGAGCAGATTGTTACATTTGGTAATATTTGCGCAGATTGGTTTTCTTGTCAACCCCAAACCAGTAACAACCCATTGAGAATTCATGTTGCCCGGACGCGCATCAGTTCGCTCTCGAATTAGATGTATTAAGCGTTAAGCAGCATTCAGCGCATCTGAGATGGCACAACGACATTAAAAATAAATTATTGATTTTTATAGTAATTTCAAACGATAGAATTTTTCGCCCGCAGTGTTTGCACTATCTGGACCGTTTCTTCCCCCCCTATCTGTATTGCATACGATTAACCAAACGGTGAGCGTATCTGTGGTCTTAATCATCAAACGAGATGCACTGAGTACGGAAACGCACATGCACTCAGTCAGAGATCTGTTAGACACCGATGCCCTGCGTAAGGCCAAAGACTCGTTGATTGATCGTCTAGTGGGGGGAGGTTTTTTGCCAATCGAATGATCAGTGATCGTTCCAGAAGACGTTCCGACTTTGCGAGCGTTAATGGAAAAAATCGTAACGGATTGATCGCAGACCATGGCGTATCAAGTCAGATCCAGGGGATCGAATTCATCGAGATGGTAGGGAGTCGATGGCCCTCAATAGCAGCAATCTTGACCTCAGGATATCTGATAGCCCCTGAGGCTATTGCTGCACCTAGCTGTAGCGGCTCGCGTTTGAAATCAGTCCGGCTCGCATTTAACGACATTCCTGGCTCACATTATCTGCAACCAACCAAGGCCACCGGCTCACATTATCTGCAACCAACCAAGGCCACCGGCTCACATTAATTGCAACTGAGCTTGCATTCCACGGCGTCGGCTTGCATTTCATCGCGCCTGGCTCACGCTATCTGCAAATGACCGGGGCGGTTTTAGGTTCACAGGGGAATGCCGGCCGCGAGCATCTTGTCGCGCAACTCGCCCGCCCGTTCGGGGTCCAGCGTGTTGTTGAACAGTGCTTTGAACTCGTGTGCTTTGGCGTTGAACTGTTCCACGAGGTCTTTCATGCGATAGCCATTGCGCGTCAACGTAGGCTCCAGGTCGTCGATGTGCCGTGATAGCACCGACTCGACGACAGCCACCGACACTGGGTGCTCACCGGTCTGATACCCGGCTTCTAAGGCCAGCGTCAAGTGCAGTTGCACTTGCAGCGGCGTCCGTAACTTACTCGCGAGCAGGTCAATGGCATCGTCCGTTAGGATCGACTCGCAGGCGTCTTCATTTCCAGTGCAGGTACGTAGCAGCCATTCGATATAATCGCGCTGCGCGCCAGTAATGCCATCCAACGAGAACACGTCGGTACGGGCGCCGATTTCCTCCATGTTGTCTTTGCGCAGGTCGTTGCGCAGCTTAGGGTGACCCGCAAGCACTATGGACAGCAGCCCATCCACGTCTTCGGCCAACATAAAAAACCGCTGATGCTGGTTCATTTATTTCGAAGATTTCAAAGGTTTTTATCAACAAAACTGAAAAACCCATGACGCGGTCATGTCAAAAAAGTTGCATAACTTACTGATTTTACAGGCCACAAAAAATCAACTTTTTTGAATGCCCACAGCCACTGTCGTCCTTCAGAAGAAATGACGAATCCTGCAAATAGATGATTCACCGGGTCTGGCGTTGAGGGCTCCGGGGCCACAAAGGGGGACTCATGAGGCCATGACCGGTCTCGAACGAGACGGTCGAAGGCCCGCGATAACCATCGCGGGCCGTGTTACCGAGTCAACGTGTGGTGGTTACATCCAGTTGGCCGCCAGCACAGGCTGCAATACCTGTTGCTCGGCAGCACCGAAGGTCATGGTCGCCGGTGCCGCCGGCGCGAACGCCGCCATGGCCTGGACCAGGTGTTCGACATCATTGCCCATCAACCGATGGCGGTCTCCGGTCATGATGTCGCGTGGACGCTCAGGGGTACTGGCATACCAGTTATGCAGCGTGACCTCCTGCTTGCTGCCAATGACCGAGATCTGCAGGTCCTGCCCTTCGTGCTGGAACCACAGACGATCGGGACTGATGTCTTTGCCGAACACCAACTCTCCCATCCCGCCGCTGAACTCAATGTCGTTGACTCCGTGCCCGACTTCCACTGTCGGCATGTTGCCGCTGACCAGCACCTTGTTATTGCCATCCCCCAGTTTCACCGTGGTGAAAGAGCCGGAGTCGGTAATGGTGTTATTGCCATGGCCGACGGTGAGTTTGTTGACGTCACCTGTCACAACGTTATTGCCGTTGCCCAGGGTGATATCTCCCCGGCGGCCCGTCACGTTCACCTTGTTGTCACCGTTGCCGGCAACCACTTTGGCATTCGAGGCCTCGACGTTGATGGTCTTGCTCTCGTCACCCAGCGTGACATCGGCGAAGAAGCCTTTGACCGTCATGACGTTGGGGTCGGTGGCGGGCGGCAGAGGGTCCGCTGTCGAAGGTGTTGAACCGCCACGGATTCTGTCTCGAATTGATGCAAACGTGGTGTCTGCCGTTGATGCGGCCCCGCCGAACGTGTCATCAAACTTCAGCCGAGGATCTTGCGCACCGATGACGTCAGGAACGGTTACCGGTCGACGAGTCGGGAGATCAAGGTCTCGATGAGCGATATCGACCGTCGGGATATCCGGGATGACAATCGGCCGTGGGCTCGGAATATCAATCGGCGTGCGCCCAGCCACATCACGTCCGACCGGGCCGATGTCTGGCACTTTCGACGGTTCGAGGGAACCGACACCGCGCTCGGCGAGAATCTGTTCGATGGTTTTGCGTTCAGGGAGCGTCGTCCCCCCCCGATTCGCGTCGCGCTCAGCCAGGATCTGTTCAACGGTTTTGTGCTCCGGCACTTTCGGGTTCAGGTCGACACCCCGTTCTGCCAGGATCTGCTCGATCGTCTTGGTCTCCGGCACCTTGATGTCCGGAATCGTGACCGAAGGTCGTAGTACCGGGTCAGGAACGACGATGGTCGGATGCAGATCAATCGGCGGCAGCGGCCCGACTACCACAGGTTTGTCGATGCCAGGGCGATCGATAATCGGCGTCAATGTACCCGGCACGGTGACAGTTGGCGGCACGACCACTGGCGGCACCGGTCCGACGGGCTGCACCACAGCCGGGGCATGATCGGCGAAGAGGAAGTCCGAGGCACTGACCTGTGCCACATCCAATGCATCCAGATACAACAGCTTGGTGTTCGAAGCGCTGCGCGTCACGTACACACCATGAATCTGCGTCAGGCCATTGAAGGTGGCGCGGTTCTGGTGTTCGACGGTCAACTGGCTGAAATCGGTGACGCCGGTCTGGCGCAGGTCGATCTTGTCGACGCCATGCCGGAACCCGCGCAAGGCGTTGCTGTAATCCTTGGCGCCGGGTTGAGCCGCCACCACAAACACATCCGACGTTGCGCTGTCATGGCTGTAGATCGTGCCGTTCAGCGAGGCCACGGTTTTGCCCTGAGCGTCGCTGCTGTACATCACGCCTTTACCGCCACCGTTGAGCACCACGGTGCCCAGGCCTTCTTGCGGCTTGACCGCCGAAGCATCGCTGTTGACGTAAGCCGTCGGCGCCACAAAGCTGTCCTGGAACTTGAAGTTCGCTGCGGTGATGCCAGCGAGTGCCAGATTTTTCAGGACGATGCTCTGGCCCTTGCCCAGATCAACCTTGACGTCCGCCCCCTGCTGCGTCAGCTGCAGATCGGCGAATTTCTTTCCGGCAAACCCCACCAGATCGACGATTTCGCCACGGGCAGCTTCGAAGTTGCTGATGGTATCGCTGCCCGCGTCACGGCGATGGACCACAAAAAAGTCCTTGCCCGCACCGCCCGTCAACGTGTTGTTGCCACGCCCGCCGTCGAGCAAGGCATCGGCCTTGCCGGCCACCAGCGTGTCGTTGCCATCGCCGGTGACAATGTTCTGAATGCCCGACGGATTTTTCACCGTCAACGCCGCGCCGCCGATGCTGGCGACACCCGTCAGCAGGTTGACCGAGGTGTCCCCCGACACAGCCGCCGCATTGAGAGTATTACGCCCGCCCGCCACGCCATTGACCGCGTCATCCAGCACCGTACGGTTGGCCTGCCCGACCACCGATTTGAGGTATTCGTCGGTGTAGAAATAGGTGTCGTCCGGGGTGGTCTTGCTGCCGTACAAACGCAGCGACCAGGTGTTGAGTGTGACCGGCAGACCGGAAGCCGAATCGGTCACCTGCAACGTCCAGTTACCCGCCGAGCGCTCACCGAAATCATGGGTCGACATGAAGGTGTACTTGAACGACCCGGACTGCGTGCTGCCGACGTCGGTTGCACTGGCCCCCGGCATGCCGTCCGGGACTTTGCCCTGACGGTTGAGCAACACGCTTTGTGTGCCATCCGGGGAAATCAGCTTGAGCGTCAGATCGCCAAGCCGCCCGACCTGGGCATCAAAGTCGATTTCGACGTGTTCAACGTTCAGACCGGCATTCATCGCGATGGACGACGTCAGCGTCGCACCCGCCGCCAGCGGTTTCCCGAGGGCGCCGCTGGAGGCGCTGTAGACGTACTCGTTGGCGCCAGTGCTCTGGGTCATCCAGGCTTCGGACAAGCGCACGGCAGCGCGTGCATCAACTTCACCAAAACCATAGTCGTTGCTGGTGTGCATACCGCCACCGTTCCAGCCGTGGGCGGCGTTATCGCTCCATTGGGTGGACGGGTCGTTGATTTTGCGCGCCGACAACGCGAGGATTTGCTGCACATCGCGATAACCCAGGTTCGGGTTGGCTTCGAGCATCAGCGCGACGATACCGGAAACGATCGGCGCGGCAAAACTGGTGCCTTGCATGCTGGTGTAGTCGTTGCCGAAGGTGGAACCGCGTTCGGTTTCCAGCATGTGGCTGGTGGACACGACATTGCTGCCCGGCGCCGAGACCAGAAGGCTCGCGCCCGGGTTGGAGAACGGCGAGGAGCCAATCTGCAGGGTCGACAAGTCACCCTGTGCGTTGATCGCACCGACTTCCACCGAAAAGCGATTGTTGTTGGTCAGCGAACCCTGGGCATTGCCGCCGGTTGCACGGCTGTTGCCGCCCGCTGCGACGATGATCGTACCCAGGCCACCGCGGCCGTTACTCGCCGCGTACTGCGCATTCATGCTCAGGGCCGTGGCGGTTGTGAACGTGCCGTCCTGAAAACTGCTGAGGGCGAAGTCATTGGTGAAACCCCAGCTGTTGTTGGCAATGTCAAAACTGACCATATGCCCCAACCCCGCCAAGTCATCGCCCTTACCGGCCAGGTAGTAACCGCCCAGCGTCGCGCCGTAGGCCACACCTACTCCGCCGATGCCATTCTTGGCCCCGACCATGACACCCGCCACCATCGTCGCGTGGTTGGACACCAGACCCGGCAAGGTCCCGTTGGTCTGTTGAGTCTGCAGCCAGGCTTTGTCGACATTCGCGGCAAGGTCGGGGTGAGCGATATCAAAGATTTCCGGCGCGGTGGCGAACTGGCCACCCGGCTCGAACTGGCCAATGCGTACCCCCTTGCCGGTGTAGTCCTTCCAGACCGGCAGTACGTTGGTATCGCTCAGGTACCACTCCTGGGCCGCCAGCGGATCGAGCGGCACTTCCGGCGTCAGCAACGTGACACCGGCCCGCATCGGTGCGGTCTGCCCGCTACTGAGGTCCACCACCGACGCCGAAAGATTGCCGAATGCATCGGCCACACCGTATTTGAAGCTGATCAGACCGGTGTAACGCGCATCCGGGGTAAACAACACATCACCCTGGGCGGTGAGGCTGACCGTGCCACCGACTGCATCACCTACATTGGCAATGCGCAGCGCGCCCTGGCTGTTGAGGCGCTGATCGTTGGCCAGCAGACTTTCGGCGCTGATCATATGCACCTGCGTGCGATCGAAGGCCTTGCCGGCCTTGTCGAGCGTGAGCACATCCGCCACTGGCATGGCGTTCGGGGTCAGCAGATCTACAGCCGAAATGTCCGAGAAATTCAGCTTCTGGATATTGCTCAGCGTCACCGTACCGTCACGCCCGGCGACCTTGTCGGCCAGTTCATACCCGGTCGCGGTTCGAGTGATCCGGTAGTCGCCATGGTTGCCGTGCAGCGTGACCAGGTTGATCCCGCCGTCACCGTCGATCGTCGCATTGCCGTGACCGACTTCGATGATGTCGTTGCCGGCGCCACCGTAGATTTTATCGGCGCCGCCACCGGCATGGATGATGCTGCCGGCTTCGGAGGCGTAAATGGTGTCGCCCTGTGGCCCGGCATAAATCACGGCTTTGCCGCTGCCGCCGATGATGGTGTTGTGGCCGGTGCCGCCGACCAGTACGTCGTTGCCCGCCCCGCCCACCAGGGTCGAATTGCCCGAACCGCCCTTGATGAAGGCGCTGCCGGTGCCGCCGCTCATGATCGTGTCGTTGCCGCCACCACCCTCGGCGATGGTCAGACCGGCGCGGGTCATGTTCAGCACCACGCCTTTGTCACCGACGATAATCGCCGTGTCATGGCCACCATTGCCGTGGATGTTCACCGGATTGTCCGAGGCACTGATGACAAACACGTCATCGCCCGCGCCGCCGTTATAGGTGTTGCTGCCTGCGCCACCCACCAGCCAACCGCCGGCCGGCGCTGCGATCAAGGTGTCGTCGCCGCTGCCGCCATACAGATTGTTCACGCCCAGTTTTGCCGCATCCAGGGTTTCACCCGTGCTGCTCTGGCTGGCATAGGCGCTAGTGGTTCTGCTGTTGATGCCACTGGTGGTCGAAGTCACTCGCGTACCGGTGCCCTGACTGGTCAGGGTATTGCTGACCGGATCGCCAAGGAAATCCACCGCTAGCGCTTCCTGGCTTTTGCCATTGATGGTGAACGAACCGGTGGCGAGCACCCGGTTGCCGTCACGCACTTCGGTTTGAGTAGACGCCGCCGCACGCACATTGATCTGGGTGATGCCCAGCTCGGCCAGCGTCTTGAGTTCACCGGCATCGACTTTCGCGTCATGCGTACCGTCAACCCAAACCCGCAACTTGCTCCAGATCGGATCGCGTTGATCGATCACGCCATCCTTGTTCGCGTCCTCGCTGGCCAACGCCGCGAAACCGTCCTTGAACCGCGTCTCGCCAGCAGCGCCGTTGACGCCAGCCTTGCCACCGTAATACTCGGAGAACATCTGGCTGACGTCTTTGATCTGGCCACTGCCATCGTCGATCACCAGCATGCCGGTGCTGCGATCCGCCCAGCCGCTGCGCTTGACCGTACCGCTGTGGTCGGTATCAAACAGCACACCGTCGCGGATGTCGGTCATGTGCACGCCATTGCCGGTCAGATCCAGCAACAGCGGGTCAACGTAAGTGTTGAACGTCGACATCGCCGACAAACCGTTCAGGGTCACGGCACTGCGCAGACTGAAATCCGGTTTGGTGCTGTTTGGGGCTTGGTAGAAATTCGACAGGTAGGTGTTGGGCCGAGCGTTGAGATCAAGCTGCATTTCACCGGGACGAATACCGCCCGAGGCCAGGCTGGCCATTTGCGTGGAGGTGAAATCGGTTTTGTTGAGAATCCCGCCGACGGCGAAGATGTTGTGCGTCGCCGAGTTTTGAATGAAGCCGTTGGCGACGTCTTGCTGGGCTTTGCTTTCGCCCTGGATGTGTTGTTGGGGTTGGGGGGATGGGTTGATGTCGATGTTGATCAGGTTTGCAGTGGAAGCCGTCGAGGGTGGATTGCTTTCCTCAACAATCAATCCACGAGCCCATTTGTAAAACTGAGCACCCAAGCTGGACGCAACGGTTCCAACGCCTGAAGGAGAGTCAACTCGGTTAATCCAATGGGTTGCAGCCTGCTTGGTTTCAGCCGTACCTATCTGAGAGGCCAACGACATCAGTTTATCTGTGCCTGCCGATAGCTCTAACTCTTTCACGACACTACCGGCAGAATCCAGAACGCTCTGCCAGTATACTTCCCGACTCCCTTCACCCATTACCTGAAATACAGCATTCAACGTCCAGGCATCGACTGGCAAACCATTATTAGTAAAAACTTTACGATGGAAGCTCCAAGCCTCGTCATGCGTAATATCTGCAGACACCACGCCTTTGGCATCAAGCTTTGTGCTCAATGTATTAATGTATTCACTGGCCATTTGTCCGCGAATGCGATTCACGTCATCCTCAGACATTACATGACCCGCATCGCTGGCAGTCATTTTCATGAAGTTAATGGCCACTTCCCCCGCGACGGAGTCGCCTTTTGCAACTCCGTTAGCAAGAACGGCATATTTGTAGCCTTTGGCAGCGAGGTAGTCGTACATCGCACCCGGCCCCGCTGAACTCAGCAAGGATTTTGCATGATCCAACTCTACAACCGTTAATCCCTGAGTCATAAAAACACTCCCTAGTTAGCTACTTTAGACAGAACAAATTCTTTTGTTAAAACCGCAATACTCTTCCAGTCGCTCAGCTTTTCCGGGGTAAAGCCAATCTTGATCAGCGCATCCAACTGACCAAGCAGAAACTCGCCCCGACAACTGTAAACGCCCACATCTTTGTGATTACCCAAACATTCAAATACTGCTTGAACTTCGCCTTCTTCTTCGCGCCAATAATATTCATTCAGAATCTCAGGAAACGTATTATCTCGTCGCTTCACCAAATAAAGCCCTAAACCATCAATATAACTTGCGCCCTCTACCTGTTGACCTGTCGCATTTCCAAGAAAGGCATCTCGTCGCGCACGCAAATAAAACTCATTGTGGAACATTGGTGTAACCACGACTTCCAAACCATCGAACCCGAGGCCATCTCTAAAATATTTTGAGTGATCTACCGATTGAAAACTTGGCCAAGTTACTACCATAGGTAAAGAAATAAAATTTGCGTCGCACCCAGTATTTTCATGGAACGTATTTTTATCCCAGGCGCTCTCGCCTTCATATTCAGCCCAAAAAACAACATAGCTTCGAGGAACTACTAGCGTCTTTCCGGAGAGTCGACCACATATCGGCTGCGCCGCCTTTTCTTCCAAGCCCTCCGAGCCCCTTGGGGAAACAACCATTAGATATATGAAATATAAAAAAGCACCCAGCAGGACAACGCCACAAACAATGCGTAAAAATTGCCACATACAAACACACGTATTTAATAGCCACTTCTTGATATTCACAAAAACCTCACACTAAAAAAAACGCCTTCAACGATACGCGGCAAACCTGACCTGCACTTTCCCCGACGCGTCCGTCCTGCGCAAATCCACATTGCGACTAAACATCCGCGTTCCACCCAACGCAAAATCAACCCGCAGATCGAAGTCAGAATCCCACTGAATCCTCGGCGAAGGCGCATGATCAAAAAAGCTGTCGCATTCGCCCGAATAAACCCGGTAGTTATTACTGTTAATCACGTCTTTCAAATCCATCTGGCTGTCAAACACAACCACGTCATCGGCACAAAAGGCGCTATCGCCCCGCCTCCCCAACGGGAAACAAGGACGGCGCTGTAATGTCCATTCGGCGAGGGATAGAGCTTGGTATACACATCGTCATCGAAATCGGCAGTCATGCCGATCAACGTGATCACGCCATACTTCAACACGGTAATAAAACCGATCACCGCCAGTACCACTTCAATAGACGCATCACCGACACTCCCCGCCTTCGCAACAAATATCAACGCTCACGCAAACTCTCATCCATATGCTGTTGCAACGGACTCAGGAAGTACTCGATAACCCGCCGTTGATCGGTTTTCACTTCCGCCGTTACCGACATGCCCGGTGACAGCGCCACTCGCTGTCCGTTGACCATCAGGTGATCAGTGTCCAGACGAATACGGCTGCTGTAGATCAAGCCGCGTTTTTCATCTTCGATGGCGTCGTTCGAGACGCTGAGCACTTCGCCGTCGACGGTGCCGTATTTGGTGAAGGTGAAGGTTTCGACCTTGACCGTGACTGGTTGGCCGGCGCGGACGAAGCCCACGTCCTTGTTTTCCAGCATGGCTTCAACTTCGACCGGTTGGTCGGCGGGCACGATGACCATCAATGGTTGGGCCGGGGTGACGACGCCACCGACGGTATGGATTGCCAGTTGCTGGACGGTGCCATCTACCGGGGCGTTGAGGCTGGTGAGGGTTTCCTGGTAGCGGGCCTTGGCCAGTTCCTCGACCAGGCTGGCGGCTTTTTGGTTGGCTTGCTGTTGCAGGTCGAGCATGGCGCGGCGATTTTGCGCGACGACGCCTTCGCGCCGACGCCGCGCTTCACCTTGCGCAGCGGTGGATTGCAGGACGCTGGCCTGCTGCACGCTCAATTGGCGTTGCAGGTCGAGGCGCGCCTGTTCTTTTTCCAGGTATTCGTGGCGTGCGACGTATTGTTGCGCGAGCAGGCGCTGGTAGTCCTCGGCCAGTTGCGTGGCAATCGGCACGGTTTGCCGAAGGCTCGCTACCTGGGCCTGGGCGGACTGGATTTCGGCGTTGCGCTGGAGGATTTCTGCGTCCACCAATTCCAGGCTACTGCGGTATTCCTGGTACTGCCCTTGCAGCCAGCGCTGGGCACTGAGCACCTGTTGCGGATCGGCGTCGGTGATTGCGCCGATAAGTGATGCCGGCGATTTTTGCTGATTGATTGCGTCGAGCATCGCCGCACTGCGGGCACTGTCGATGCGGGCGGCGAGCAGGTCGCTTTGAATGCGTCTGACGTCGGCGTCGGCGGCCGTCGGGTCGAGTTCCACCAGCAACTCGCCGACTTTCACTGCCTGGCCGTCGCTGACATGAATGGCCCTGACCACCGCCGTTTCACTGGACTGAATCAACTTGGTCTTGCCACTTGGCACGATCTTGCCGGAGGCCACCGCCACCACTTCGATCTTGCCCACGCACGCCCACACCAGCGCCAGCACGGCGAAACCCATGATGCTCCAGACGAATATCCGTGGCGCCGGGTGCACAGGGGTGTCCTGCAACTCCAGCGCGGCGGGAAGAAACTGCGCTTCATGTGGCAGGCGCTGCACGCTGTCCATCTGTTTGCGCTGGCGCCAGGAGTCTCGCCAGGCGTGGCGGTAACGCTGCAATAACGAAGGCGTTGCGCTCATGGGAAATCGGTCCTTGAATCCGGAATACAGTGAGTGCCGCCGCGCCCGATATCCGGCGCGGTCGACAAACCAATGACGAGTGAGTGAAGGGCTGCTCAGCCCTGTTGCATACGGTGCAGACGCGAATAGTGGCCGGCCTGATGCGTGAGCAATTCGGCATGGCTGCCCTGCTCGACGATTTGCCCGCGATCGACCACCAGAATGCGATTGGCATCGCGAACCGCCGACAATCGGTGGGCGATGATGATCACCGTGCGGCCGGCGCAGATGCTTTGCATGTTCTGCTGGATGATCCGTTCGGACTCATAGTCCAACGCGCTGGTGGCCTCATCAAAGATGAGAATCCGCGGGTTGCCGATCAGGGCACGGGCGATGGCCACCCGTTGCCGCTGGCCGCCGGAGAGTGAGGTGCCGTGCTCCCCCACCATGGTGTCGTAACCTTCGGGCAGTTCCAGAATGAATTCATGGGCCCCAGCCATGCTGGCGGCATGCATGACCGCTTCGAGCGGCGCGCCCGGATCGGTCAGGGCGATGTTTTCGCGGATACTGCGGTTGAACAGCATGTTGTCCTGCAACACCACGCCGATCTGCCGGCGCAGGGAGGAAACGTCCGCCAGCGCCAGGTCCATGCCATCGACCAACACCCGTCCGCGCTCGGGCACGTACAGGCGCTGAAGCAGTCGCGTCAGAGTGCTTTTGCCGGAGCCGGAACGCCCCACGACACCAATGACCTCACCGGCCGCGATCTGCAGACTGACCCCGCGCAAGACTTCGGAGCCGTCGGCACGATAACGAAAATGCACCTGGTCGAACTCGATCTGCCCCCTCAGTGGCGGCAACGCACTACGAGTGGCCTGGGACAGCTCGGTGCGAGTGTTGAGAATGTCGCCCAGACGCTGCACCGAAACCCCGGTTTGCTGGAAGCTGGTCCACAACTGCGCCAGGCGCATGATCGGGCCGCTGACACGTCCGGCCAGCATGTTGAAGGCGATCAGCTCGCCCACCGACAGCTGACCATCGATCACCAATCGAGCCCCCAGCCAGAGGGTCGCCACGGTGACCAGTTTGCCGATCAGCGACACACTTTCGTTGGCAATGGTGGACAAGGTCTGGGTCTTGAAACCGGCGGCCACGTAAGCCGCCATCTGGTTGTCCCACTTGCGGATCGCCTGAGGCTCGACGGCCATGGATTTCACCGTGTCGATGCCGTTCACGGTCTCCACCAGAAACGCCTGGTTCTCCGCGCCGCGAGTAAAACTGTCCTGCAACCTGGCACGCAGCAGCGGCGTGACAAACAGCGAGACCAGCACATACAAGGGCAACGACAGCAGCACGATCAGGGTCAGCCAACCGCTGTAGTAAAACATCACCAGGATGAACACCAGAGAGAACAGCACATCCAGCAACAAGGTAATGGCGTTGCCGGTCAGGAAGCTGCGAATGTTCTCCAGTTCGCGCACTCGGGCGACCGAATCACCGACCCGCCGCGCCTGAAAGTACGCCAGTGGCAGGTTGATCAAATGTCGGAACAATCGCGAACCCAGCTCCACGTCGATACGGCTCGCGGTATGGGCAAACACGTAGCTGCGCAGACCGCTCAAGGCGGACTCGAACACCATGATGCCCAATAACCCAGCCGCGATGACATCGAGGGTGGTCAGACCGTGATGCACCAGCACTTTGTCCATGACCACCTGGAAAAACAACGGCGTCACCAACGCAAACAGCTGCAAGGCAAAGGACACCAGCAGCACTTCGCCCAACAGCTTGCGGTATTTGACGATGGCGGGAATGAACCAGGTGAAGTCGAACCGCGAGGTTTCACCCGGCAACCCGGCCTCGGAACGCACCAGCAGCAGTTCACCGGTCCAGCGCGCCGCCAGGGCCTCGAAGGTGATGACTTCAGGACGCTCCGATCGCGGGTCCTGAATCAGCGCCTTCCCTTGGTCCAGCTTGGCAATGATGAAAAACGTCCCGTCGCCATCGGCCGCAATCGCAGGCATTGGCGTACGGTCCAGACGGGGGATGGTGGTGTTGACCGATTTGGCCTTGAGTCCCAGCTTGCGTGCGGCGAGCAGCAGTTCACGTTGCGTGAATGGCTGATTCGCCGGAGCGAATTCGTGAGCCAGTTGCTCGGCGGATGCCACCACCGAATGAAACCGGGCCAGCATCACCAGACACACGAGACCGGTGTCTGGCGTGGGCGACTCGGCGCCCCTTCCTTGATCACTCATAAGCTTCCATGCGTGCCGCATAGCGGCAATAAATTCATAAATCTTTCAAGAGGTTATATCAAACCCGAAACAATTAGTATCAATACGACATCATCGTCTGATGATTTATTTCACTCAGGCGTATGAATCGATGATCAGAGCGCCTTGCGCTCCTGAGGCGGCAGAAAATCCCGATCCGCGTCGTAGTCCTTTGTCAGGTACATCGCCAAATCGGTCAGGTCTGTTGGACTCAACGTCCCCGCCGCTTGCTTGAGTTTGAGCGTATCGATGATGTAGTCGTAACGAGCGTTATTGTATTCACGTACAGCGCTATACAGCTGGCGCTGGGCATTGAGCACATCAGCGGTATTACGCGAGCCCAGATCACGACCCACCTGATTGGCCTTGACCGAAGCCTGGCCGGAGCGAATCGTCTGTCGGCGGGCAATCACCTGCTCGATATCGGAATTGACGGCGCGGTAGAAATTGCGGGTGTTCTGCACCACTTCGCGGCGCCGGTCTTCGCGCTCGTCTTCGCTCTGGGCCAGACGTTCGGTCGCTTCGCGCACTTGCGAGCGAGTCATGCCACCGGCGTACAACGGAATGTTCAGCTCCAGACCGATGCTGCCTTGCGCGACATTTCCTCGATAGCCGTTGCGCCCGAAGTCGGTGGGGTTGCTGTAACCGAAGCTGTCGTTTTCGCCCTTGCGCCAGGACGCCACCGCATCGACGGTCGGTGCATAGCCGGCCTTGCGCTGGCGATTGGTTTGCTCGGCAGCAATCACCGCGTAGCTGCTGGCCTGCAACGCAAGGTTCTGACGTACCGCGCGGCTGACCCATTCGTTGGCATCGTTGGGGACCGGAAGCTCCACGGGCAGTTGATGTTGAATGCCCTCGATTGCCGAATACTCCTGACTGGTCAAACGGGACAGCCCTTCATATGCATCGTCAACCTTGCGTTCGGCGAGTTTGCGATTGGCATTGGCGTTGTCGTAGGCGGCCTGGGCGTCGAGTACATCGGTGATGCTCGATGCCCCATTCTCCAGACGCGCCTGGGCCTGTTGCTGTTGGCGCTTGAGCGCCGCTTCCTCGGCTTTGGAGGCGGCCAATAAATCCAGTGCACGCAAGGTTTCGAAGTAGGCCTGAGCCGTTGTCAGCACCAGCCCCTGTTCTTTCGCACCCAATTCAAGTTCGGCCTGTGCGGTACTGGCATGAGCGGCTTCGAGCTGAAACCAGCGATCAGCACGAAACAGTGGCTGGTTGAGATTGGCCTGAAATACCGTGGTGCTGCGGGTGCGGGTCAGGCCGGGCTCATCACGTTGCAGCCGCACCGACTCCACCGTGCTCCCCGCATTGAGCGTGGGCAGTAACCCGGCCCGGGCTTGCGGAACACTTTCGCGTCGAGCCTGGTAATCATGGCGCGCCGCAGAAAGCTGAGCATCGTGTTCAACCGCCTGACGGTAAACCCCCAACAAATCGGCGCGATCAGGACTTGCATCGGCAATAACCGGGATCGTCACTATCGTAAGAATGAGCAGCGGTGTAAAAAAACGGGTGGGGTGAGTCATAACAATCCATGTCGCGTTCTGGTAAAACGATTCAGCCATGCTGATCAGGGCGAGCATCCTACGCCGAGCCCAAGGCAGCAACAAGACCGAGCTGTAGCCACTAGCCATCATCTCGAAAAAAGCCCTGCTCGCACGCCTTGACCTCACGGCAGTGGCGATAACCCCCTTATCCGCATCACCCAAAACATCCTTGGCAACCTGTTCTCTCACGCTCGCGACATCCCGGAAAAATACCGCCTCGACGGGGAGACCGAGCAACGCGAATACCTCGTCGACGGTGAACTAAAAACCTGGAACGGCCCCCTCGCCGTGGTCCGCAGCCCGGTCTACATGGCCGGCGAAAATGGGACGAACAAGTGATTCTGGGGATGGAAACAGACCCGGCCCGAGCGGTTCATTTATTTCGAAAGTTTCATATGTTTTTATCAGTAAATCTGAAAAATCTACGGTGCTGATCCTTCAATAAAAATGCGTAACTCATTGATTTTATTAATAACAAATAACCATCTTTTTTGAAGCCCTATAGGAGCCGACTGTCGGTGCCGATCAGTTAAGGAACGACACGGACCGTAGCAGCTGGCGAAGCCTGCGTTCGGCTGCGTAGCAGTCGTGAAATCAGGCGACGCGGTTTTCAGGAAGACCTCGCGCTCCGGTTTCACGACTGCTGCGCAGCCGAACGCAGGCTTCGCCAGCTGCTATGTATGGACTCGCCCCCACTGTCTACCCGCTTTTGAAAAACCGCCGCCCCGTTGCATCTATGTATCAGGCCTATTCGAAGAAGCCG
>NZ_VOBM01000055.1:0-38408 GCF_008370005.1 Pseudomonas sp. ANT_J28
TTGATCATCTTTACAACTTCCAGCTTGAAGCTGTCGTCGAATACTTTGCGTTTGTCGGTCATGGAGAACTCCTCAATAGGTGTATTTTCCACCTATCGGGGTGTCCGGGGAAATTAGACCACTGCAAGGCACCTGTGGGCTACGAATATGCCTCCCAAGCACTCGATGATTACCCCTTCACCTT
The DNA here is from genome assembly GCF_008370005.1 of Pseudomonas sp. ANT_J28. NCBI lineage: Bacteria > Pseudomonadati > Pseudomonadota > Gammaproteobacteria > Pseudomonadales > Pseudomonadaceae > Pseudomonas > Pseudomonas sp. ANT_J28. The sequence continues at coordinate 185 of NZ_VOBM01000055.1, forward strand.
CGAGCCTCCAGGTGCTTTGGCCCTGGTCTTTATCGTTTCCCCATCGCTGCCAATTCAGCGATCAGGTTTAGCGACCCGACCAGGTATAAGTGCAACAATGCACCCGTCTTTATTGCAGGCGATTTTATGTCCGCAGTTTCGATATGGTGGCTGTGCGCGGGAGACCCTCGGGTCTGCCGGGTCTTATACCTCTCGGTTCGCTAACCTGCGTACAGCCGCCACCCTTACTTGTTTAGCGACAGGTGCTGGTGGTTCCATCAGGTATAACGGAGCTTCCCCATGTTCAAACCCACACCCAATCCCCCAGAAACCGACACCGTTTCCCCCTACGCGTCACCCGATTCAAAAAAACTCCACGAAGCCGCCGACCGCGCCCTCGACCATTACCTCAATCCCCACAAAGACACACCCGAACGCAAGCCGAGGACGATGTTCGTTATCGCCCCGGACATCGACACCGAAAGCCTGCTTGCTCACGCCTGTGAATCGTTGGCTTCGGCGAATGTCATGCCCAGTGATTTCGCGGTGTTTGTGGAGGGGCCGCAACGCAGTATGTTGTTGGGCATCCAGCAGGTCATCATGGTGGCCGACCTGGCGGTGAATCGGGCGCTGGATAACATCGATCCGCAAGACTCACCCACGTAGCTGATCGGCACAGACAAAAAAACCGCGACCCTCCAAGGGCCGCGGTTTTTTTTGCTGCGCGATTATTGCTGTAGCACGGTTGCCCGGTTGTCGCTGCCCATTTGCTGCACGGTCGCAGTCTGGGTCATGCCACTCTGAGTGACGCTGGCAATGTTGCCGGTGCCGCCCTGAGTAACGTAGGCCACGTTCATGCTGCCGGACTGGTCGAAGTTAGTGGTGTTGCCGATGCCGGTGCTGCTGCCCTGGGCCAGGTTAGTGGTGCCGCGCTGGTCGGCGATGAGGATGTTGTCGCTGCCGTTCTGGTCGAAGTACAGCTCGTTGTAGTTTTCGGCCTGTTTGACCGTGGTTTTGTTGCCGTAGCCGGTCTGGTTGGTGGTCATCACGTGGCCGATGCCGTCCTGTTTCAAGCTGGCGGTGTTGTTGGTGCCGTTCTGGTTGACGGTTGCACGTTGGTTGCTGCCGAACTGGCCGCCCAGTTGCGGGCCTTTCCAGTTGCTGGCGTAGACCTTGTTTTCAGTGCCCACGGAGGTAGCGTTCAGCACATGGCTGTCGCCGCTTTGATAGGTGAAGTGCACGTTGCCGGTGCCTTGCTGGTACAGCGCCAGGACCGAGCCGACGGAGTTGAACTGGTCGGCATAAATCGCGTTGAGGTCGCCGACTTGCAGCACCTGGGCAACGTTGTTTTCGCCGAAGCTTTGGTCGACCACGGTTTCGTTGGTTTGCCCGTACTGGTTGATGGTCACAGTACCGCCGTTGCCATCGCGCTGGTCGCCATAGGCGTAGTTGCCTTCGCCCGCCTGGTTGAGATTGATCTGGCCGCCCATGTGGGCGATCTGTTCGGCGGTGGCGTAGTTGGCGGTGCCGTACTGGATGATCACTGCGTTGTTGGCAGTGCCCAGTTGGATCTGTTCGATATTGGCCTCGTTGCTGTCACCAAACTGGAAGGTTTGACCTTGGGTGCCTTCCTGACTGTCCTGATAAATGAACGAGAAGTTGCCGCTGCCTTGCTGTTGTTGCAGCGCTTCGTTGCCGCCCATGCCGATCGACTGGCTGGCATGGCTGGTGTTGGAACTGCCAACCTGTTGCTGGGTGATGGTGCTGCCGTCTTCGAATAGTTGCTCGGCGTAACCGGCGTTGTAGTCGCCGAGTTGATCCTGGGTGATGGTGCCGGTGGCGTTGTCTTGCACCGCTGCGGCATCGTTGCCCTCACCGAGTTGTTGTTGGCTGGCGGTACTGAACGGGGCCGCGGTCTGTTTCACGTCGGCGATGTTCGCGGTACCGACCTGGTCCTGGGTGGAAACGCTGTCGTCGGCCATCGCCTGGGCACTGACTAGGACCAGGATGACGGCGGTGAGGGGCGTCAGTTTGAACATGATGAAACCTCCAAATGGTGCAGTGCTTTAGCGGTATTGTTTGACCGAAACGCTCATGCCGTTTCCGGACTGGGTCACGGCGCTAGAAAGCCCCGTGCCGGCCTGGTCGATGCTGGCGTCGTTGTTGTTGCCGTTCTGGGAAATCTGCGCGCGGTTGTGGCTGCCGGTCTGGGTGATCGAGGCGGCGTTGCCGGAACCTTGCTGAGTGATCATTGCCATCAGGTCGCTACCTTGCTGCAGGATGTAGGCTTCCTGATTACTGCCCGACTGGACGATGCGACCGAGCAGCGACTGACCGTTCTGCTGCAACAGCGCAACGTTGGCCTGGCCGTTCTGATCGATCAGCGCGTGCTGGCCAACCGGTGGTGGTAACTCTCCCAGATCGCCACCGGGACCCAGGTCATCGTTTTCCATCAAGTCATCGGCGCGCACAACCGCACTGCTGCAAAGCAGAAGCAGGCAGAGCAGGGCGACGGTCGAGGTTTTCATGGCTGCATCCTTTGGGAAGAGGCCGGCCCCACCCGCCGAATCGGCGGGTGGGGCGAGGGCTCAGTTCGAGATCACCGAGACCGTGCGCACGGTGCCTTGGGACGAGGTGATGGTGGCTGTCGGGTTCGCCGACGGAATCACCGTGGTGATGTTGTTCACCGTCAGCCTCCAGCGACCGGTCACCGGCACCGTGGTGGTGCCCAGGGTTGCCAGCCCGGTCGGGGTGGAGACCCTGATGGTGATGGTGTTGCCGGTGACCACCGATGAAGTCCCTGCAAAGTCCCAGGTGAAGCGGTTATTGGAGCGAGCCGATACCGTGGCCGTGGTGACCGTGAAGGTTTCCGCAGCAGGCCTTGGCGAGACTTGCACGGTGACCGTGGCCGGTGTCGACAGGGCGCCGAAGCTGTCCCGGGCGATGTAGGTGAAGGTCGTGGTGAAGGCTGTCGTGACCGTGGCCGGTGGGGTGTAGGTGATCACTGTGCCGTTGCTGCTGACGGTGCCGCGACCTGCCGGCGGCTGGGTGAAGCTGGCGACCGCCAGCGGCACGTTGCCTTCCGGATCGGTGTCGTTAGCCAACACGTTGATCGGTATCGCAACGCCCAGGGTCGCGACGGCGTCGGCGGCTGCCACCGGTGGCCGGTTAGGCGCAACGGTGATAGTCACGGTCGCCGCAGTGGTCGAGGCCAGGCCTTTGACGTCTTGAGCCTTGTAGGTGAAGGTCGTGGTTAACGGCACAGGGACCACAGCGGGTGGGGTGTAGACCACCGCAGTCGTGCCGCTCAACGCCACGGTGCCCTGGCCGGCGGCCGGTTGGGTCAGCGCGGTGATGCTCAGTGGCGTGTTGCCGTCCGGGTCGCTGTCGTTGGCCAGCAGGTTGAGGGTGATGGGCACGCCGAAGCTGGTGCTGCCGGTGTCGGCCACAGACAGTGGCGCCTGGTTCTCGCCGGTATCCGGTGCGGTACCGACAACCACGACGGGCTCGGTATCGCTGCCGCCGGCGGCGGATTTTACCGTGACGGTGGCGGGTGGCTGGGGCAGATCGGCGACGGTGATTTTTTGCAGGGTGCCGGATTTCGACAGACGTCCGTAACCCTGCGCGACCATGTCTGGCACCGCCACTTCGTCAGTGGACGTGGCCTCGATAAGCAGGCTGTGGTTGCTCCAGTTGTAGCGAGCCGTCTGGATTTTCACCAGGTCAACGAGCTTGCTTGAGACCGCCGTAGGGCGGGTGGTGCCGGCCGGGTTGGTGGCGGTGAGCACCACGACCGGAGGCACGGGGCCGCTGAACAGACGCTGACCGAAGTACAGCCCGGTGCCGTCACCCACCATGTTGGTCAGGCAGGGTGTAGGCGGTGGGCCTGGCACAAGGGCGACGGATTCGCGGAAGCATAATGTAGAGCTGTTATCCGCCTTGCCAAAGACTTCGACCCGGGTGCTGGTACCGGTGCCCGAGGCGATGCGACGGTAGGTGGCACGGTTAAGGTCGACATGGGTTTGCGCACGATTGTCGAGGACTTTGCCGGAGAGTGTGAACAGGTTGCTTTCGATCGTGCCGGCCGGGCCCTGGATGCGTACAAAGTTGGTGTTATTGGGACTGCCCGTGACTTGTTCGGTGAGGTTCGGGTCGCCGACGAAGGTTTCGATTGCGCCGGTGTCCGGGTTCACTTCCGTGTAGGGGCCGTTGACGCTGCGCAGGAAGGGGCCGATAGCCCCATTCAGTGCCCCGTCGAAAACTCCCGGCGCACCGACGCCGATATCTCTGGTGATGTTGATTGCGCGACGTCCGGGGGTAGTGACATTGACCGTTTCCACGCCATACGGGTGAGTGATGGTGTAGGTCCCGGCGACGGGCACGTTTATCCGCATACGAATCCGCGCAAAGCTGATTTGATCGCCGTCTTGCGGATTCCCGCCCGCAAAAGCGGCTTCTATCCCGGCCACGTAGGCGTCCATTCCATAGCCAGCGGCATTGTTGGGAATGGTGGTCCCGGCGAGGAACCAGAAGGCTTCGTCTGGCCAGTTATCCGGGAATACCATCGGCAGGGTGTCGTCGAAAATGCCCGGTGCCGGCAGCAGGGTACACATGTAGGCCGGTGGCGTGGCAGCCGGCACCCGCGAGCTGGCGGCCCGGGACTGGCACAGTTCCATCGACAGCAGATTGTTGTCCTGATACCAGATCGGGAATTTTCCCGAGGCGAAGGTATAAGGGCCGGGGTCGACGGCAGCGAGTTGCGCGAAAGCACTGCCGGACAGCGATAGAGTCAGTCCCAGGGCGTTGAGCGCCAGGCGTGGCAGTTTGTTCATGATGCCTCCTGATGAGGATCTGGGCATGTGTGCGTTCATTGCACGATGACCACTTCTTCGGTGTCGCTGCCGCCATTGGATGACGTCACTCGAACCTTGGCCGGTGGAATCGGCGAGATGCCGGTCGCCAGGGATTTCACTGCGCCATCGCCACTCAGGGCGCCGATGGCGACACCTGTGCCAGAGGTGGCAGTGAGCACCGGTGGCGAAGTTTCGTCGCTGGTCGAGGCCACGACCGTTATTTGCCCGGTGCTGAGGCTGTATTCGGCACGTGAAATCACCACCAGGTCAGTCAGGGGCATGGGTAAGGTGGTCGGCGTGCTGCTAGCGATGGCCAGGTGGTTGTCGGCGGTCACTTGCAACGTGCTCGGCAAGCTGGGGTTGGTCGAAGATTGCGCATACCAGTTGCCGGTGGTGTTGGCCTCGGTAAGGTTCAACACCGGGTTGTTGCTGTCCAGAGTCACTTTGGCCGGTGGCGGCGGGGCCAGGACGAACACGTCTTGCTGAGCCACCGGAGCGCTGGCGCCGGGTTTGCGCGAGTAGGTGCTGCGCTGGGTGATCAATGGCGTCGGTCGTGCCATTGTCGCCAACTTGCCGGAGAGGGCCATCACCGTCGTGCGCAAATCCAGCCCGTTGGGGCCTTCAATGCGGATGTAGTTGGTATTGAAAGGGCTGCCGGTGAAGGCTTCCACCAGGTTCGGGTCGCCAACGAATTGCTCGGCTGAACCGGTGACCGGATTGGTCTCGGTGTAAGGGCCATTGACGCTGCGCAGGAACGGCCCGACATCGCCCTTAAGGGCTCCGTCGTAGGTTTTCGGCACGCCGATGCCGATATCCCGAGTCATGTTGATCGCCCGACGCCCGGGGGTGTCGACGTTGAAGACATCGACGCCGTAGGGGTGAGTGATGACGTAGGTGCCGGCGGTGGGTACATCGACACGCAGGCGGATACGGGCGAAGCTGATCTGGTCGCCTTCGACCGGGTCGCCACCGCTGAAGGCGGCTTCAACGGCGCTGACATAAGTCAGGTCGATACCTCGGGTGGCGTCGACGATGGTGCCGTCGCCGGTGAACCAGAACGCCTCATCGGGGAAGTTGGTCGGGAAGACGAGCGGTTGTGTGTCGTCGAAGATCCCGGGTGCCGGCAGCAAGTTACACATGTACGTCGGTGCGCCCGGTGCGCTGGGCACTCGCGAGCTGACAGCCTTGGACAGGCAAAGATCGAGGGTTCGACCGTGAGTGTCCTGATACCAGGCAGCGAACGAGCCGTTGGCTTGCACGTAGGGGCCTGGGTCGACGGCAAACAGCGCCGCATGGGCGACGCCTTGGGCCAGTGCGCTAACGACCAGGGCGGCCGCGGTTTTGGACAGTAAAGGGTGCATGAGTTAAGCCCTCTATATATCGAAATGCCTGCCCCATGGAGACGGGTCAGTTGAGAGGGCTTCGGCAACTTCCATACCAACCGTCGAAAACGGCCGGTAGAGGCCCGAGTCACGGCCGTATCACTCACAAACGGCATCGCAGCGCGGTTTTTGGAAACGGGCCACTGTCCCCAGCATTGGGGGTAGATGGGCATAAGGAGGAAGTGGAGGACGAGACCCAACGTCGGGCAAACGGCCATGAGTGGGCTATAACCCTATAGGGGAATCGTCGGGAACACGTCCATGGACATGCCTACTCAAACACTACAGGCCGAGGAGGGTGATGTTTGCCTGAGCTCGCGCAAGCAGCCGTTCAATTTATTGCGCTGGTTTTCGCTCATCAGCATGGCGGTGATTGGCACGGTGGCGGTGGCGTTGGGGTCGGTGTCCACCCGGTTCGTGATTACCGAAAGCGTGCAACGCGATGCGTTGTTGACGTCCCAGTTTATTCAGGCGATTGCCTCGGTCGAGGTGCGCCACGTATCGATTCCCAACGTGCGGACCATGGGCGAGCTGCTCGATCCGCGCAAAGACAAGGACTTTTCCGACGTCGACCCGCTGGCCCGTGCCAATGCCCGCGGCGAATTCCTCGACCATATCGAGCACTTGCCGGACGTGATCCTGGCCAATATCTATGCCCCCGACCGCAGGGTGATCTGGTCGACCAACCCGGCGCTAATGGGCACTACGATCCATGCCGACGAAGACCTGGATCAAGCCTTTGCTTCCAAAATTCCTGTGTCGGCCAGCTATCACGATGTGAACAAGAGCCGCATGGAACAGAAGTTTGTGGCGCCCCCGGAATACATCTTCATCGAGAACTACATTCCGTTGTTCGATGCCGACGGCAAGAACGTCACGGCGATGGTCGAGATCTACAAGGAACCCAAGGACCTGATCAGCCGCATGGAGCGCGGCCTGGTGCTGATCTGGCTGGCCACTGCGGTGGGCGGCGGGCTGATTTACCTGGGGCTCTACTGGATCGTGCGCCGAGCGGCCATTTTGCTGGCGGCGCAACAAAAGCAACTGATCACCAACGAAACCTTGGTCGTCCTGGGCGAAATGTCGTCGGCGGTCGCCCACAGTTTGCGTAATCCGCTGGCGACCATCCGTTCAAGCGCCGAACTGGCGCTGGAATTCGACAGCGGCCCGGCCCACAAGAACATCAACGACATCATCGGCCAAGTGGATCGCATGTCGAAGTGGGTGAGGGAGCTGCTGCAATCCTTGCGTCCGCTCAACGATGACGCCGAGCCTGTCAATCTGGTGGCGGCGCTGCATGACAGCCTGATGGCCTTCGAGCATCAAATCACCAAAGCCTCGGTCCACGTGGTGTTCGACCCAAAGCTGACGCCCATGGTCCTGAGCCAGCAGGTGCAGTTGACGCAGATCCTCAACAGTTTGCTGGCCAATGCACTGGAAGCCATGGACAAGAGCGGCACGTTAATCATCACATTGGAGCCGACCGATTCCCGTGGCCTCAGCGTGGTGGTGAGCGACACCGGCAAAGGCATGAACGAAGAACAGCGCAGCATGGCCTTCCGGCCGTTTTTCACCACCAAACAAGGTGGGCTGGGTGTCGGGCTGGTACTGGTCAAGCGGATCATGGAGCGGTTTGGCGGTGCGGTGGCCCTGGAAAGCCGTGAAGGCGAGGGCACGAGTGTCCGTCTGTCGTTCAAATTGGTCCGCTGAAAACGGGTGTGAACTTTCCCCGTTAGTGGGTGCCATTCCCCAGTTGTTTTCCCCGTTTATGGCACATTGATGTTGATAAGTCATTGTTTTGTTAAGTATTAATACTTTTGTAAATAACGGTTACAGATCTGGCGAGATCCTTGCAAAACCCCCATTACCCCCTTCACGACTTCGAGGCGGCTGGTGATGGACAGAAAAGCGCGGTACCCCTTCAAATGGTTCGGCGTCCTGACGCCTCTGAGCGTTCTTCTGACAATGACGCTGGGCACAGCGACTCTTCGCGCCAGCCCCATCGACGACGAGCGACAGCCGGAACCTTCCGACCCCTCGGCTTACTACGATGAACCGGCTGACAAAGCCGCGGCGTTGAACGCCATTTTGACCATGCCCGAGGCCAACAAGGATTCCTTCGATTTACCCGGTGGCGTCAAAGGCAGCAAAGACACCACTCGGGTGGAAAACATTCTGCCGCCGGTGGTGCAAACCAGTTTCAACTACCCCACCAACGGCAAGCCAAGTCCACTGTATGGCGCTCAGCCGTTTACTCAGCAGTTGATGCTGTTCGAAGAATTCGGCCCGGAAAAACTCGACCCCACCACACCGGCGGCGCCGTTGGGTTTTCCACCGGCAGCCATCGGACCGTTGCCACAGCAGGACCCCACCAGTGCGGCCCGCAGTGCGCCACCGAGTGCGGCACTCGACGCCTTTCTGCGTCAACCAGGCTTGACTCCGTTCCCCAGCCAGTATTCCAACGTGGTTGACCGCAATCCTTGGCAGAAGCAGATTGAGTTTTTCCTCAACCGCCGCATCGGCTCGTCGGCTGAAGGCCGTCCGCCAGGAAAAGGTTGGTCGCACCAGCGCTGGAACGAGTTTTACCCGCAAATGGCCTACAAGACCGTGCAAACCGGCGCACGGTTGAATACCGGTGGGCGTGATAGTCGTCAGATGCACCGCTATGCCGTGGGCGAGTTTGGCCCAGGCGGCCTCTATCACAACGTGGCTGGCGTACCGGCGACCGATGGCACCGCCAAGGGCGTCGATGCGCGTTTCCACCCGAAAATGCCGGTGCAGAACCACAACTCGGTCTGGACCTTTGATGGCACCTTGCCGCCAAAATTGTTGATGGTGCGTTACGGGCAACCCGTGTTGATGCGCCATTACAACGGCTTGCCGATCGACCCGTCGGCGAACATGGGGTTCGGTTTGCACACCATCACCACCCACGAACACAACGGCCACACACCGGCTGAAAGTGACGGTTATGCCAATGCGTTTTTCTTCCCGGGGCAATTTTACGACTATCGCTGGCCGATCCAGTTGGCCGGCTACGACAGCATCAACACCAAGGCTGAAGACCCGCGTGCAGCCTTTCCGTGCTCGCCGGGCGAAACCCTGTGGACCAACGACCTCATCCCCAGCCGCAAGACCTGCGAAAACGGCACCATCAAAATCCGCGGCGACTGGCGCGAAACCATGAGCACCCACTGGTTTCACGACCACATGCTCGATTTCACCGCGCAGAACGTCTACAAGGGCAACGCGGCAATGATGAACTACTACAGCGCCCTGGACCGCGGCAATGAATCGGTGAATGACGGCGTCAACCTGCGTTTTCCCAGTGGCAGCGCCTTGCCTTGGGGTAACCGCGACTATGACGTCAACCTGCTGTTTGCCGACAAGGCGTGGGATAAAAACGGTCAACTGTGGTTCAACCCGTTCAATACCAACGGCTTCCTCGGTGATCAGGTGCTGGTCAACTGGCAGTGGAAACCGATCCTGGATGTGCGCGCCCGCAGCTATCGGTTCCGCATGCTCAATGGCTCCGTGTCGCGCTTCTTCAAACTGGCGCTCGTGCGCGAGATCAAGGGCACCAGCGGGGAGTTCCAAGGGCCTGCCGGGTCGGGAGTGTCGTATGCCCGCGTGCCGTTCCACATGATTGCCAACGACGGCAACATCATGGAACACAGCGTGCCGTTCGACGGCAGCATGGACCTGGATGCCGACGGCGATAAACAGAACCACAACGCGATCCTGCCAACCCTGGGCATTGCCGAACGTTTCGACATCATCGTCAACTTCTCGAAAAACGGGATCAAACCGGGCGACAAGCTGTTCTTCGTCAACCTGCTGGTGCACGAAGACGGCAAGGGCCCGAAAGAACCCGTCTCCCTGGCTGACGTGCTGTCCGAGAAATACCGGGCGATCCTCAAGCAAACCAGCAAGGGGCCGAAGTGGGAGGACGGTGATCCGGCGGTAGGCAAGGTGTTGCAACTCAACGTCAAGGCCTACACCGGCCAGGACCTGGCCATGGATCCGGCAGCGTACGAACCGGCCAAACCGGGCAAAGCCGAAGGCTTGGTGATGATCCCGCTGAAGATTCACCGCGACAACACCGCCGATAAGGCGCTGCTGGCCAAAGCCCGTCACCGCACCTTCACCTTCGGCCGTTCCGACGGTACCGATGAAGCACCGTGGACGGTCAAGACCGATGGCGGTTTCGGTTTCTCCATGGACCCACGTCGCTTGAACACCGCGACCCAGCTGGCCAGTGGCCCCACCGATGCCGGTGTCGCCGGTTTCGGCACCCTGGAAGTGTGGAACATCAAGCTCGGCGGCGAGGGCTGGAGCCACCCGGTGCATGTGCACTTCGAGGAGGGGATCATCCTCACCCGCGGCGGCAAGGCGCCACCGGAATGGGAAAAATGGGCACGCAAGGACGTGTACCGCATCGGCTCGGAAAAGGATGGCCTGGACAGCGTCGAAATAGCGATCAGCTTCCGCGAATTCGCCGGGACGTACATGGAGCACTGTCACAACACGCAGCATGAGGACAACTCCATGTTGCTGCGCTGGGACATTGAAAAACCGGGGCAATTCCAGCTGATGCCGACACCGCTGCCAAGTTGGGATGGTGTGCGCTACGTGAACTCCGCCGCGCTGCCAACCTTCCGCACTGGCGACGGCTCCGGCCCCGGCCCCAAAGAGGTGGTCCAACCATGAACCGCGAGGGAGCCGACATGAAAATGCATACGCCGCGCTCCCGCGCCCTGGGCATGCACCTGATGTTGATGTTGGTCACTTGCCTGCTGGCCAGTCGGGTGCTGGTGGCTCATGAAGCTGCTCCGTCCGTGTCAGCGTCACCGACGGAGTCGGCGACGCCCTGGGGCGGTGATTACTTCCCCAACACCTTGCTGACCGATCAGGACGGTCGGCAGTTGCGTTTCTTCGATGATTTGATCAAGGACAAGGTGGTGGTGATCAATTTCATCTTCACTTCGTGCAGCGACTCCTGCCCGCTGGAAACCGCGCGCCTGCGTCAGGTGCAGAAGTTGCTGGGGGATCGGGTCGGCCAGGACATTTTTTTCTACTCCATCAGCATCGACCCCTTAAGCGATACACCCGATGTGCTCAAGGCCTACGCACAACGCTTCAAGGTCGGGCCGGGCTGGAAGTTTCTCACCGGGGAGTTTGCCGACGTCACCGATCTGCGAAAAAAACTCAGGCTGTTTATCGAAGGCGTCGACAACGGACGCAGCAAGGACCACAACCTGAGCCTGATCGTCGGCAACCAGACCACGGGCCGCTGGATGAAAGCTTCACCTTTCGAAAATCCGTGGATTCTGGCCGATCAGTTGGCCAACACGCTGCAGAACTGGAAGCAGCCCAGCGTTGAAGAAAACTACGCGAATGCGCCCGAGATTCGCCCGCCGAGCAACGGCGAAGAACTGTTTCGCACCCGTTGCGCCTCGTGCCACAGCCTGGGTCCGCTGGATGGGCAGGGCATCGGCATGCGCAGCATCGGCCCGGACTTGATCGGCGTCACTCGCCTGCGTGATCCGGCCTGGCTGAGTCGCTGGATTCGCGAGCCGGACCGCATGCTGGCGGAAAAAGACCCGATCGCGCTGGAGCTGTTTGAACGTTTCGACAAAATTCCCATGCCCAACCTGCGCCTGGATGAGAACGCGGCGCAGTCCATCGTGGGTTTTTTGCAGGAAGAAACCGAACGTCAGCAACCGTTACAGGCGGCGCAAACGCAATAGCGGCTTAATCCTGTCATTGGGGCCGTCAGTCTCGATCAATGCCACCTACACTGATCCGGAACACGGCTGAAACAGGCTTGATGCAAGGCATCCGGGAAGGTCCTATGCAGATACCAGAACAACAAAAAATACCTGCGTCGGCTATGTCGGCCGCAGAAAGCAAGGACTGGCGAGGACAGTTCAACTTGCTGCGCTGGTTTTCCCTGGGCAGCTTTTTCATCATCGCTGCCGTGGCGCTGGGACTGGGCTATGTGTCCACGCGTTTCGTCGTCGATGAGAGCATCGAGCGTGATTCCATGCTGACGGCGCAGTTCATTCAGGCCATTGGTGATGCGGAAATTCGCCATGCCGGCATCACCCTGGAAAGAACCATGGGCGAAATGCTCGATCCGCGCGATGACAATGCCTATCCCGACGTCGATCCGGCGTCCCGTGCCGCTGCCCGCATAGAGTTCTCGATCATGTCGAACACCTGCCGGACACGCTGTTGGCGGTGGTGTACGCCCTGGATCGCACTGTGGTCTGGTCGACCAATCCGAAAATGATAGGTATGCGCGTCGAAGGTGATGAGGAACTGGACGAATCCTTCGAAATGAAGGCACTCGTGTCTACCAGCTACCACGAAATCGATGAGGAACGTCCCGAGCAGCAACTGCTGCGTGAGCCTGAATTTCTGTTCATCGAGAACTACATCCCGATGTTCAATGCCGACAAAAGCAAAGTGATCGCCATGGTGGAGATCTACAAGGAACCCGCGGACCTGGTGGAACGCATCCAGCGAGGCTTCAAGTCGATCTGGCTGGCAACCCTGCTCGGCGGCCTGACCATCTACCTCGGACTGTTCTGGATTGTGCGGCATGCGGGCATGCTGCTGCAGAGCCAGCAGAAACAACTGATCAGCAACGAGACCTTCGTCGCGCTGGGGGAAATGTCCTCGGCGGTGGCCCACAGCTTGCGCAATCCGTTGGCCAACATTCGTTCCAGTGCCGAGCTGGCTCAGGAAATCGCCAGCCAGAATGCGCAGAAGAACATCGGTGACATCATCAGTCAGGTCGACCGCATGTCTCGCTGGGTTCGGGAGTTGCTGGTGTCATTGCGACCCGTGAACGACGACTACGAAACGGTAGACCTGGTGCTGGTCATCGACGACACGTTGAGTGCGTTTGACGCGCTGATTAAACGCTCCAGCATCGACGTGCGTTTCACCCCTCAGAGTTGTCCGCCGGTCATCAGCCAACAGGTGTTGCTCACGCAAATTCTTAATAGCCTGTTTGCCAATGCCCTGGAAGCCATGCCCAAGGGCGGGGTGCTGAGTATCGATATCGAAACGCCGCAGCCCGGACTCGTGCGCATGACCCTGAGCGATACCGGCAAGGGCATGACCACACAGCAACAACAAATGGCCTTCAAGCCGTTTTTCACCACCAAACAAGGAGGGTTGGGCGTGGGCCTGGCCCTGGTCAAAAGAATAATGGAGCGTTTCGAAGGCTCGGTCGAACTGACCAGCCGAGAGCAGGAAGGAACCCGCGTCTGTCTCAATTTTAAAGTGGCAACGGGAGGGGAATATGGAGCACAGCATTCTGCTGGTCGAAGATGATGAACTCCTCGCCGAGAATATTCAGACCTACCTGGAGCGCAAGGACTTCGAGGTGACGGTCTGCCACTCGGCTGAGGACGCGCTGGAGCAATTGGGCACTTTCGTCCCGGACGTGGTGCTGACCGATAACTCGCTGCCGGGCATGAGCGGTCACGACCTGATCCAGAAGCTGCGCATTAGCGCGCCGGATCTGAAAGTGATCATGATGACCGGCTACGGCAATGTCGACGACGCCGTGGTGGCAATGAAAGAGGGCGCTTTCCATTACGTCACTAAACCGGTGGCCATGCCGGAACTCAAACTGCTGCTGGACAAGGCCCTGGCCACCGACCGAATGGAACGCACACTGTCGTTCTATCAGGAACGCGAAGCGCAGAAGTCAGGGGTGCAGGCATTGATCGGTGAATCGGCACCGATGCAGTACCTGAAAAGCACCATTGGCCAGTTAATCGACGCCGAGCGGCGCATGGCCAATACCGATCTGCCACCGGTGTTGGTGGAAGGCGAGACCGGCACCGGCAAGGAACTGGTGGCCCGTGCGTTGCACTTCGACGGCCCGCGCAGCAAAGGTCCGTTCATTGAGTTCAACTGCGCCTCGATTCCTTCCAACCTGGTGGAATCGGAACTGTTCGGCCATGAGAAAGGCGCCTTCACCGACGCCAAGGACCGCCGCGTCGGTCTGGTGGAAGCGGCCGATGGCGGGACGCTGTTTCTCGATGAAGTCGGCGAGATGGACCTGTTGCTGCAAGCCAAACTGCTGAAACTGCTGGAGGACCGGACGATCCGCCGGGTCGGCTCGGTGAAGGAGCGCAAAGTCGATTTGCGGGTGATCAGCGCCACCAACTGCAACCTTGAACAAATGGTCCAGCAGGGCAAGTTCCGCCGCGATCTGTTCTTCCGTTTGCGGATCATCTCGATCAAGGTGCCGCGCCTGTATGCCCGTGGCGCGGACATCCTGCTGCTGGCTCGACACTTCCTGGCGATCCACGGCAAACGCTATGGCAAACCGAACCTGCATTTCAGCGATCAGGCCGAGGAATTGCTGCTCAGCTACAGCTGGCCGGGCAACGTGCGCGAGTTGCGCAACATGCTTGAGCAAACTGTGTTGCTGGCCCAGAGCGAAACCATCGCCGCCCATCAATTGAACGTGTGCCTGAGCCTGGTGGATGAGCCGCTGTTGTTCCAGCAAGAGCCGCAATACTGCGAACCGCGTCCGGTTTACAACGGCACCGAGTCCATGAACCTGCCGGAAGTGGAGCGCGACATGGTGCGCAAGATGCTCGACAAGACCGACTGGAACGTCACCAAGTCCGCACGACTGCTGGGCCTGAGCCGCGACATGCTGCGCTACCGAATCGAAAAACTCGGTCTCGCGCGCCCGGAAAAACGCCAGTGGTAGGCCTTATTGCATCACTGGCCCCTGACGGCTGAGGCACGCGAGCAGGCACGTGGGGTCGAGGACTTCTTCGTTCACGTAGACACCGCGTTGCTGATCGTAGGAGCGGATGAACACTCGAACCGTGGCATCCGCTACCGTCGGCAATCTTGAGTCGTAGAACTCATGCTGACTCGAAATGGGGATGAAGTCCTGAGGCGCTGTCGGGATGTACGAGCCGGGCGGCACCGTGCTCAGTGACGGTGGCACGGGGTGAGCGAAGGGTTGGTCGGCCCCGTAATAGTTGAACTCACTGCTGTAATCGGTAGTGGGTGTCAGGCTGTCGTCCGCGTGAGCACCGGTTGTGGTGATCAGGCAGAGGGCGAGCAGTAGCCTCAGATCGGTTGTTTTCATGGCAGCACCTGCGAAATCGGTTTTTCCCGCAATTCCCCAAGGTCATTAACTATAGCTGCCGTACGAGCGCGCGTTCGCGATGCCCGGATTACAAGATTTGAACAAAGACTCAATGGGGTTTTTCGAAACGCTGATCTAGGGGGCGTTCTCAATTAGTTTCCACACCGCGCCGGGTCTGCTGTTGTGCAGGGCAAGGCGCGAGAAGCGTGGTTTGGTCATTCCAAATAAGCTTCGAGCAACGCAGCCCTGCACAACAGCAGGCCCGGCCCTTCGGGTTGTGCCTTAAAGCGGGCCAGGCTGCGTTGCAGGCCTTGGAAAGGGAAGAACCATTCCCAGCGGCCTGCGCCTTGCCTGGCCCGCTTTAAGGCGACAACGCGGCGTGGAAACTAATTGAGAACGCCCCCTATACTCGTGCCGGTCAATCAAGACCCCAGTCTGGAGCGCGCAATGGAAATGCCGACAAAAGAAAAAGCCATCGCCAGCAACCGCGATGCCTGGAATGACTCCGCCCGACACCACAAAGACACTCCCGAATGGCGGGCCCGTTTGACGGCTGTTGGGAATAGGGATTTTTGCTGCATGGACGACACCCTCCGAGGTTTGCTGGAACAAGTGGGTGTCGACGGCAAAGACGTGGTGCAACTGGGCTGCAACAACGGCCGCGAAAGCTTGTCGTTGTTTACGTTGGGTGCCCGCCACGTCGTGGGTGTCGACCAGTCCGAGGCATTCCTTGATCAAGCGCGGGAACTGGCGTCACGCTCACCTCATGCGCCTGAGTTCATCGAGGCAGACATCCATCACTTGCCGACTGAACTTCATGGCCGCTTCGACGTGGCCCTGATCACCATCGGCGTGTTGAACTGGATGCCGGACATCGGCGAATTCTTCCGCCACGTCGCGCAAACCCTCAAGCCCGGTGGCAGCCTGGTGGTGTACGAAACCCATCCCTTCCTCGAAATGTTCGACCCCGAGTCCGCCGATCCGTATCGGCCGGACAGCTCGTACTTTCGCAGCGAACCTTTCGTGCGGGACCAGCCGATCGTCTACGAAGGCAAAGTCGACCAGCAGGCGGCTCCGTCCTACTGGTTCGTCCACACCCTGGGCGCCATTTTCACCGGCGCCATCGACGCCGGATTGCAGATCAGCCACTTCAAGGAGTACCCGCATTCCAACCGTGAGGAGCTCTATGATCGGTATGAGCAGCAAACGGCGCAGTTGCCGTTGTGTTTTACGTGGGTGGCTGTGAAGACCTAAAGCCGCGTCGCCTGCATCGCGAGCAGGCTCGCTTCCACATTTGACCTCCATGAGACACAGATTGTGTGTACGACGTAAATCTACTGTGGGAGCGAGCTTGCTCCGGGCGGCGTTCCGACGATGAACGATAACGCGGTGCTGCTGCCGTCCGCTATCCTTGCTCCACGCACATCGAACGGTTTTCCCCATGCTTTCGGTCCAAGGCGTCTTCAAAAGCTACGCCACTCCCCAGGGCCCACTGCCGGTTCTGCAAGGTGTCGACCTCACCTTGAAACCCGGCAGCAGCCTGGCGTTGATGGGTGAGTCGGGCAGTGGCAAGAGCACTTTGCTGCACCTGATTGCCGGGCTGGACAAGGTCGATCGCGGCAGCATCCGCAGCGGCGAACATCGGCTGGAGCAGATGAACGAAGGGCAACTGGCGAACTGGCGGCGGACCGAAATCGGCCTGGTGTTTCAGCAGTTCAACCTGATCGGCAGTTTGCGCGTGGAGGACAATCTGGCGTTCCAGGCACGACTGGCGGGGCGCCATGATCCGCGCTGGCAGGCGCATCTGGTGCAACGTCTGGGCTTGGGTGATTTGCTGCAGCGTTATCCGGAACAGCTGTCCGGTGGCCAGCAGCAACGGGTCGCGCTGGGCCGGGCCCTGGCGTCGCAACCCAAACTGCTGCTGGCCGACGAACCCACCGGCAGCCTCGATGAGGCCACCAGCGATGAGGTCTTGAAGTTGTTGCTGGAGTTGCTCGACGACAGTCCCACCACCTTGTTGATGGTCACCCACAGCCCACGGGTTGCCGCGCGGCTGGCCGAAAAAGTGGTGCTGCACGGTGGTCGTCTGGCTGGCGCGGACGAGCGCTGAAGTGCGGGTCTTTCGCGAGACGCTGCGGGCGCTGCTCAGTCATTGGCGACAGCACCCGGTGCAGTTCTTCAGCGTGCTGACCGGGCTCTGGCTCGCCACAAGCCTGCTGACCGGCGTGCAGGCGCTGAACAGCCAGGCGCGTGAAAGCTATGCCCGGGCCAGTCAGTTGATCGGCGGCGAACCCCAGGCCAGCCTCAGTTCACCCAGTGGCGCAACCTTCTCCCAACACGTGTTTGTCGACCTGCGCCGTGCGGGCTGGCCCGTGTCGCCGGTCCTGCAAGGTCGGGTGACGCTCAAGGGGCATGACGACCAGCGCTTGCAGCTGATGGGGGTCGAGCCGGTGTCGCTGCCCGCCGGTACCGCAGTGGCCGGGCAGGCGTTGGCGATTGAGCAGGTTGTCGAGTTTTTTAGCCCGCCGGGCAGAACCTGGATTTCGCCACAGACGTTGCAGGCACTGGGTCTGTACGAGGGCGAACGCCCGCTGACTTTGAGTGGTCAGGCATTGCCGCCGCTGCATGCCCAACCCGATATGGCCCCCGGTGTGTTGTTGGTGGACATCGGCTTCGCCCAGCAGATTCTCGGCCTGCCGGATCAGCTGTCACGCCTGCTGCTGCCGAAGGATTTCACCGCGCCCCTGCCAGATCACTTCAAGGGTCAACTGCAGCTCAAAACCAGCGGCGAAGAGAACAATTTGTCGCGCCTGACCGAAAGCTTTCACCTGAACCTCGATGCGCTGGGTTTTCTGTCATTCGTGGTCGGCCTGTTCATCGTCCACGCCGCGATTGGCCTGGCGCTGGAACAACGCCGCGGCTTGCTCAGAACCCTGCGCGCCTGCGGGGTTAGCGCACGGATGCTGATTGCCTGTCTGGCGGTTGAACTGGGTGGTCTGGCGTTGATCGGCGGACTGGTCGGCGTCGCCAGCGGCTACCTGCTGGCCAGCGTGCTGTTGCCGGATGTCGCCGCGAGTCTGCGAGGGTTGTACGGCGCCGAAGTGGCGGGGCAGTTGAGCCTCAGTCCGTGGTGGTGGCTCAGCGGCGTCGGCCTGAGTCTGTTGGGCGCGTTGTTGGCGGGGGCCAACAGTTTGTTGCGCGCCGCGCGCCTGCCTTTGCTGGCCTTGGCCGATCCGCAAGCCTGGCATCAGGCTCACGCGCGCTGGTTGCGGCGTCAGGGTTGGGTTGCCGTGATCGCCGCGGTGATCGCACTGCTGGCGTTGATCTTCGGCGACAGCCTGAGCAGTGGCTTCGTGCTGATGGCGGCACTGTTGATCGGCGCTGCGCTGGCGTTGCCGGTGGTGCTCAACTGGGTGTTGAACCTGGTGCTGCATCGCAGTCGCTCGGTGCTCGGCCAATGGTTTCTCGCCGACTGCCGTCAGCAACTGCCGGCCCTGAGCCTGGCGCTGATGGCCCTATTGTTGGCACTGGCAGCGAACATTGGTGCGGGCAGCATGACGGCCGGTTTTCGTCAGACCTTCAGCGATTGGCTCGAACAACGCCTGACCGCCGAACTGTACGTTAATCCGCGAAATCCGGCCCAGGCCAGAGAGCTGCAAATCTGGCTCAAGCAGCAACCCGGACTCACGGCGGTGCTGCCCAACTGGCAAGTGTCGATCCAGTTGCAAGGCTGGCCGGCGGACGTCTTCGGCGTGATCGATCACCCGACGTATCGCCAGCATTGGCCGCTTCTGGAAGCCGTGGGCGACAACCCTTGGGACCGACTGGCCAAGGACGACGCACTGATGCTCAGCGAACAACTGGCCCGTCGGCTGAAGGTGCGCCTTGGCGATCACCTGACGATTCCCACCCCGAACGGCGCCTGGTCGCCACGGATCGTCGGCATCTACGCCGATTACGGCAATCCCAAGGGCCACATTCTGGTCAACGTCAACCATCTGCTGCGCGGCTGGCCGCAGCTGACGCCCAGCCGTTTCAACCTGCGCATCGACCCTGCGTTGATCCCAGCCTTCCAGACCGCGCTGCAAACCCGCTTCACGCTGGAGGACAGCCGCATCGTCGACCAGGCCCGGCTCAAGGGTTGGTCCACGCAAGTCTTCGAACGCACCTTTGCCGCGACCGCCGCGCTCAATAGCCTGACCCTCTGTGTGGCGGGCGTGGCGCTGTTCATCAGCCTGTTGACCCAAAGCCAGAGCCGCCTCGGGCAACTCGCCCCCCTGTGGGCGCTTGGCGTGACTCGCCGGCAATTGATGCTGCTCAATCTCGGGCAGACCTGGTTGCTGGCATTGCTGACCCTGGTGCTGGCGTTGCCGTTGGGGATCGCGCTGGCGTGGTGCCTGGACACGGTGATCAACGTCCAGGCCTTCGGCTGGCGCTTGCCGCTGCGGGTGTTTCCGATGCAGCTGTTGCAGTTGATGGGGCTGGCGCTGCTGGCGACTTTATTGGCGTCGGCGTGGCCGCTGTATTCGCTGTATCGCACGCAACCGGCGGATCTGCTGAGGACGTTTGCTCATGAAGATTAAGCTCGGCGTGTTGCTATTGGCGTTATTGAGCGGGTGCGATAACTCGGCGCCTGTTGAGAAAGGCTTCGCGGGGCTGGGTCATCAGGCTGCCGCGTTCACCCCGGTGGTGCCCGGTCGGGTGTTCAGCTTTCCGGCGGATCACGGTCCTCATGACGGTTTTCGCATCGAATGGTGGTACGTCACCGCCAACCTCAAGGACGATCAGGGACGCGAGTTCGGCGCGCAGTGGACGTTGTTTCGCAGCGCCTTGAAAGCGACGCCCGAAGTAGCTGGTTGGGGTAATCAAATCATCTGGCTTGGCCACGCGGCCGTGACGTCGGCGACGGTGCATCACGCTGCCGAGCGTTACGCCCGTGGTGGCGTTGGTCAGGCTGGCGTGAGTCTCGCACCGTTCAACGCGTGGATCGATGATTGGCGTTTCAGCAGTCAGGGTTCCGACCCGTTGGCGGATCTTCAACTCAGCGCCCGGGACAAGGATTTTGGCTATCAACTGCGGCTGACCTCCACACGCCCTTTGGTGCTTCAGGGCGACAAAGGCTTCAGTCAGAAATCTGAACAGGGGCAGGCGTCGTACTACTACAGTCAGCCTTTTTTTCAGGCCCGCGGCACGCTGGAAATCGACGGCAAAACGTATCAAGTCAGCGGCCCGGCCTGGCTCGACCGCGAGTGGAGCAGCCAACCCCTGACCGCCAACCAGACAGGCTGGGACTGGTTTTCCCTGCACCTGGACAGCGGCGAGCAGGTGATGCTCTACCGCATGCGGCAGAAGGACGGCGCGCCTTACCTCACCGGCACCTGGATCGACGCTCAAGGCCAGGCGCAGTTACTGCACGCCGCCGACATAAGCCTCACACCGCAAGGCACCGCCAAAGTCGCCGGACGTTCGATGCCGGTGCGTTGGACGATCAAAATCCCCGACAAACACCTAGACATCACGATCAGCGCGCTCAACCCCAATGCGTGGATGGCTTTGCGCATTCCCTATTGGGAAGGGCCGGTGCAATTGAGCGGCAGCCATGGTGGGCAGGGTTATCTGGAAATGACCGGGTATTGAGTCGGAACTCTCGGCAGAGCGATGGCCTCCTAATTCTAGAAGCGCGTTCACTGGAGACCGCTATGAGTGAAGACCTGAAACCGCCTGACCTTGATTCGTGGCAGCGCCTGTTTGAAGACAAGGCCTACTGGCAACAATCCCCCGACGCCCATTACACCGAACTGCTACGAGTGGCCGACGACTTGCTGGGGCAGGGCGCCATTGACCTGGAACAGTGGCAAGCCTTGAAGGCCAAGGCTGATCACTCCCATAAAGATTCGCCTGCCGTGAACGTCGCCCAAGAGGTCGACGATCCCGAGGCTTGAGCAGATCTCCAAGAAACTGCGAACACTCCCTGATCAGCGTCTATTCTCATCTGCGCAGAGGGAGCTGGACGGTGGTTCAGCGCTCGTTGCTACCTCCAATTCACAGGGAATGTACCGCTTATGAAACTTCACGCACTGACCAAAGCAATCACCCTCGCTACCTTGCTGTCTGCCGCCAGCCTTAGTGCCATGGCGGCGGACATCCCGCTGTCTGCCGTTGTGGAGGCGGATCAGGTCACCACCAAAGTTGTCTCGGTCGATGCTGCCAATCACCGGGTCGTCCTGGAGGGACCGGAAGGTCGTCAGGTCCATGTGCAATTGACCGACAAGGCCAAAAACCTCGGTAACTTGAAAGTCGGCGACCAAGTCGATGTCAAGGTTACTAGCGCTGTCGCCGCCTACCTCGACACCGATGTCGATAAAGGTCTGCCTGGCACTGTCGAACGCGCTGGCGAAGTCCGTGCAGCCCCCGGTAGCGACAACCCAGGCGGCGAAGCCTACCGTCAGGTGCAGGTCCAACTGAAAATCACCAAAATCGACGTGAAGAAAAACCAGGTAACCTTCGAAAACCCCGCCGGCCAGTCCAAGACCGTTGACGTCGAAAGACCCGAAGTTCAAGCGAAATTGAAAGATCTGAAAGTTGGACAGAGTGTCGTTGTGACCTATACCGACATATTGACAGTGACCAGCAAGCACTGAGGTTGAGTATTAGCTCTATATGTTGATTGTTCTTGTGCAACTTCTTTGTATAAGAACAATCAGTTTTAATGGTCTAACTGGTGAGTTTGCTAGTCTGTAAAATAGTATTTTGGCCGACATTTAATCGAAATTTGTTTCGATAAATTTCATGTTCATAGACGCGGACATATTCGAAAACTTCAATTAAAATACTCCCCGTTCGCCCAGTGTCAGGGCTCTTTACCGGTGCATGGATTGCCAGGCCATTACACTGGGCGAACACCTTCTCTGGAAAGCAGTTTAAAAGCTTCAGACATAAAAAATGGGCGGCCGTGGTAGTCGCCCATTTTTATTGCCTGGATTAAACCGGTGCCTGCAATCGCTGCCTGGCCGCATCGCAGCAAATTACGACTGTCGCGGAATTGAGATCTGTGGTCAGTTCGTTGAGTGATGCAGAGGTTTTCGCAGGCGTGGTTTAACAGGTTTCAGTGTCGATGGCCGGGAGGAGGGTGAAGACGAGGCCAGCGGGGTTGGATGTTGTGGATTGCACTGACGGCGCGTTAGGTTGCTTTGCTGAATTGGAGGGGGTCGGGATACTCGGGTGGAAACTTTTTCATGGTGAATCTCCTGAACCAACATAGCCGCAAAGCGGCATTTGCATGCCTTGATTGTGTCCGATCTGTCAAAACCGGTTGCCGGGGTTTCAGTGATAGGCTCGGTATCGGGCTTTGTGGTGCAGGCGGGGAGTGATAAGGTTCTGGCATTGTTGTAGTTGATAAGGAAATCGCTTGTGTTACGTCAGCTTGTATTTGCCCTGCCAGCATTGATTCTGCTCGGCTGCCAGGCAGAATCCGAACCCTTGCCGCACAGCCAGAATCTCGCGCCAGAAAAAGTCGCGGCGATCGCGGCCACGATCAAGAATAAATACCCGAACCTTTCCAGCGAACTGCGTGGCAAGGTGCTCAACACCGTGGTGCAGTCGATCGACAATATGGTATTTGTCGAAGACGGTCAGTTTGATATGGGCGACTTCGGGTGGATGTGTGAGTATGACGAAAAGGATGTGTGCACCTGGCCTTGTGGTCAGGATCCGGAGCAGCTTTGTAATATCAGTTCGGGTGGTGATGATGATTTTGTGCATCCGGTAAAGCTGAGCAGTTATTACCTGTCGAAATTTCAGGTTGCGTTGGGTAATTTCGATTTGTTTTTTGTTGCGAACGGAAAGCCTCTGTTTGATGCTAAATATCGAGATAGAGAAGATCTAAAAGATATACTTTTTTATCCAGTATTACCTGCTCCCACACAAAGCTGGCAGGAGGCCAAAGATTACTGTCAATGGATTGGCCAACTAAGTGGTTATCCCGTGGACCTACCCTCTGAGGCGCAGTGGGAGTATGCCGCCCGCAGTCGAGGCGAGCATGTGTTGTTTCCAACCGATACTGGGAGTCTCAGCTACGGGGAAAATTTTCCAATGGAGTCTGAAACAGCCGCGTTTCCTGTGAAACGTTTCCCTCCTAACCCTTTGGGTCTTTACGGTATGTCAGGCAATGCTACTGACTGGGTCAACGATTGGTATGGAAAAGATTATTATCAGCACTCACCCTTAGAATATCCGCAGGGACCAGACACTGGTACTAAGAGAATAAAAAGGGGATCAAATTATTCTGAGGCGTCTTTGTTCGCCGCTCCTATAGTCCGACGTTGGGCTGAAGAGCCAGATCAAGGTGGTCACTATCAAGGTAACAGCTTCCGTTGTGCGATTCAGTCGGATAGGCTGCTATAGCTCACTGATCCGAAAACTCCGAGGTACAGCGGGGAAAATCAGTAGTCTGGCTATGTTGTGCAGTCGCGGGATGTTAATGTTCGGTCTTTGTCGCATTTTATAAGGATATTGCCAGTGCTACGTCAGCTTGTACTTGCCTTGCCAGCCATGATGTTTTTGGTCGGCTGCGAGGCGGAATCCGGCCCCTTGCCAAGCAGCAAGAGCCTTGCACCAGAGAAAGTCGCGGCCATTGCGGCTACCATTGAGAAGAAGTACCCCGATCTTTCCAGCGAGATTCGCGGCAAGGTACTCAATACCGTCGTGCAGTCCATCGACAATATGGTGTTTGTCGAAGGCGGTCAGTTTGATATGGGCGACTTTGGCTGGATTTGTGAATATGACGAAAAGGAAGTGTGTACCTGGCCTTGCGGGCAAGATCCTGAGCAGCTTTGCAATATCAGTCCAGATGGTAATGACGACTTCGTTCATGTGGTAAAACTAAGTAGCTACTATTTTTCGAAGTTTCAGACTTCTTTAGGTGATTTTGATCTGTTTTTTATTGCGTCCGGACAGCCATTATTTGATCTTGAGAAGCGTAAGAGGGAAGACTTACAGTTTCGCTACAATTCGAGTTTACCTGCGTTCACTAAAACTTGGCAGGAAGCAAAAGATTACTGCAGTTGGGTTGGTCAGCTAAGTGGTTATATCGTAGATTTGCCGACTGAGGCGCAATGGGAATATGCCGCGCGTAGTCGTGGTCTGCATGTATTGTTTCCGACTGATAACGGTAGCTTGAACTACGGTAAGAATTTTCCAGTAGAAGGCGAGGGTAAAACGTTTTTAGTCAATCGTTTTACTCCAAATCCGTTAGGGATTTATAACATGTCAGGTAATGCCACTGACTGGGTTAACGATTGGTACGGTAAAGATTATTACCAACATTCCCCGATGGATAATCCGCAAGGACCGTCTACGGGCACAGAGAAAGTCAAGCGCGGTTCGAATTATCCTGAAGCGCCTTTGTTCGCTGCTCCCATTGTAAGGCGCTGGCCTGATAAACCTGTCAAGGATGCGTACTATCCAGGCACTGGCTTTCGCTGCGCTATTCAGTCAGACAAACCGCTGTAATCAAAGTACATAACAAGGGTGCCATTGGTGCCCTTACTCCTCACTTTGGACTCAAGCCAAGCCGTCAAACAGATTGCTGCGTCGTGCGGCAACTAATATATCTTCCTTGCGCCATGACGGGCCCGGCGTCCAAGCCAACATGCCATCTGAACGCAATGAAGCGTTGCCGTTGACTGCTAAGGTTTCGATGAACTTATTGAATTCACGTTGTTCTTTGCCATCTAGTAGCGCGTTGATACGATTCAAGCTATCCATGGCCAAGACTTTTTCACCGCCCTTTGAACAGTGTTCTAATACTTCGAAGAAGTGCCTCCAGCTATGTAAGTGCGAAAGCAAAAGTACGACTGCCTTTTGCTGGTCGTCAGCCCAGCTTTCGATAAAGCTCTCTGTTAATAGATATACCATCGGCCCGATGGTTTCTGGTGGCAGCATTTTGAGCGGGATTTTTTTGCCATTTACAATGATGGACTGATTGTCGAGTAAATATTTCGCCAAATGTTGCGCTTCTAGCTTAGTGGCTTTTCGATCTTCCCACCAAAGCCCCATCCTACTCGCCCCATCCTCAAATGCCTTGGCTGCAGCGTTTCCGGGATGCGTGGCGATTTGAAATAGACCTTGGGCCATGTAATTGAAAGCATCCTCAGTCACTGCAAGCTGGTAGTGAAAATCCGCTTTCGACAATGCACTGCAAAACACATACGCCAGATTACCGACCTGCTCTAAATCCACCGCCGTTCCAAAACCACCGCCGGCACCCGGACCAAATACCAGGCTGGCCTTGCAGTTAATTTCCAAGCGATCACTTCGAATGATAATGCCGAAATCAAAACTTGCTCCAATGCCAAGCGCCACGTTGCCTTCAGTCTTGATCTCAACCAGGCTCGCCCAGTCTGTACTGCCACTGTCATTTGCTTGACCCGCCACAATCTTGCCGCCACCTTGCTTGGCCGGATCAAGCCACTTCAACGTCCCGGTGACAGTACCGCCACTTTGCACGCCGGCAAAGGCATTGCCCTTCAAACCTACGGCACCTCCACGCTTTTTATCCACCGCCATACTGGGTGAACTGAGCAACGCCGTCGCGCCAGAAGCTTCAACTTCCTTGGGTTTGTATTGTGCTTTAACGCCAGCCTGGCCTTGCGCCGTCGCACCGACGAAACACGACAGCTCCACTTTTCCGTCAAGACGGAAGATGCCGATGTCGCTCACCACTTCCTTGCCTTCGGCGTTGCGGTAAGGCATCCGCACCACATACCCGCCCTGGTCGGGGAAGAAGCTCTTGAGTGCGACCGAACCTTCCGCCAGCGAGATTGCAGCGCTGGCCTTAACGCCCACTTCGATGTTGCCCTTGCCGGGTTCCCAGCTATTGATACCGGCGCTGGCTGTGGCGGCGAAACGGAAGGCGTGGGCTTCGGCGGAGACGGCGTATTTAGCCGAGTCTGCCTGGTTGGAAGTCCAGGAGCATTCTTTATGCAGCGCATTAAGCAAATTGTCGTCCTTGCTCGTCCAGGTCGTAAATTTGGCTTCCAGACCGCCTAGGGGACTGGTTTTACGGCTTTCATTGACGGCGGACTTAATGTCCTTGAACAGTTCTTTAGCCAGGTTTTTATCGAGCGGCTTGCCCTGCATTACCTTCGTGCTGACCTTCACTTTCCAGTCAAGCTGTTCCCGGTAACTCATCGGTATGTAGTGCCGGCGGCTTGGGTCGCTGAACGAGATGACTTCGATGACGGTAATGCCCGTTTTTACTTGCCGACCCTTTTGGCTTTCGGAGGTTTTTCCCTTGCCATGCTTGATGTCAGGCGCAGCGCTGTTGGCGCTGGTGGAACTGTCGCCGGCTTCGGCCTTTCCTTGCGCTGCGATTTTGGTTCGCAGGGATTCAATCTCGGCGTTCAATTCGAGTACTTTTTTAGCTTGGAGCTGTTTCCAGTTGCTCTCCAGGTAGTTGCCCCCAAGCGATACCTTCGGCGTATAACGCTGATACCAGTCACGTGCCTGTTGCACGGTTGCCAACTGACCTTGCAAGTCTTCTTTGCGCGTAACCGCCTTTGCGGTCGCTTTTTCCGGCGGTGGCTCTGATCGCTGCACCAGGCCGGCACCTTCGGCCTTGGCGTTCCAGGCGTCTTTGACACAGCGCGAGCAGGCGCAACTGGTCTGAGGATTTGACGCTTTGGTGCATTTGCTCGTTTCGGTGGCTTTGGCCAGGTTCTGGTGCAGCTCGTCCATGAGTTTCTTGACGAGGTCAGTCTGCGTTTTGAGTGCTTTTGACTCTTTTTCCGACAGAACGTAAAAAGTGTCTTCACCGGTGATATGCACCACGTCCACCAGTTCGTCCTTGCATTGGGCTTCGCCCTTGACGCTGGTGGTGCTCTGGTTGTCCGCATGCTTGGGCGGCGGCAATATTTTGGCTGCGGGCAACGTCAACACCCAGCCGACCTTGATGTGGTTGGGGTCGGTAATGATTGGATTCAGTGCCCGCAGGTCTGCCGACGAGCATTTGTTCGTACTGGCGATACTGCCGAGGGTGTCGCCACTTTTAACCGTGTAGGTGTTGCTCATTGCTCATCGTCCTTGTGATTCAAAGGCTTTCCAGCTGAGTCAATTTTTCACCCAGCGCCACGTCGTTACGAGCCAGAAGTTCTGCATCCGGGGCGTTTGCCCAAAAGGAGTCTCCACGGCTTATGGCGAGGCGTAGCCAGCGCTCCTGATCTGCCATCTGTTGGTAGCCCGCTTGTTGTCCGGCCAGCAATTGACGAAGTACAAACTCGACGGTGTCTTCGGCAGGCAACACTTCGCGATAGTCTTCGGCAAAGCGTGCTGCAATGACCTTCAATCGACCTTGCTCAATCGATTCTTCGCGCTCTGGACTCAAGTAAAGCCAAGCGGGCGGTTGCAGTTCGGTGGCGGGACTTTTGGGGGCCTTGGCGCAATACCACCAGCCCATTTCGTTACGCCAGGCCATGCCGGTGAACGGCCCAATAAACTGGGCGCGCTCAGTTTCATTGAGGCTGCGCAGCAGGGGCTCCAACCAACGTGGATCGAAAAACCGCATCATTTGTTGCGGCGCGTCGTCGGTGCGCACAGTGAGCAGGCTTTGCCAGTGTTCAACCCCGTTATCCAAGGCTTGCTCATTGCTCAGCCAGGCCACGCAACCGGCGTCGGACTGCTCCAGCAAGGCACTGGCATAGGCCGTCGAGTCGCCTTTTGCAGGGCACACGACAACGTAAGGTCCAGCAGGTTGAAGTTCGGCATATGGCGTGTTGAGGAATAGTGGAATACACCGAGGGCGAGATTGTTCGTCACCTTGAAACAGACGCGTCAGCAAATCCGCATCAAAGCTGCCATCCAGAATCAGGCACATGGTGCCCGGTGACGCAGCTTGCTCGAACGGCGAAGGAATCGAGTCCATCATGCTGTTTTACCCGGCTGGTGAATGGGGCAATGGCCGGAGGCATCGAGGTGACACGAAGGGGTAGGTAGTAGCGCCCCCGTTTTTGCTTGCGCTTTATACGATGCAAGGGAAGGCGCAACGACCTGGCCGGCCTTGTCGGCATCCGCCTGTTTCAGCACGCCGGGCATCAGCGGTGCCGCCCCCGTTCCATTCCCCGGACTCCCCCCGGAATTCATGTTGATCACCGGCCCGCTCATGGTCACGCCGCTCGCATCAATCTTGATGAAGCTGCCGCCGCCCTTAAGGGTCAGTTCGCTGCCGGCTTCGAGCACGACTTTCATGCCGCTGCTCAGGTGGATTTCCTGGCCGGCTTCGATGAACTGGCCGGTGCCGACCTTGATGTGTTGGTTGACGCCCACGGTGAGGTGGTCGTTGGCGCGGGTTTCGACTTTGCGGTCGGCGTAGACGGTGTGGTGTTCTTCAGCCTTGAATTCGCTGTAGCTGTTCTTCTCTACGGTGTCGTGGCGTTCGTTGCCGACGCGGATTTTCTGGTCGTGCTCGACGTTTTCGTCCCAGTCGCGCTGGGCGTGCAGGAAGATTTGTTCCTGGCCCTTTTTGTCTTCGATGCGCAGTTCGTTGTAACCGCCGCCACCGGGGGAGCTCAGGGTTTTGAAGGTGCTGCGGGTCTTGTTCGCCGGCAGGGCGTACGGGACGACGTTTTCCTTGTGGTACAGGCAGCCGCTGATCAGCGGTTGATCGGGGTCGCCTTCGAGGAAGGTGACGAGCACTTCCATGCCGATGCGCGGGATGGCAATGCCGCCGTAGTGGGCGCCGGCCCAGGCGGAGGAAACGCGCAGCCAGCAGCTGGTCTTGTCATCGGCCTGGCCTTCGCGGTCCCAATGGAATTGCACTTTGACGCGACCGTATTGGTCGCAGTGGATTTCTTCACCTTTTGGCCCGGTGACCATGGCGCTTTGGCTGCCGAGGATGCGCGGCTTTTTCTGGGTCAGCGGTGGCCGGTTCGGCACGTCCCACGGGGTGGCCTGGAAGCGGTTGCGGTAGCCCTGGTGGAAATCGTCTTTCAGGTTAGTGGTGCTGCTGGTGACAGACTCTTCCAGCACTTGCGGCTGTTTGCCTTCGTGGAGGATTTCGGTCAGCAGCCACAGATCGTTCCATTTGGCTTTTGGATGTTGGGTCAGGGCCAGGAAGTGGCCGCTGACCAGCAACGGCTGATCGCTTTTGCCTTCGGCGAGCTGGAAGTCGCTGCGGTGACGTTCGAGGGCGCGTTTGGCCAGGTGCTTGCCGCGTTCGCGGTCGATAAAGCGACCGGGATAGTCGTAGTCTTCGAGGTCGGGCAGGGCATCGCCACGATTTTCGCTTTCCAGCGTCAGGCGCGGTTTTTCGAAGTCGTAGTCGCGGCGGGTGGTGCGGCTGGTGCGGGTTTCCAGGCGCAGGTCGAAGCGCTTGATCACCGGGTCGTTGGCGACCATGCCGGAGTCTTGCTGGTAGGCCACGGGGGCGAGTTTCGGGAACACCGTTTGGTCATCACCGAACACCAGCTTGTGGGCCGTGGCGCTGTGCTGGAAGTGGTAGTGGATACCTTCCTCCTCGCACAGACGCTGGACGAACTGCAGATCCGATTCATCGTACTGAACGCAGTAAATGCGCTCGGGATAAATCGCTCCGACTTGGAATTCGTAGGCATTGCTTTGGATGCCGTGCTCTTCGAGGACCATCCCGATGATTTTCGGCACGGTGAGGTTCTGGAAGATGCGTTGGTTGATGCGGTGCGCCAGGTAGGACAATTGCGGACGCAGGGTCACCGCGTAGCGGGTCAGGCGTTTGCCGGAATCACCTTGGGCGGCGCGGTAGATCTGGCCATGGATGCCGCTGCCGTCAGGCGAGAGCTGCAAGAAGGCCGGTTTGTGCAGCAGGGTCTCGAGGTCTAGGGACGGCTGTTCACTGACCAGCTCCACCTCAAACACAAAAGGCTGGCTGATGGCTTCCCGACCTTGCAGGGCAAGCACCTGGAGATCGTTATCCAGACCTTCGATAGTCAGGGCAAAGTGAGTCTGATTGGCCGGCGCGAACATCCCTTGTTCCTCGTGCAGTGCTGCGGCGCACGCCAATACCTGAAACAGGAATCAGCAGACGCAAAATTCTGGAAAGGCGAAAACAACATCGACCAGCAGAGCTGGCCGATGCTTGAGACGGTCGGCCTGAGTTAGGCGACCGGCTGACGCCAGTCATCGGAACCCGAAGTACCGGATACTTCGTGGGTCCAGGTGATTTTGCGGTAGGTGAATTGCACTTCTTCCAGGTGCGTGAAGTGCGAGTTCGACGGGTCCTGGCAGTTGTGCATTTTGTTGTTGATGGCGACGATGATCGCGTCTTCCAGTTTGGTGGTGTAGTAGTGCTCTTGGGTACCTTGAGCCGAGGTGCGGTACCACTGGATAACGATTTCGCTCATGCGCTCGCCGGAGGTCAGAGCCGCCTGCAGCAGTGGCGAAGCCTTGTCGTACACCTTGGTGATCACGACTGGCTTGTGGACGCGCTGACCGGTCGGTTGGCCGGACTGCGGGTCACGCGGGATGATCACGTCGTGGCTGAAAGCCTGAACCATGACCTGGTCTTCGTGACCTTCCTGGTAGGTGTTGCCAACGGAGTCGGCGGTGAACGCGCCGGCAGTGATCAGACCTTGTTTCTCGCCAGTGACGGACATGTACGCTGGTGTAGCCATGGATGTGCTCCTTGCTAAAAGTTAGGGTGCCCGGGAGGCGGTATCGCCCGGTGGGTGCCTGACTGTTATCAAGGTCCGTGCCAGAAACGGTTAAGGTTATATAAATCAGGTGGTTGAGAGGGTTTTCAGCGCTCGCGAAGATTGTTCGGCCGCGATTGCCTGTGGATGTGCGCAAGAAGTTGCGCAGTACTGCGCAACTTCTTGCGCACTTGGCTGGGGCGCCTGACAGGCCGGGCGATCAGCCACCCGGGAAGAGCTTTTGCAGCGGTGAGTGCGCAACTTCTTGCGCATCAAGGCGGTTGGCCATCATTCGGTGACCCATCGTCTGATTTGCCGAAAACCGGTAGCAGAACCGCTAGGGTGACAGGTGCAACGATTGCTGCAGCCTGGAGGTCAAACTCAGCGCCGAGATGAATGAACATCTGCGAACTCAAGGAGAACGACATGAAAATCCTGATGGTTCTAACGTCACACGATCAATTGGGTGACACGGGTAAGAAAACCGGCTTTTGGCTGGAGGAATTCGCCGCACCGTATTTCGCCTTCAAGGACGCCGGCGCTCAGTTGACCCTGGCCTCGCCCAAGGGCGGTCAACCACCGCTGGACCCAAAAAGCGACGAGCCCGACGCGCAAACCGCAGCCACCGAGCGCTTTCGCAAAGATTCCGCCGCCCAGTCCGCATTGGCGTCTACCGCTCTGCTGAGCAGCGCGAGAGCTGAAGATTACGATGCGATTTTCTATCCGGGCGGCCATGGCCCGCTGTGGGATTTGGCCGAAGACAAAATTTCGATCGCTCTGATCGAGACGTTTTACCAGGCGGGCAAACCGGTCGCGGCCGTCTGCCACGCACCGGGTGTGTTGCGTCACGTCAAGGGCGCGGATGGCCAGCCGCTGGTCAAAGGCAAGCGCGTGACGGGGTTTACCAATACTGAGGAAGAGGCAGTGCAACTGACGAAGGTTGTGCCGTTTTTGGTGGAGGACATGCTTAAGGAGAAGGGTGGTGTCTATTCCAAGGGGGCTGACTGGGCCAGTTATGTGCTCACTGATGGTTTGCTGATTACCGGTCAGAATCCGGCGTCGTCCGAGGCTGCCGCTGAGGCATTGTTGGCGAAGCTGAAATAGGATCAAAAGATCGTCCGAACGCGGCCCGAGGCTGCGGCAACTCCTACATGGGACTCCTGTAAGAGCTGCCGCAGGCTGCGATCTTTTCAACGTGTCATCGCGTAATAGCGGCGAAACATTCCTCGATCGAGCGCCGCTGTGTCTCGGCATATAACGCCAACTCATCAATCGTCGATCGCCCCAGCGCCTTTTCGAACACCTGCCGGTTCGATTGCACACCATAGTGGGTTTGCGCCGCATCCCCCAGGTTCGACTGAAAAATCCCCGCTGCGCTGACTGGCAGGAAATCTTCGTACACCAACGGTTCAACCCGCAAATACCCGCCGCTGAGCAGATCCTCCAGCGACCACGATTTCAACTCGTCGGCTCCCAACCCTTTTTCCGTGACGAAGTAGCGAAAGTACGCCAGTTCCTCTCGGCGCATGCCCTCAACGGTGTCAGGGAATTCTGCAAAGTGCTGCACCATCAGCGCGTTGTAACGAGCGGCGTTGGCTTCATTGGGGAAATCTTTCAATTCATCACGGGCAGCGTTGAGCAAACGGTCATAAAGCGCCCGGCCTTTGGGGGTGAGTGCAGCACCGCGTTGCTCGATTTCGCCGAAACGGGCGCTGTGGCTGCCACGATTCTCGGCTTGATCGGTGAAGGCGACAGGCTCGTCCAGGGCCTTGAAACTGGTCTGGCGCAGCAGGATCGGGCACTGACGGCGGGGCGGGCCTTCGATCACCGCTTTGGGGGTGATGCCGTGGGCAGGCATTTGCGCCTGGACCATGTCGATGTCCAGGGTGCGCGGCGTCAGGTGGTTGATATGCGGGCCGGTGAACGCCACCACGTCGGCGATCAGGCGATGCTGGGCGCTGAGTTTGCGGTACTGCTCGGCGGTCACGGTGGCGGTGTGGTGCCAGCGGAACGTTTCCAGCGCCTGCTCGACGAAATCCTGAGCCTCCTGTTCGGTGAGGCCGCCCTGGGTTTCGGCGCGCTCGATGAGAATCAGCGCAGTGGGCGTGAAAATCGAACGCTTATCCAGCACCGATTGGGCGAACGCTCGCAGTTCCAGGTCTTCGATCAGTTCCAGGCGCAGCAGGGAAGTGAATACCCGGAACGGACTGACCTGCAACGCCGCTTCATGCACCGCGCGAAAAGCCGTGGAGTGCACCGGCACGCCGGCCGGGGTCAGGTCGTAATAACCCACCGGCTGCATGCCCATCACCGCAAACAGCCGGGCGAGGGTGGCCAGTTCATCGGCGGTGCCAACACGGATCGCGCCATGCCGCTCCAGGTCCAGGCGCTGGATTTCACCGGTGCTGTTCAACTGTCGGGCGATCTGTGGATCGCTGTCCAGCACGTGACGGTTGGTCTGTTCCGCCAGTTCCATCAGCGCGCCGTACAGCGGCACTTCTTCGCGGTACATGTCGGACATCGCTTTGGAGAAGCGTTGGCGGATCAGGTCAGGGCTGACGAAGTTCGGGTGACTCATGAAAGAATTCCTGGCGCGGTGACGTAAAGGATGCGGGAAAAGATCGCAGCCTTGCGCGGCGCTGACAAACGAAGAATCTTACGAACTTCATTCTGCAAAGGACTGTTGGTTCAATGCAGCCGCTGATCCTGAGGGCTTTCCGAACGCAGCGATGCCAAAAACTCCCGATACAACCGCGCCGTGTTCGTCGGTTGTTCCACCATCGGCATATGGCCGGTGTGGTCCCAGACTTCCACTCGCAGATCGGCGATGCCTTTGCTCCAGATCGCCACGCTGCTGACATCGATCAAGCGGTCCTTGTGTCCCCACAGCAACAGCGCCTGGCACTTGATGTCGGGCAGTTTCGGCTCCATCGGCGGGCTGGCACGGAAGTCGTTGAAGATTTCTTCCAGCTCATCGCGACTCTGTTCATAGCGTTGCGCGATGGCGTCCAGCACCACCTTGGGTACCCACGGCGGTTCGGCCATGGTCATGGCGTAGAAACGCTGGAATTCTTCCCTTGAGTGAATAAGGAACGGGTTGTGGCCCTTGGCCAAATGCCGCTCCAGGTCGCTGGCTTCGGGCGCGGTGACACCTGCGGGGTCGATCAGGGCCACCGAAACGATGCGATCCGGGTACGTTGCCGCCAGCCATGCTGCCATGTAACCGCCCATCGAGTTACCGATCACATGGACTTTCTCGACGCCGCAGACATCGAGCAACTGGATCATCCGCTTGGCCTGCAAGGGAATGTCGTAGCCGCCGCCCGCCTTGAAGCCGGTTTCGCCATGGCCGGCGATGTCGGGGATGATCACCCGATAGTTGCCGACAAAGTGCCGGGCAAAACGCAGCCAGATGTTCTTGTCGGCGCTGTAGCCGTGGAGCATCAGCACGCTGCTGGACGCTTCGTACGGCCCGCCTTGCCAGGTCGAGACGGTCATTTCGGCGATCGGCACGACAATTTTGTGCAGTCCATACAGCTTGGCCTCTATCGACATGTCCAGGTCATAGAGCCAAGAACCGATGGCCGGGTAACTCAACCAGCTCCAGGCCGCGAAAACTGCGATTGCGACAACCAACAAAAGCATCAGGCATCTTCCTTTTACGTGATCAGGACAGAATGTGATCGGCGGGTTTCAGCGCCCTGGTCAACCGGTGATAGCTGAAACTGAAGCCCGGAAACATCGCAATCACATGACCGCTCTTGCTTTGATACCAACTGTGGCAGCCCCCGGACTTCCATACGGTGCGTTCCATTTCCCGGTGGATCATTTCAGTGTAGGTACGTTCTGCTTCGGGGCGTACTTCGATGCTGCGCAAACCGTGTTCTTTTAACGTGCGGATGCAATCGAGAATGTAATTCATCTGGGACTCGATGATGAACAGCGCCGAGGTGTGGCCAATGCCCGTGTTGGGGCCGGTGACGATAAACAGGTTGGGGAAGTCCGGCAGGCTGGTGCCGAGATAGACCCGCGGATACTGGGCCCAGAAATCTTTGAGTTGTGTGCCGTTTTTGCCGGTGACCGGGTAGGAAATCACCCCGTCGGTGGCGTCGTAACCGGTGGGCCAGACGATCAGGTCCAGGTCGATGTGTTGGCCGTCCTGGGTGACGATGCCGGTTTCATCGATGGCGGCGATGCCTTGCTCGCGGCTGTGCAAGCTCACGTTACTGCGACCCAGCGCTGGATACAGGGTGCTTGAGACGATTATCCGTTTGCAGCCGATTGCGTAATCCGGCGTGAGTTTTCGCCTCAGTTCAGGGTCGGGCACTTGCCGCTTGAGAACGCGCAGAGCGTGTTGCTGGACCAAGCGGATCGCTGGTTTCGAATACTTGAAGGCAATCACTCGGGTTTCGAACAGCCAGTAGATCATCCAGCGCAACAGTTTGTAGGCCGGTTTGAGCCCCAGCAACCAACGTTGGAAAGGCCCAAAGGCGCGGTCGGCCCGAGGCAATACCCAGTGAGGCGTGCGCTGGAATACATGCAAATGCTCGACGTCCGGGGCAATCGTCGGAATCACCTGGGCGGCGCTGGGGCCGCTGCCAACGATGGCCACGCGTTTTTGCCGGTAATCGTAGGCGTGATCCCAGTTGTTGGTGTGAAAAGTCTTGCCCTGAAACCGCTCCTGGCCCTCGAAGTGTGGAATCACGGGTTGGCTCAGCGGCCCGGTGGCGTTGATCAGGAACTGCGCATGGAACGTGCCTTTGCTTGCTGTGTGCACCGCCCAGCGTTTGTCGTCATCGTCCCATTCGATGCGCTCGACATTGGCCTGCAGTTCCACCTTGTCTCGTAGGCCGAAGTGCTCCACCACGTACTGGGTGTAGTGGTGCAGTTCGGCCTGCTCGGCGAACATTTTCGTTCAGCGGTAGGGCGCGAAGGACAGCGAATAGAGCGGCGAGGGCACGTCGACCGCGGCACCAGGGTAGGTGTTTTGGCACCAGGTGCCGCCGAAAAAATCCCGCCGTTCCAGTAGACGGAAATCGCTGTTGCCTGCCTTGAGCAAATTGATCGCCGCGCACTGGCCGCCAAAACCGCTGCCGATGATCAACACTTGAAAGGTTTGCATGGGCCTCCTTTTTTATCGTTATTGATCGAACCCTTCTTTCATGTATATCCACACATTGGGCGCTCGCCTCATAGCGATGCCTTGGTATTCAACCCGCCGGCCGGTGATGGCTATTTGCCGTTGCCCTGATAGACTCTCACCACACTTGAAGCCCTTGTGTTTTCAGGTTCCGTTCAGTGGCGCAGAGGCCTCTATGGGAAAAACGGGAGGAAAAGGACTTTCACTGGCCAGGAGGCTCTATACATCGCGAACCCTGGGTTTGGCTTTGGGGCTGTTGCTCGTGAGCGCGGCGATGTATCCACTCAACCCTGCACCGTGGGTCTGGGTGGCGATGTTGCTCAACGCCGTACTCTGGCCGCCCCTGGCTTATCAATGGGCGCGTCGCGCGCAAGTGCCTTATCACGCCGAACACCGCAACCTGCTGGTGGACGCCTTTCTCGGCGGCTTTTGGGTTGCTGCCATGCACTTCAATCCGCTGCCCGGCGCGACGACCCTGGCCATGATGGCGATGAACAATGTGGCCATTGGTGGTTTACGGTTCCTGTTAGCGGGAACCGTGGCGCAGATTCTCGGGATGGGCGTCGGACTGCTGATTTTCTCCCCCGCCTTCATCCCGCAAACCAGCCAACTGCAGATGTATGCCTGTTTGCCCTTGATGTGTTTGTATCCGCTGGCATTGGGCTGGATTTGCTTCCGCCAGGCCCACACCCTCGGCCGACAAAAGCGTGAATTGCTGGCCCTGAGCCGCACCGACAGCCTCACCGGCCTGCTGAACCACGGCGCCTGGAAGGATAAGCTGGAAGTCGAATTCCAGCGTTGCAAACGTCAGCAGCAGGGCGGGGCGATTGCGCTGATCGACATCGATCATTTCAAATCCATAAACGACACCTACGGCCACGTTGCCGGGGACATCGTCCTGCGTCAGTTGAGCAAAATGCTCAAGCAGAACTTGCGCGCGGCGGATGTTGCCGGGCGCTACGGTGGTGACGAGTTCTGCGTGATCCTCCCGGACCTTCCGCTCACGAGCGCTGCGGCCGTGATGGATGCCCTGCGTGATCGCTTCGCCACCTTGGGTTATGAGCAGAGCCCGGCGCTGAAAGTCAGCCTGAGCATCGGCCTGGCCGCCTTCAACCCGGCACACACCGACGCGACCCTGTGGCTCAACGACGCCGACCAGGCGCTCTACGAAGCCAAAGCCACCGGTCGCAACCGCGTCATCTGTTGCGGCGATGGCGAACCGCATCACGAATTACTTGATTCGGTGTGAAACGTGATCGTTCCCACGCTTCTGCGTGGTTGCAAGTGTCGCATTCGGTCTAGAGCCCTGCCCCGCAGTCAAGCAGGGTGTTTTCCACCCCCGACACGAAACAAGGATCGATTCCTGACGTTCAATCTTCCTCGCTCCCTGCTGGCCACCAGCCTTGGCCTGACCCTCGCCCTCGGTGCATTCGCTCCCGCTGCCTTCGCCGAACCGCACAAACAAGTCCTCGCCGATTCCGAACAGTACAAGGGCGAAGCCCTGAAGTTACTCGAACGTTTGGTGAACATCGACTCCGGTTCCGGCTATGAACCGGGTGTGATGGATGACAAGGGCGGCATCGTTGCCGGGATCTACGCGCTGAAAGTCCTGAAAAACCTCGACTTCAAGGACTGCGCGCAAATCAAAAAGGCAGTGCCACCGCCGTGCTCAAGGCCAGCGACCGCATCAACGTTATTCCGGATCAAGCCACCGCCAAGGCCGATGTGCGGGCGGCGGTGCCGGAAGAGTTTGACCGGATCGAGAAGGACCTGGCGCGGGTTTCCAAAGACAAGCTGATTGCTGACACAGAAGTCACTACCACACTTCAGCGCGGATTGCCGCCGATGCCGCAAACGCCGGAATCGGATCGGTTGATGGCCATGGCTCAGGGGATTTACGGGGAGATTGGGCGCAAGTTGACGGAAGAGGGTAGCGGTGGGGCGGCGGATGCAGTGGTCTAATTTCCCCGGACACCCCGATAGGTGGAAAATACACCTATTGAGGAGTTCTCCATGACCGACAAACGCAAAGTATTCGACGACAGCTTCAAGCTGGAAGTTGTAAAGATGATCAA